>JAOAUC010000026.1 GCA_030157785.1 Zoogloea oleivorans
TGTCGCGGCACACTTGACCGACGCTCAGGCCTTGGTCCCTGATCATCTGGACGACTTGCAGCTTGAAGCTCGCATCGAACGCCCGGCGTTTCTGTTTCATCAAGTTCTCCTCTACGGGTGGATGATCCACCTATCGAGGTGTCCGAGGAAATTAGACCACTACACCTGACATTCCAGGAACAGGGATGTAATGGCTGCGTCACCCCATTGTCAGCCGCCGGATCGCACACTGATCCTGTGGACTCACAAGGAGGTGACACCATGAAACGCAGTCTAGGTACGACACTCGCCGGTGCGGCGCTGATCCTTGCGTTAGGCGCCTGCTCATCGACTCCCCCCGTTGCAGAGATGCCCGAGTTCATCTCCAGCGCGTCGACGGCAGCGGACCATCAGCGCATTGCGGACTACTTCGCGAAAAAAGCGGCTGGTTATGAGGCCGAAGCCAAGCAACACGAAAAAATGGTTACCGCGTACTCGGGGCGTCCGAAAGGCGATGTCGGGATGTGGGCATCGCACTGTGGCGCTTTGAAAGCGAAGCTCAAGGAAGCTGCCCAGGAGGCCCGGGCACTGGAAAAGGGGCATCGCGACCTGGCGGAGAGCCTTGGTAAATAAGTCATTGGCGAGCCGACGCGAATCTCGGCCGGTTCGGCTCAAACAGGGGGACATCATGCAAGAAGCGAACGAAGACCTGAGAGCGCGTCTTCAAGCCAATCTCGACGTAGCGGCCGGACTATGCCGCCTGGGCTTTACCTACGGCGAGCAGGTGACGACATTGACCACCGAGACGATGCACAAGTGGGTGCATCAGGCTGACCAAGACCCCAAAGTGCTGTTGCAGGGAGACGTTGCGGGTTTCACCGCGGCAAGCGGCCGGATTGCGGTGGACCACTGGTCGGCACTGCTTTCGTGCACGCTGGAATTTCAGAAGGCGTTCCTGGCGGCGCTCCCGAAGCGCTAGCTGTGCGTAGCGGCCAAGAGAAACCTGACAGGAATGTAATCACCGGGTCATGTCCCTGACGGTTCCAGAAGCACAAACTGGCCTTGTCGGACCCGCCCACCGGCATCTCGAACTGTCTGAATACCTTTTTTGGAGAAGCTGTAATGAAACTCAATTCTTTTCTCTCGACCGCGCTGATTGCCACCGTTGCGGCGCTGTCTTTTGGCGCTCAGGCAGCGGATGCCGACAAGGCACCTGCCGAGCAAACCGAGAAGACCACGCCGAAGAAGGTGAAGCCCCATTCCCACATGACGGAAAAGACCGGTATCCCGGCGGCGGCCCCTGAGGCTACGGGGGAAAAGGCGGCACCGGCCAAGGATGCAAAGCGTCACAACCACCAGCGGGACATGAAGTAAACGCAGTCATTCAGAGGCCCCGTGAAGGGGCCTCGGTGTTTTGAACATGAAAACCCCAACCCACGATGAACACGGGAGCCGTTGTTCTTGCCGCATCCTGGCTGAGACCGTCGGCTGCAAGCCCGAGGCCATCGCCTTTTCCTTTTGCCAGGCGGTGCTGATGAAGCGCTGGGTCGTGGAGTGCAACCACGGCTGTATGGACAAGGCACCCGCGTCAAAGCTCAGTAGCAAATGGCACGAGACCGGACCGATCGATCCGGTGAAGGCCATCCTGATCATGAACGAACAGGAGTAAGTTGCCATGCCACCCGTCACCGGAATTGGAAGTCCTGGGCCGGTTCAGCCGAGCTCGGATGCTGGACACAGTGCTCACACCAGTTCGGGGAGTGGCACTACTTCTTTTGCCGCCGCTCTTTCACAGGTCATGGGCAGAACGCCCGGCACGGTCTTGTCTGGGACGCCCAGTCCGGCATCCAGTGCCGATGGAGCACAGAATTCGGCACACCGCGATGCATGGCCCTCGCTGGGAGATGGCTTTCAACGCCGTCACATCCCGCTGGTGGGGTCGGGGCACCCAAGTCATGATTTTCAGCAACTCGCCTTGGGGTTGAGGGCTTATCGACAGCAAATCATCGCGTCAAATATTGCCAACGCCGATACCCCCGGCTACAAGGCCGTTGACATCGATTTCCAAGAAGCACTACGTAACGCCCAGGCGGCGGCGAATGTGCCTCCTGTATCCCTGACCACGACCTCGGGGGGGCACTTGTCAGGACAAAGCACCGGCACCCAGCCTCCCATCCCACTGAAATACCATGTCCCCAGCCAAGGCAGTATCGATGGGAACACGGTCGAAATGGATGTCGAGCGGGCCAAGTTCGCGGAGAACACGGTGATGCACCAGTTTGCAATGGACCGGGTGAGTGGGCACTTCAAACACGAAATCGAAATGCTCCAGAGCCTGAAGTGAAAAGCTGACATGAGCCGCCCGTTGCCAGAAACCCCTGGCCAGTTGCACGGGATGCTGACCATCAGGCTTGGGTTGGCTGCGACCGTGGTTGCGCTGATTGCCGGTGGTGTTGCTTATTTCGTTGAAACCTACCGGGCGGAACAGGCTGCACTGGAGCAGGCCACCCGCAGCGCCCGCCATTTCGCCACGCCTGCGATGCAGATGATTGTTAGCGCCGGCCGGCCTGACGGTCATGACGAACTGGAGCGCTTGCTGGACAAAAGTCGTTTTGTCGGGCTGCAGGTCTTTGATGGTGATGGCGATCAGGTTTACGAGAACTGGGGGAGTAGCGCCGTTTCGCTGATAGACGTGCTCCGTGCCCAAGCCTTGAAGCGTCCCGAGCGACATCAGATCCACCGTACCTGGATCGAAGTGGGTTCCGAGCATCTGATCCACGTCGTTGTCCCGATCTCCGGTAGCGATGGCCGACTTGTTGGGTATGTGAGGACCGTCAGCCGGCTCGATGCGGAAACTGTCCAAGCTCAGCGGGATCAGGTTCGCACGGGGGCGCTTACCGCTGTCGGCGCCGTGGTGGCGACAGCGTTTGTCCTGTATCCCCTGATGCTGGCCATGCTGCGACGCTCAACGGACTTGTCTCGTTCCTTGCTGGACTCGAACCTGTCGCTGATCCGCTCCCTGGGGAACGCCGTGGCCAAGAAGGATTCCGGTACCGATGCCCACAACTATCGGGTCACGCTCTACGCGATCGGTTTGGCTGAAGCACTGGGGGTATCGGCGGAGGACATCTCGCATCTGGTTGCCGGTGCCTTTCTGCACGACGTGGGCAAGATCGGGATTCCCGACAGTATCCTCCTGAAGGGGGGCTCTCTGACGCCCGCCGAACTCCAGGTCATGCAGACGCATCCGGTCCTCGGTACTGAGATCGTCACCGGAAACCCCTGGTTGCAGGAGGCTGCCGTGATCATCCGGCACCACCACGAACGTCTGGACGGAAAAGGTTACCCCGATGGTTTGCGCGGTGAGGAAATTCCCCTGATTGCCCGGATTTTTGCCGTCGTGGACGTGTTCGACGCGCTGACTTCCGAGCGCTCCTACAAGTCGCCGATGGGGCTCGACGAGGCCATGCAGATCATCCTGCACGAATCCGGAAGTCACTTTGATCCGCGCATCGCGACCGCTTTCATGGATATCGCCCCTGCGTTGTACGTCACGATCACGCAGGCAGAGACGAACGAATTACGACAACGTCTGCATGAGGTGCTGTTGCGCTACTTCAAGCTGGGCGTCTTGCCGCCGGTTGTGTAGTTCACGCCAGGCGCAGGACGTGTTCGGTTGGTGCGAGTCCCGTCGAGCCTTCGGTTGGTGATACCCTGATCGATTACCTGTTTTGCCTTCCATCGTCATGCCTGAAACCACCCGTCTCTTGATTGATCGCTGGAAGCAAGACCCGAATGGAACGTACCAGTCCTGGTTCTTGTGGCCCGAACGACTGAAGAACTTCCGCTCGATCCGACGTGGAATCGGCCAGGTCATCAAGGAGATCGACGAAGGCTCGTTCGGCAACGTCTATCGAGGATCATCCCTCCAAACGGTCGTGGCCTCGATTGCCGAGCAGCGTCAGATCTTCAAGGGGGCCGATCATGCGTTCCTGTGGAAGCCCAAACTGCGGATTCCGGACATCTACGAAGACCGGGACAATCAACGCGCCTTTGGACGGCTGCTGCATGCGTGCCACTGCTGCACCAAGGAGGCCGACGTGCTCCAGGCGATCCGCACGCTCGAAGCCAAGAGCATCAAAGGCCTCGGCCCCGCCGCGGCCAACCTGTTTTACTTCATTCACCCGACGATCGTCGTCCCGTTCAATACCGCCATCGTCAAAGGCTACAACGCGTTGACCGGCGCTGCCGTCAAGCTTGGGCGTTGGGATCATTACCTTGCGATGCGGCAGGGACTCATCGAGTTCAATCAGCGCCACCGGGATCTTCTGTCCAATGATCTGGGCGCGGTTGCCGGGCTCATGTTCGATCTGGGCATGGAGCGCTATCCCTTGCCGCCCGCCGAGGGAGATGCCAAGGCAACCGATGCCTGGGCCAAGGATCTGGCCGCAGTCCGGGAGGAAACCGCCGCCTTTGCCAAGCAACTCGACAAGAATCGGGTTTCCGACGAGGGGCATACCGAAGTGCAAGGGTGGCTGAGAGACCTGGGGCTGGCCCTGGGGTTCTCGGTGTGGATTGCCAGCAACGACCAGAGTCGGCCCTATAACGGAGGGCGCCTCGCCGATGGGTGCCTCACGGTCTTGCCCCTGGCCTTGCAAAATGAAGGAGCTGACGCGGTGCGGCTCATCGATGTGATCTGGCTGGAACGAGAATCCGGCACAGTGGTGGCGGCATTCGAGGTCGAACATACGACCTCGATCTACTCCGGCATCGTTCGGCTGCTGGATCTGGCTTTGTCCGGTGGCGCGGCCCAGCGCCATCATCTATTCCTCGTCGCTCCGGATGAACGAGAGGCCGATGTCCGGCAGCAGGTGCTGAGGCCGGCCTTCTCACAGGTTAGGGAGCTCAACATCCGCTACCTACCGTACGGAGAGCTACGCCAACACCGGGAAGCCATCGCCCGGTTCGGAGTTGGCATCAAGCCTGTGGAAGCCATCGCCAGAATGTTCTGATGTGCATTTTGAGACTAGTCGCCATCGACAATGAATCTCGTGAGCCCCCAAGCTGCCTCAGGGTGCATTGAGGGCTCTCATGCCATTCAGGCGGCAACGGAAGAACTAGCTCCCATCGCCATGTCGTAGTAGCGAGTCAAGCCGCATGACCTCATCGCCATGCATGATGACCTTCCGGCCATCCTTGGTTTCCATGACGGTTTCTTGCTTCATGCGAGTCGCACGGCCGTACTTGTCTTCCATGGCCATTTTCCCGTCCTTGAAGATATAAACCGTCGAGCCATCTTTCAGCTCGATGACCTCTTTCGCTGCCGCCCGCGCCTCATCAGAAGCGAATGCACCCGTTGTACCTATGACGCTCAGCGCGGCCACGACCAACATTTTCTTTAGCATTTCTCTCTCCTTTGGTTGTGTGCAGGTGATCCTGCACTTCTATGATGGACGTTGGCTCCTTACGGGAGCCAAACCGTCCGATGACAGTTTTGTCAGCGGCTTGTTATGTTGTCGGGCCGCTTTGTTGCTGGATGAAACGCGGCTGTTGGCAGTCCCGACTGAGTGTCAGGGCTTGAGTAACAGGCGCGAATGTGGTCGCGTCGGATCTACAAGTGAGTCTCGTCGGGGCTACTTGCCCTTGGTCGCTTCGTAGAGGCCGTGTCCGCCCACACCTTCTTCGTGGTTGTCCTTACCCCGATCCAAGGTCTTTTCGGCTTCGCGCTTTTTGGCCTGGCTTTCCTTTGTTGCCGGCGGCATCTTCTTGGCTTCATGGAGGGCATGACCGCCAACCCCCTCCATGTGGTTGTCCTTCTCCCGATCCCAGTTCTTCTGCAGATCGCGTTCCTTCTTTACGTCGGCAGCGGTGGGCTTGCCTTGCTTTTGCAGTTCGTTGAGGGTGTGTCCGCCAACGCCTTCAACGTGATTGTCCTTGTCGTTAAGGTCAGCATGGGCAGCGCCGGCAGCGAGCAGCAGCGCAGCAAATACGGTGGAAATGAGTTTCATGATTTTCTCCTTTGGTTCGGTCATGAGTGAGCCTGCAGTTGAAGCATGCGCTACCGACCCTTACGAGACCCGAACATGGGGGTGACAATTGCGTCACCTTCGTGTCAGGAACAGGAGCTTCATCCAGATTCCCTGAGGGGGATCGCTCCACCGTTGTCCCAATTGCAAAGTGAAAAAATGCGCTCCGGCACCGTTGACCTTCCCATGATGGCAAGGTCTAGCCTGCTCCTGTCACCTCAACAGGAGTTGCATCATGAGTTCTTCCACTGTCACGCTGCCCCGCCAGGCGCTATCGATCGGTATTGAGGGCATGACCTGCAGCAGTTGCGCTGCCCGCGTAGAAAAGCTGCTGGGTCGCTTGCCCGGCATTTCCAGGGCCACCGTCAGTTTCTCTACCGAATCGGCGTTGCTGGAGTCCGACTCGGTCGTTGATCTGGCGACCGTGCGCCAGGCGATTGAGAAGGCGGGTTTCCATGTCCCTGAGGAAAACCGGGTTTTGGCGATCACGGGGATGACGTGCAGCAGTTGCGCCGCGCGAGTGGAGAAGGTTCTGGCCGGGGTTCCCGGTGTCGTGAGTGCCGTCGTCAACCTCGCCACTGAACAAGCGCATGTCACGCTGACTCGTGGCGTGCCTACCTCGGCCCTGATCGAGGCCGTCCGGAAAGCGGGTTACGATGCCGCATTGCAGACGGAGGGCTCCCCAGCTGCCGCAGCATCAGTCCGCCAGGGTGCCGAATGGTGGCCTGTTGCAGTTGCGGCGACCCTCTCCCTTCCGCTCGTGATTCCGATGCTGACTGATCTCTTCGGCGCACATTGGATGCTGCCCGGCTGGGTGCAGTTGTTGTTGGCAACCCCTGTTCAGTTCTGGCTGGGGCTGCGTTTCTACCGTGCAGGCTGGAAGGCACTGCGTGCCGGTAGCGGGAACATGGATCTCTTGGTGGCCCTTGGAACGACTGCGGCCTACGGACTCAGCGTATATCTCCTGGCAAAGCCGACAGGCGGTGAGATGCCTCACCTGTATTTTGAAGCCTCCGCGGTTGTCATCACGCTGGTCCTGCTGGGCAAGTGGCTTGAGGCCAGGGCCAAGCGGCAAACTACCGAAGCAATCCGTGCGCTTCAGGCGCTGCGGCCTGCCGTCGCCCGCATTCGTACTGGCGACGGTGACCGGGAGATCGCCATCGATGCGGTCCGCGTGGGCGATGTGGTTGTTGTGAAACCCGGTGAGCGGGTAGCAGTGGATGGCCAGATTGTGGAGGGGTGCAGCCACTTGGACGAGTCCATGTTGACCGGTGAAAGCCTGCCGGTTCCGAAGCAGCCTGGCGATCGTGTCAGTGGCGGTGCGATCAATGCTGACGGCTTGCTGCTGGTGCAGACAACGGCCATCGGTACGGAAACCACTTTGGCCCGGATCATCCGGTTGGTTGAGAGTGCCCAGTCGGCCAAGGCACCCATTCAGCGCCTGGTGGACCGGGTGAGTGCGGTGTTTGTCCCGGTGGTCATGCTCATCGCGCTGCTGACCTTTGGCGGATGGTGGGCTTACGGCGGTGATGTCGAGACGGCGATTATCAACGCCGTCGCCGTGCTCGTGATTGCCTGTCCGTGTGCATTGGGTCTTGCCACGCCTACTGCGCTCATGGCGGGTACGGGTGTGGCCGCGCGACACGGCATTCTGGTGAAGGATGCGGAAGCGCTGGAAGTGGCGCACAAAGTGACGGCCATCGTCTTCGACAAGACCGGCACCCTAACTGAAGGCAAGCCTCAGGTCGTGGCCCTCGAATCCGGTGGCGGTGATGCCCAGTGTCTACTCAGCCTTGCTGCCAGTCTTCAGTTGAGTAGCGAGCATCCCCTGGCCCGAGCCGTGGGCAAGGCTGCCCAGGACGCCGGACTGAGTCCGACGAGCGCCCGGTTCGTTCAGGCCTTACCCGGACGCGGTCTTGCTGGCGAAATTGATGGAACACACTACGTTCTTGGCAATGCCCGATTGATGCAGGAGCGCGGCTTCATGATGGACCATCTCGCCGACACCGCGAAGCACCTCGAAGCCGAAGGGCGGACTGTATCCTGGTTGGCGTCGGAAGGCGCCCAGGCGGTGCTGGGCTTGATCGCCTTCGGCGACCGACTGAAGCCAGGGGCGTTGGCAAATATCGATTGCCTCAAGCAGATGGGCATCAGAACCGCGTTGATCACCGGCGACAGTCGTGGGGCTGCGCATGGTGTGGCAACCGAGCTTGGAATCGATCAGTGTCTGGCCGAAGTGCTGCCGGCGGACAAGGCGGCGGAGATCGAAACCTTGAAACGGGAAGGCTACGTCGTTGCCATGGTCGGCGATGGCATCAATGATGCCCCGGCATTGGCTGCCGCCGACATTGGCATCGCCATGGGAACCGGAACGGACGTGGCCATGCACGCGGCCGGGGTGACCTTGATGCGTGGCGATCTGGCGCTGGTGGCTTCAACCATCGACATCTCCCGTCGCACCTACGCCAAAATGCGGCAGAACCTGTTCTGGGCTTGTGTTTACAACGTCGTGGGCATTCCCCTGGCGGCCGCTGGACTCCTGAACCCGGTCATTGCAGGTGCTGCCATGGCATTCTCTAGCGTCAGCGTGGTGTCGAACGCGTTGCTTCTTCGGCGTTGGCGCCCCGTCAAATTGGATAAGAGGAAGGCGACATGAACATCGGAGCAGTTGCCAAGGCCAGCGGTGTCTCGGCCAAGATGATCCGCCACTACGAGCAGATCGGCTTGATTGGCCACAGCCCCCGGACCGAAGCGGGCTACCGGCAGTATCAGGAGCGGGATCTGCACACGCTGAAGTTCATCCGCAGTGCCCGTGATCTCGGGTTCTCCCTGGAGCAGATTCGCCAGCTCCTGTCGCTCTGGTATGACGGGGAGCGCTCCAGTGCGGAGGTGAAGCAACTCGCGGAAAGTCACTTGAGCGATCTGGATGAGCGAATTCAGGCGCTCATCACCATGCGCGACGCACTGGTACGTCTGTCGGAGAGTTGTTGCGGTGACGATCGTCCTGATTGTCCGATTCTTGAGGGGCTTGCCGGGCACGTGCCCGCATCATCGAGCCCACCCCAGCTCTCGAAGCAGAAAGCCCAGGGCGTTTAGGGCGAACTGGGCATCCTCCTCCGTGGGAGGCCGGGTGTTATAGCGTTTTTGCTCGTTGGGTTTTCCGCGAGAGTGAAAGCGCTGCAGCAGACGGATTGCCGAACCTGCTGCTGACGGGGGCTGGGTATTGCCGTTGCCTTGCTGTTTTTCGAACGCTTTCAGCAAGTCGCCCAAGTCGAGGTGGTGGACGTTGTTTGGGGCATCTCCGGATGCTTCGAGCCAGTACGCCAGGACCGTGGTTGTCGCGGCACGACAAAGATCGATCAAGGAGACCGGACTGGAGCGAAATGCCGCATCGGCCACCTTGTCCAGAATTGTCGTTACCTCTGGGCTCGCTTGTTTGGGGATATGGTCGTCGATCAACTCGGGCAGACAACCAAAGGTAGAACGGGCGTGCAGCGTGATCAGCTCTTCGCCTGATGCGATGGTCTCCACGGAGACAATCCGCCAGACAGTGGGGGCTGACTGGGTTCCAAGTACCAACTGGGCACGTACTGAGTTTGGAAACGCCGAGGCGAAAATTCGGGCGGGGTGGTACGTATAGAGCATTCGATTCAGCCGGCCATCCATCGACATGTTGTTGCGATCTGGAGGCTCTGCCGGATGCGGAGGAAAGAACCACATCTGGTTCAGGGCTCCGTCCCGCCACTCATACAGGCGACCTCGACGCACCCGAGTGACGGGGTCGAACGAATCCTCCCGAAAGACCAGTCGCGCATTGTCCAGCCGAGTTGAAGCGGGGAGCTTGCCCCAGTCGCTGTCGCAGGTGATCAACGTGGCAATCGAGATTATTGGAGTCGGCCAGACCCCGTGCCCATAGTTGCTCACCCCCTCGAAGACTAACCATGTGTTGTTGTCGATACCGATCATGCATGCGTCCTCCATGTTGAGTGCGGCGCGATGCTAATGGATTCCGGAGCGCTAGTGAGTGCTCCGGAATCGTTTCAAGATCCAAGAGAGGCACGAAGGCTACTGCGGAACGGATGGCGGAGCGTGAAGTGCCAGATACGCAGGCAAGTCGGATAGTGACCGTAGAAAGCGGGGATCGGGGCTTGCCAGGTTCCGAGCAAGGTGGATTGCGTGCATCCCAACCCGCCTTGGCCCCAGGCAGTCTGCCTCGTAGGTATCCCCGACCATCAGCACCTCGCCCGGACTGAGCGCCAGTGACTGCCAAACTGTGCTGTAGATCCGGTGGTCCGGCTTCACAACACCTACCTCGAAACTCCATACATACGCATCGAACTCAAAGGGTAGAAGGGACAACACAGGGGGTGCGTATGGTTTGGCCAGATTGCTACACAATCCGAGTTGCAACCCTTGTCTTTGCAAAGCACGGAGGACCGGAACGACCTCCGGATAAAGTCGAATACTGCTGATCTCAATCGCGAGCTCGTCGGCAAGCTCATCGCACAGGGCTGGCGAGAGAGCCAATCCAAGCCACGTCGCGATGGCCCAGATGTCACCGTTTATGCTCATGATCCGCGCGGCATCGTCGGGCCGCGAAATCCGTCCGGCCTGCGCTGCGAGGCGCAAAAGCCGTGCGTATGGACGGCGCCGATCTCCAATCTCAGCCAGCGTACCAAACACGTCGAACACGATCGCCTTGATCATATGGTGGGAGGGTGATCCAGAAAGTGACTTCCGTCCGCCAAGAACAAGTTGCGCCAGATCTTTGGTGTTGAACGGACCATCCAGATCTGCACCTCATTCAGATCCAGGCTCTGGGCGATCACTGGAGTGAAGTGAACTCCTTCCAGAATTCATACTCGGAGATGTCCCATGTGCCGTAAGCGCTGCAGTACTGCTTACCATCAGCGACCTCATACACGTGCGCCAACGGGTCGGACGGCTTTTTCCAGATTCGGATCAATGGCTCCATCTTCCAGTGAGCCGAACCGTTCAAAAACGGCGGGCTAACGAGTTGGATGCCAACGATTGAAACACCTTTGCTCTCCCGATCAAAAAAAGCTACCAACTCGTTCGCAGGATTGGAAATCATCACTGTTTCGGAAAAACGCCCTTCCTGTGTAAAAACAGCATAACTCACGTAAAACCATTCATTGGGCGTAGTGATACCCACCGCCCGCCAAGCATCTTTTCCAGTGCCAAGAAGGCCCGACATGAAAGGATGATGAGCTGACACGTCAGTAATAAACATTGCGATTCGAGACTTTCAGTAGCGGCGCGTGACCAATTAATCGAATGATCGCGTTGGCCGGGTGAGGACGTTTTCCGTGAACTCAGTAGGAACTGAATATGTCGGGAGGGGCAATATTGTGACGTAAACGCGGCTGACTTAAAAGCATCATTCCGAGACACTGATTCAATGCCAGTCAGCGAATCATCGTCTAGTTCACGCGCGCCAACGGCGCGTGAGCTCCTTGCGATGAACATAGTTCGCCTCCGCAAGGAACGGGGATGGTCTCAGGAAGATCTCGCGTTGGAATCTGGCTTGCATCGCACCTTCGTGGCGCACGTTGAACGCCAAGTACGAAATATCTCGATCGACAACATTGAACGTCTTGCAAACGCTTTGCAGATAGATGTCCACGTCTTGCTGTTGCCATAGGGTCGGTTCCCGGTGCTCGGCAAGGGGTGGAGTGGTGTTGAACTCAACGATCACATCCCTTGGGCCACCACAGAGACGCCCGTCACCTGGCACTTGCGGGTGAGGGACTACCGCTGAAGCAGGATTGTGCAGCCGAAAGAATTGTGCTGTACGGGGAAGTCCGCTCCGGGCTTTGCCCTCCACGGACTTCCCCAAATACGATAAAAGAAAACGCTCCCAAGCCCGTTAGGGTGAGCGTCGTCCCTGTCCCGTCTTGATCCCATTTCTTTGAGCAGCGAAGGTGTC
>JAOAUC010000027.1 GCA_030157785.1 Zoogloea oleivorans
ATCATTACTAAAATAAATCCCGCGGCGCAGCAAAACATCAACTCGCACGGGGATCGAAGGCATCACGAACCACGTCGGCAAACAGGTTTGCCGCCAACACCAGCACAAACATGAAGATGAAGGCGGCGATCAGGCTCCACCACACCATCGGCTCCCGGGCCAGTTCCATGCGCGCAGCGTTGATCATGGTACCGAAGCTCACCGTACCCGGATCGACCCCGATCCCGACGTAAGACAGCACCGCCTCCGCCAGCACCAGGCCGGAAAAATCCATCACCAGCGCTATCAGCACCAGGTGCATCAGGTTCGGCAGCACATGACGCGCCAGGATACGGGCCGTAGATACACCAAAGGCGCGTGCCGCCTGCACGTACTCCAGCTCCCGCAGCTTGAGGGTCTCACCCCGCAACAGGCGACACAACCCTGTCCAGCTGGTCATTCCGAGGATGAAGCACAGGGCCAGCAAACGTGCATCAGCCCGCTCGGCGGCCGTCTCGAACCACTGGGGATGCGTATCGATCACCACCTGCATCATCAGCACCGCTGCCGCAATCAGCAGCACGCCCGGGATGGAGTTGAGCACGGTGTATACATACTGGATCACGTCATCCACCCAACCGCCCATATAGCCCGCCATGATGCCCAGCGCCACCGCCAGCGGCAGCGTGACCAGGGTTGTCAGGGTGCCGATCACCAGCGCTGTACGGATGCTCTTGAGGGTCAGGAAGAGCACATCCTGCCCAACCTTGTCAGTACCAAACACGTGGTATTCGGTCGCGAGGGCCGCAACGGGACCTACCAACAGCCCCACCGCCCCCAGGGTCAGCAGCACCGCCCGCCATTCAAGCCCGCCCTTGCCACGCCAGATTGCCCGCCAGGCAGCACCGAAGGGCACCTTGCGCGACATCGCAACAGCCCTCACCAGCGCCCCCGCAAAGGCCAGCCACAGCCCGCCAGCCACCGCCAGGCCCATGCCGATGCGGCCGACAATATCGCCGACATGATCATCCGCCGGATACTGCAGGCTCGCCCCGCCAAACTTCAGGCGCGGAAACTCGCGGCGCTGGCTGCCATCGGCGCCTTCGATGGTCTGCTTGGCAAACAGGCTGTAGGCCAGCGGCGCCGAATAGGTCTTTTCAACCCGCGTACGGAGCGGCGCAGCAAGGGCGTCGAGTGCGCTGCGCACCTCGGTGGACAGTTGGCGCTTGTCATCCACGGCCGTCGGCGAGCCCGCCGCCGGAGCCAGGCGCTCCCGGTAATGCAGGCTGTCCAGCACACCAACCAGCAGGAACAGCATCAGCAGGCTCAGGGAAACCATCCCCACCCCGCTCTCCCCCACCCGCCGCCAGGCGGCCAGCATGGGTTCGCTGCGACGCGCCGACCAACCCGCCAGCCCGATGCAAACCAGAAGCCCGAACAGAAGCAGGTCGGTCCACAACAGCACAACTTGAAAACCCATCATTCCAGCCTCACCCGCGGATCAACCAGCGTATACGACAGATCGGTGAGGATCAGCCCGACGATATAAAGCAGCGACCCGATGAAGACCATTGCCCGCACCACCGGAAAATCCTGCGCATTGATCGCGTCGATGGTGTAGCTGCCCAGCCCCGGGATGCCGAAAAAGGATTCGGAGATCAGGCTGCCCATGAACAGGGTCGGAATCACCACAACCACGCCGGTCAGGATCGGGATCATCCCGTTCTTCAGCACATGGCGGAACAGCGCCTGCAGTTCGGACAGGCCCTTGGCCCGGGCCGTGCGCACGTAATCCTTGCCGGCCTCTTCCAGAAAGATCGTGCGATACCAGCGGGCGCTGCCGCCAATGCCGGCAATCACCCCGATCACCACCGGCAAGAACAGGAAGCGCGACGCATCCAGCCCTTCGCCGTAACCCGAGATCGGCACCAGGTGCCACACCTTCGACACCAGCCACTGCCCGCCGATGATGTAGAACAAGCCGGAAATCGACATCATCGCCACGCACGCCACCACGCCCCAGAAATCCAGATAGGAACTGCGGAAAAACACCAGCAGCAGCGAAAAGGAAATCGTCACCAGCAGACCAAGGATGAAGGTCGGCACCGCGATGGCCAGCGACGGCCCCATGCGGGAATTGATCTCGGTGGCGATGTCCCGCCCGTCGTCGGCGCGGCCAAAGTCGAAGACGAACATGCGCAGGGACTTCTCGAAGAAGATCGTCCGGGTGAGCTTGTCGGGGCCTTCAGCCGCCGCGTTGAACAGCAGCGGCTTGTCGTAACCCCGCTCCACCTTCCAGCGCTCGATGGCCTCGGGGGTGACCCGTTTGGCGCCAAGCTGCATGCGCGCCATGTCTTCGGGGGTATTCACCACGAAGAACAGCGCAAAGGTGAGCAGATTCACGCCGATCAGGATGAGCGGCGCGTAAAGAAGGCGGCGAATGATGTAGGCAAACATGGGGAGCTATCCTACATGGGCCGACGCCGATGACGAAGTCCCCCCGCCTGCCTGAACCGGGTTCAGCGCCGCCCTGCCCCCCCGATCAGGCCGCGCACCGCCTCCTGCAAATCGGCCGGCAAGACCACGATCCGGGCGCTTTCCGACGAGCCCAGGCGCTCCAGCGAGGCGATGTACTTCTCGCCCAGCAGGAAGAGCATCGGCGCTGTTTCCGTGCCCACCGCCGCGGTAATTCGCCGGATCGACTCCGCCGACGCCTCGGCCAGCATCACCTGGGCACTGGCATCGCGCTTCGATGATTCCAGCCGCGCCTCGGCCTCCAGAATCGCCGCCTGCTTGGCGCCTTCGGCGCGGGTCACCACCGCCTTGCGTTCGCGCTCGGCGGAGGCCTGCTGCTCCATCGCCTTCTGCATCGACTGGGACGGCTTGATGTCCTGGATCTCGACCGACTTCACCGTCAAGCCCCAATCCACCGCCTCATCGGCAATGCTCTCGCGCAGCCGCGCCTTGATCATGTCGCGGCTCGACAAGGCCTCGTCCAGCTCCATCTCGCCGATGATCGAGCGCAAGGTGGTCATGATCATGTTGCGGATCGCCTCGGAGAAATCGGTCACCCCGTACACCGCCTTCACCGGGTCGGTCACCTTCAGAAAGGCGATGGCGTTGGTCAGGATCACCGCGTTGTCGCGGGTGATCACCTCCTGCTCCTGCACGTCGAGGATGATGTCCTTGGTCACCAGCTTGTAGGCCACCTTGTCCAGGTAGGGCAGGATGATGTTGAGGCCCGGCTTGAGCGTCCCGTAATACTTGCCCAGCCGCTCGACGATCCACTCCTCGCCCTGGGGCACGATGCGCACCCCCTTGGCGATGGTCACCGCCACAAAAACCAGTATCGCCAGTACAACCATGAATCCGGCACTCATCGCACGCTCCTCAAATCCGCATCAAACCTTCTGAACCTTCAGGAAACTGCCTTCCACCGACACCACCCGCACCCGCTCGCCGGCGGCGATGGCTTCATCCACCACGCACTCCCACTCCTCCGAACCCAGTAGAGGCTTCTGGAAGCGCACCCGGCCGCGCTCAAAAGGCGCCGCCGCCTTCGCCATCAGCCCGATCTCACCTATCGTGTCGCCGTCCGACTGGCCGATCCGCGTCTTGTGCTCGCCCCGCTTGAAGACCCGGAACCACCCAACCACCATGCCCAGCGAGGCCACCACCCACATGGCCAGCTGCGCCGTCAGACTGATGTCCGGCAGCACCAGCAGCGCCAGACCGACCAGCAAGGCGCCCAGGCCAAACCAGATGATGAAGAAGGCCGGCACCGCCAGCTCGGCAATTACCAGTGCAAAGCCCAGAACGATCCAGTGCCACCATTCAAAATCCATTCACCGCCTCCGTGCACAAAGCCCGCCAGCCGACAGGCAAGCCCGCCAACTCCACAAAGCGCATTCTGCGCTGCTCGCGCCAATCCGTCAGTTCGCGTTCTGTCTGATACCACCTTGCGGCCAAGCCGGTGCGGCGTGCCCTCAAGAAAAATCCACTTGCCCGCAAGCGCGGCAGATCCGATCGCAAGCAAAACCGGCTCGACAGATCGCCGCGGACGGCTTGCACGCAAGGCGCCGGGCTGTGAGCGCAAGCCGATCTTGCTTGCCCCCAAGCCGCGCGAGCTCGCGGGCACGCCCGATTTGTTCGGTGGGCGAGGCCGCATCGCTTGCGAGCGCTCCCAATTCGCTTGCGCGCAAGCCTCCTGACGTAAAAAGGCCGGCTCACCTTTCAGTGAGCCGGCCTTTTCAGTCATGCCGCAAGCGCGAATTACTGCTTGCCGTGCGCCGCCAGCTTGAGCCAGGTATCAATCACCGTATCCGGGTTGAGGGAGATGGTCTGGATGCCTTCATCCATCAGCCATTCGGCGAAATCGGAGTGATCCGAAGGGCCCTGGCCGCAGATGCCGACATACTTGCCGAGCTTGTTGGCGCTCTTGATGGCCATGGACAGCAGCTGCTTGACGGCCGGGTCGCGTTCGTCAAAGGCATGCGCCACCAGACCGGAGTCGCGATCAAGGCCCAGGGTGAGCTGGGTCAGGTCGTTGGAGCCGATGGAGAAGCCGTCGAAGTACTCGAGGAACTGGTCGGCCAGCAGCGCGTTGGAGGGGATCTCGCACATCATGATGAGCTTGAGATCGTTCTCGCCCTGCTTGAGACCGTGCTCGGCGAGCAGATCCACCACGCCCTTGGCCTCTTCGAGGTTACGCACGAAGGGCACCATCAGTTGCACGTTGGTGAGGCCCAGTTCGTTGCGCACCTTCTTCATGGCAGCGCATTCGAGCTCGAAGCAATCGCGGAAGCTGTGGGAGATGTAGCGCGAGGCGCCACGGAAGCCCAGCATGGGGTTTTCTTCTTCCGGCTCGTAGATCTCGCCGCCCAGCAGCTTGCGGTATTCGTTGGACTTGAAGTCCGACAGACGCACGATGACGGGCTTCGGGTAGAAGGCCGCAGCGATGGTGGCAACGCCTTCGACCAGCTTCTCGATGAAGAACTGCTTGGGCGAGGCATAACCGCGGGAGCGACGGGTGATCTCGGCGCGCAGGCTGGCCGGCACCTGGCCGATTTCGAGAATCGCCTTCGGGTGGATGCCGATCATGTTGTTGATGACGAACTCAAGGCGGGCCAGGCCGACGCCGCCGTTGGGGATCTGGGCGAATTCGAAAGCGAGTTCCGGGTTGCCCACGTTCATCATGATCTTCACCGGAATCTCGGGCAGGTTGCCCATGTCGGTGGTGACCACTTCATAGTCGAGCTTGCCGCGGTACACATAACCGGTGTCGCCTTCGGCACAGGAAATGGTCACGTCGTCGTTCTCGTCCAGCACTTCGGTGGCGTTGCCGCAACCGACAATGGCGGGAATGCCCAGCTCGCGGGCGATGATCGCCGCGTGGCAGGTACGGCCGCCACGGTTGGTGACGATGGCCGCAGCACGCTTCATCACCGGCTCCCAGTTCGGGTCGGTCATGTCGGTCACCAGCACGTCGCCGGCCTTGACGCGATCCATCTCGGAAGCGTCCTTGACCACGCGAACCTGGCCGGCGCCGATCTTCTGGCCAATGGCACGACCGTGGGTGAGGGACTTGCTGTACTGCTTGAGGCGGTACTTTTCCATCACGTGGCCGGACTGCTGGCTCTTCACGGTTTCCGGACGGGCCTGCAGGATGTACAGCTTGCCGTCGTCACCGCTCTTGCCCCACTCGATGTCCATCGGGCGGCCGTAGTGCTGCTCGATGATCATGGCGTAGCGGCCCAGCTCGAGCACGTCGGCATCGGTCAGGGAGTACACATTGCGCTCGGCTTCCGAGACGTCGATGGTACGGGTGGACTTGCCGGCTTCCTTCTTGTCGGCAAACACCATCTTGATCAGCTTGGAACCCAGGTTGCGGCGAATGACGGCCGGCTTGCCCAGGGCCAGGGTGGCCTTGTGAACGTAGAATTCGTCGGGGTTCACGGCGCCCTGCACCACGGTTTCGCCGAGGCCGTAGGACGAGGTGATGAACACCACGCCGTCGAAGCCGGATTCGGTGTCCATGGTGAACATCACGCCGGAGGCGCCGATGTCGGAACGCACCATGCGCTGCACGCCGGCCGACAGGGCGACTTCAGCGTGGGTGAAGCCCTTGTGCACGCGGTAGGCGATGGCCCGGTCGTTGTACAGGGAAGCAAACACTTCCTTGATGGCGTGGAGGATGTTCTCGTAGCCGTGGATGTTCAGGAAGGATTCCTGCTGGCCGGCGAAGGAAGCATCGGGCAAGTCTTCGGCGGTGGCGGAAGAGCGCACGGCGAAACTGCCGTCACCTTCGGCGGTCAGTTGCTCGTAGGCGGTCTTGATCTCGACTTCGAGGGCCGGCGGGAAGGGGGTATCGACGATCCACTGGCGAATCTGGGCACCACAGCGGGCCAGGGCCACCACATCATCCACATCCAGGCTTTCAAGGGCGGCGCTGATACGCTCGGCCAGCCCCAGGTGGGACAAGAACTCGCGGTAGGCATCGGCGGTGGTGGCAAAGCCACCCGGCACGCGCACGCTGGAGGGCAACTGGCTGATCATTTCGCCGAGGGAGGCGTTCTTGCCGCCAACCTGCTCGACATCGGTCATGCGCAGCTCTTGGAAGGGAATGACGTTACGGGCCATAAGGGAATCGTCCTGGGAGAATGGGAAAAGGGTTAAAAATGGTGTCGAATATTCTTGTTGGGGCCTATTGTAAGTCGTTTTGTTGCCCCGCCGCATGCAGGGTTTATCCTAACCCGGACACCGCCCCTCCCCCTGAGGACTCGGTCACAGGCCTTGTGCCGCACGGCTTTGCGTGCCCTGTTGCGGCCTGTCTCAGCCCGACGGCCAGAATGGGATAAGATGTTTCGCCGGTCTGGCGCAAGCCGCCTGGCGCATCCGTCCCTACCCTGTTGGCACTCCCATGACCCAGATCCGCCCCGTTTTCTTCATCTCCGACGGCACAGGCATCACTGCCGAGACCCTTGGTCACAGTCTGCTTGCCCAGTTTCCCGAGACCCGCTTCCGCAATCACCGTCTTCCGTTCGTGGATTCGCCCGACAAGGCGCAGGACTGTGCGCTGAAGATCCTCGACGCGGCCATCGAGAGCGGCTGCCGCCCGATCGTCTTCAACACCCTCGTCGATCCGGAAGCTGTCGCTGCCCTGCGCAAGGCCGACGCCCTGTTCCTCGACCTCTTCGACAAGTTCATCGAACCCCTCGAGAGCGAACTTGGCCAGCGCTCCACCCATACGGTGGGCCGCTTCCACGGCATTGCCGAAAGCCAGGACTACAAGCGGCGCATCGAGGCGATCAACTTCACCCTCGCCCACGATGACGGTGTGTCCCACGCCGATCTGAAGGAAGCCGATGTGATCCTCGTCGGCGTGTCGCGCTCCGGCAAGACACCAACCAGCCTCTACCTGGCCATGCAGTTCGGCATCAAGGCGGCCAACTACCCGCTGATCCCGGAAGACTTCGAGCGCAACAAGCTGCCTGCCGAACTGGTTCATCACCGGGGCAAGCTCTTCGGCCTGACCATCGGCCCGGACCGTCTGTCGCAAATCCGCCAGGAGCGTCGCCCCAACAGCCGCTACGCCTCCATGGAAAACTGCCTCGGCGAGATCGAGGCCGCCCAGCGCATGATGAAGCGCGAGGGCATCAAGTGGCTCGACTCCACGGCCAAATCCATCGAAGAGATCTCCACGATCATCCTGCAGGAAGTGCGCCTCGACCCCTCTTCTTACTGAAGCCCGGGATCGTCCAGCCCCACCCCCTGTCCAACAAACACTAACAAGGAGAGCCCCGATGAAACGTAACCGACTCGGGCGCCGCGGCGGCTTGCCGCGCGACGCCGAACAGCTCCTGTGGCTCGCCAATGGCCTCGCCGACTCCAGCAGTCGGGCCGAAGACCACTTCTGGGACCAGCGCCTTGCCGCAGCCATCGACGGCCTGCTGAGCGCGGAGGACGAAGACAGCCTCACCACCACGCTGGACCACCTCAGCACGGCCAGCGTGCATGCCTACGACGAACTCGCCGACATGATCGAGTCGCGCGCCGAGGGCGCCCTCAAGTCCGACGAGCGCTACGACGTGCTGCTGATTACCGCACCGGTGATGGCTTGGTCGCGCTACCGCATCCCGGCCACGCCCATCTCGGCCGCGGTGATGGCCAACCTGCGCGTGCACCTCAAGGCCCACGTGCTGGCCAAGGACGTCAAGCTGGCCCTCGCCGATTTCCTGTTCAGCCCGGATCAGTTGCCCCAGGGCTACTGCGCCACGGCGGATTTCGCCACGCACCTGGGCAAGGCCGCCGCGACCGACACCGACCTGCACATCAAGACCGACAACCTGCCTGAAACGGCCCAGTTCCTGTCCGACAACCGCTACCTGCTCGGCGCCGTGATGGTGCCCAAGGGCGCCCCGATCTTCCGCTGGCAGGAAGAGGAATGCACCCGCGAACAGGCCCTCGAACAATGGCGCGCCCAGGGCGGAGCCTGCGTGGCGCCGCTGCTCACCGGCTGCGCCTTTGAAGTGGTGCTGCCGAATGCCTATTTTGCCGCGAGCCGCGAAGCCGACAAGACCTCCCGCCCCTACTCCATCCAGGCCTCGGTGGCTTTCCTGAGCACCACGCTCGACGCTCCGGCGGCCGGGCTGCGGGCGGTGGTGGCACCCTTCTTCGAGCGCCAGGTGGAAGAGTTCCGCATCGGTTTTACCCTTTCCGGGCAGAACGAGGTGGTGCATGGCGTGGTGTGGCCACTCCTCGGCGCCGAGGACGACAGCAGCGAAACCCTCGCCGAGATCGAGACAACCCTGCGGGCCTGCGGCATCACCGACATCATGACCCTCGACAACGAGTTTCCGATGGAATACTGCGACGACTGCGGTGCGCCCATGTACCCGTCGCCGGAAGGCGAAGCCGTACATGCCGAACTGCCGGAAGAGCAGGCCGACCAGATGCCCAAGCACCTGCATTGATGAGTACGGGCGGGAACCTTCCCGCCCGGCTCCGTCTCCATCCGGAGCCCCCAACCGGAGATCACGATGACCCGCAAGATCGAAAAGACCGACGCCGAATGGCGCGCTGAACTGTCCCCCGAGGAATACGTGGTAACCCGCCAGAAAGGCACCGAGCGGGCCTTTACCGGCCGCTACTGGGATTGCCACGAAGCCGGCCAGTACAAATGCACCTGTTGCGGCACCGAGCTGTTTTCGTCGGAACACAAGTTCGACTCGGGTTGCGGCTGGCCGAGTTTCCACAGCGCGGCCGCCCCCGAGAACGTCGAAGAAGTGGTGGACCGCAGCCACTTCATGGTGCGCACCGAAGTCGTCTGCAAGAACTGCGGCGCCCACCTGGGCCACGTGTTTGAAGACGGCCCGGCACCCACCGGGCTGCGCTACTGCATCAACTCCGTGTCGGTAAAGCTCGAGCCGGAGAGCTGATCAGCGCTTCATCGCCCCGTAGGTGTGGGACAGGAAGTCGCGGCGATACAGCACCAGCACGATCAGCGTCGTCACAGCCACAAAGAGCCAGGGCTGCACAAACCAGAAGACCGCGGCAAGGCCGAAGTAATAGGCCCGGATGCCGCGGTTGAACTCGTCGCCAGCCAGGGAGTTCACCTTGGCGAAGCGCTGGGCATCCTCCTCGGTGCCCTCCCCCGGCGGCGGCGCGGCGCCAATCAGGATCGACAGCATGTTGAACTGGCGCAGTGACCAGGTGAACTTGAAGTAGGCCACCACGAACACCATCAGCAAGAGCAACAGCTTGACCTCCCACACCTCCCGGGAGACGGCCCGGGCGAAGGGCAGGTCCGATGCCGCGTCGATCAGCTTGTCCATCGTGCCGAGCAGGGCCAGCAGACCGGCGATCACGTAGATGGTGGTGTTGGCGTAGAAGGACACGTTCTGCATCAGGTTGCCCACCAGGCCCGAATCCGCCACCCGCACCTCCCGGCGCAACATCTGCCGCCCCCACTCCAGGCGATACCAGTGACTCACGCCGAGCAGACCGCGCATGCGCCCGTCGGGGCCATGTTCGACGACCCAGCCGTAGCCTGCCCAGCAAGCAATGAACCACGCAAAGGCAAACCAGTCGACCGCACTGAAGGCCGTGAGCCACACCCCCTGCATCAGCGCCCCTCCAGCAGGAAGTCACGGATCGGCGAGATCTGGGCCGGATCCATCAGCGTCGGCGCATGGCCCACATCGGGTATTTCGACGAGCCTCGCCTTTGGCCCGCTGGTGGTCATTCTTTCAGCCGTTTCCCGTAGTAACAGGTCGGATTCCGCCCCGCGCAGCACCATGGCCGGACAGCTGATGGCGTTGTAGATCGGCCACAAATCCACATCCATCAGGATCGGCGTCTTGCGGAAGGGCTCGCCAATGCCCGGGTCGTACTTCATGGCCCAGCCGCCATCCACCTGCTTGACGGACGTTTCCGAGAGATGTCGCCACTGGGCGGCCGTCAGGTGGCCAAAGGGCGCGCTCACCTCCCGGATATAGGCCTCGGCCGCGTCATAGCTCGGAAATACCGGTGCGGTCCCCACGTACTGGCCGATGCGCCGGATCGAACTGGCGGTGACCACCGGCCCCACATCGTTGAGCACCAAACGACGGATGGGGTTCTCGGGCAGGCTGGCGATCAGCATGCCGATCAGCCCGCCCATCGATGTGCCGACCCAATGCACCGTATCGACATCCAGCCGGGCGATGAGGGTAATCATGTCGGCCACGTAGGTGGGCAACTGGTAGTCATCCTTCACGGCCAGCCAGCCGCTGCGCCCGCGCCCGACCACATCCGGGCAAACAACCCGGTAGTGGGGTGCCATGGCCCGGGCCAGATCGTCAAAATCGCGCCCGTTGCGGGTCAGGCCATGCACGCAGACCAGCACGCGCTCGTTATCCGGGTCGCCCCATTCCGTATAGGCCATGCGGTGCAGACCATGAGGGCCAATGCACTGGACACTGCGCAAACGGGGCTCCAGGAAGTGGGGGCCTTCGGCGGCCGGGGACGGTGCCGGCGGCACCTCCGGCGCTCCGGAGAAAAACTGGCGAAGGGCGGCAAGAAGGCTCATGGACGGAGAAGCGGGTTGGGATGGGCCAAGGATAGCATCTGCCGGTACAGCCGCCGTTTCAGCGCCCGTACCAGTAGCGCGGCGCCAGCGCCCTGGCAGTTTCCAGACGCGGCTCGCCGGCCCCCAGATGAACAATGACCGCGCCACCCGCATCGGTACGCAACATTTCTGCACCAGTCGCCGACCAGCGCGCCCACACCTCCGGATTGGGGTGGCGGAAGCGGTTGCGATAGCCCACCGGAAAGATCACCCAGCGGGGTGCGGTTGCCGTGATGAAGGCAGCAGTGGACGACGTCCGGCTGCCATGGTGCGGCACGACCAGCACGTCACTGGCCAGTTGCGCGCCTTCCCGTGCGAGCAAGGCGGCCTCCGAAACGGCCTCAATGTCCGAAGTGAGCAACAAGCGCTGCCCGCCCGCCTCGATCCGCAGCACGCAGGCGATGTCGTTGGTCTTGTGTGGCACCACGCCCCCGGCCGGCGACTCCGGATGCAGCATGGCAAAGCGCACGCCCTCCCACTCCCAGCGCTGCCCGGCGGCACACGGCTGGTCGCGCGCCCCTGCAATCAGGCGCACCGGATGATTCGGCGGCAGGGAACTGCGCACCTGAGCCACCGGAATGCCTGTCAGCACCGCTTCGGCACCACCGGCGTGATCATTGTCCTGGTGAGTCACCACCAGCGCATCAAGGCGGCGCACACCAGACGCCTTCAAGTAGGGCAGCAGAATGCGCTCGCCGCTATTGGCATCGGCCGAAAACGCCGGCCCGGTGTCGTAGATCAGATCGTGCCCCGCCGTCTGCACATGCACGGCCAGCCCCTGCCCCACGTCGAGCACGGTGACCGTAGCAGCCCCCGCGCCAGGCCGGGCCGGCGTCCACAACACGAGGGGCACCAGCATCGTCAGCCCGACCCAGCGAGCCGGCGTTCCCCGCGGCAGCAGGGCCCAGATGCACCCGCTCGTGCCCAGCACGGCCAGTGCGACTGGCGGCGCAGCCTGCTGCCAGTTGGCCCACGGCAGATCGGCCAGCCACTGCACCGGCAGCATGGTCAGCGCGAAGGCGCCGTGGGCCAGATCGGCGAGCATCTGCAAGGGCAGCACGGCGAAACCAATGGCCAGGGGAGTTACCACGAAACTGACGAGGGGAATCGCTATCGCGTTGGCCAGCGGCGAAACCAGCGAGAACTGCTGAAACAGCACCAGCAGCGCCGGGATCAGCCCCAGCGTCACCGCCCACTGGGTACGCAGGGCCTCCCGCACACGCCCCTCAGGGGCCAGCCGCCCGCAGCTGACCAGAAAGAGGATGGCCACTGCACCGAACGACAACCAGAACCCGGCCGCCATCACGGCCCAGGGATCGATCAACAGCACGACGGCCAGCGCAAGCGCCAATACCCGGCTCGGCGCCGTCTCCCGCCGCAACACGAGAGCCAGGGCCACGCAGCCGAGCATGTACAGCGTTCGCTGGGCCGGCACGCCCCAGCCCGCCAGCAGGCAGTAGCCGAAGGCCGCCATGAAACCGGCCACAACGCCCGCCTGCTGGGCCGGCCAGCGCAAGGCCAGCGCCGGACTGCGTCGCCAGACCCAGCCAACGCCAGCGGCAAACAGGGCAGCAAACATCGTGACGTGCATTCCGCTGATGGCAACCAGGTGCGAAATGCCGGTGCGGGCAAAAACCCGCCACAATTCGGGCGAGATGGCCCGCTGATCGCCCACCGCCAGCGCAACCAGCACGCCCGCATACGGCGCCTCAGGCAAGGCACGGCGGAAGCGCTCGCGAATGGTCTCTCGAGTGCGCTCGACCACCGTCATCACCCCCGGCACAAAGGCGTCGAGGCGAGCGTTGTCCTTGGCCGGACGCACGTAACCAGTGGCGCGAATCCCCTGTTCCAGAAGCCAGCCTTCATAGTCAAAAGCATGAGGATTAACGTTGCCGTGGGGGCGCTTGAGACGCACGCTAAGGCGCCAGCGCTCGCCGGCATGAATTTCCGGCAGGGCGTGCAGTTCCTCATCGCGAAAGCCCTGGTACCAGGCCACGGAAATCGTCCGCGGCAACGGTGCCGCGCTCTGCTCCACCTCGAACACGAAACGCAGGCCGCGCTCGAAATCCTGCGGCAACGACGCCACCACACCGGTGACGAGCACATCGCGCCCTTCCCACTCGGCCGGCAGCGCATCCGCCAACCGGATCTCCGCCCGCCAGCCGGCAAAACTCCAGCCAGCCGCCACTGCCGCAAAGGTCACCAGAAGCACGCCCTGGGCGCGCCACCAGCATCCCGTGCGGCGGGATAGCAGGTAGGCCACCACGCCACCAACGAGCGCCACCCAGGCTGCCCATCCGCGCATCTCCGGTGAAGGCAAGTCGGCACCAAGCTGACACCACAAAATGCCAAACGCAAAACCCGAACAGATAATTCTCATGACCGGGAATCTAGCCCGAAGCGCCGAAAACACCAAGATGCAAAGGCTCGGTTAGAATCCCCCTCAGGAGACACGGGTCTTTACCCGGCAAGTCCAATAACAAAATGCGACGATTGCTCAAGCGCCATCTGCCGGACCACGAGTCGCTCGCCGCCAACCGCTGGCTGGCCCCTTTTGGTTCGACCCTGTTTCACCCCCGCCTGTGGCACCTCAACCGCCACTCGGCTGCTGGCGCGGTGGCTGTCGGCTTGTTCTGCGGACTGATTCCCGGGCCCTTCCAGATGCTGGGTGCGGCCGTCTGCTGCCTGCTTTTTCGGGTCAACCTGCCCCTTGCCCTGCTCACCACCCTGTACACCAATCCCTTCACCATCGTGCCGCTTTACATCCTGGCTTTCACCATCGGGGAATGGATTCTCGGTAACGGGAGCGGGCTGTTCACCGAGCCACCCGAATGGGGACAAGCCGGCCTGTGGGCCTGGCTCGAAGCCCTGGCCCAATGGATGGCCGGGCTTGGCCGCCCTCTCATCCTCGGACTCATCGTGCTCGCCTTCAGCCTGTCCTTGACCGGCTACCTGCTGACCCGCATCGCCTGGCGGGCATACCTGATCCACCACTGGAACAAACGCCGGTCCCGTCCTACGTGAAACTCGCGCCCCTACTCCCCTGGCTGCGCAAACTCCTGCACCGGCGCAAGCGCCCGTCGACAGTCGTTCCCCGCGGACGAGCCAGCCAGCTGCCGCGCATTCTGCTGCGCATTTACTTCGCGGCCGGATTCCTGGTTGCCCTGATGGCTGTGGGCACGCTGGGCTTCTACCTGGCCGGCGGCGACAAGGCAGACCTGTCCGATGCCTTCTACATGACTATCATCACCGTGACTACGGTCGGCTACGGTGAAATCGTGCAGATCGACGGATTTGGCGAACGCCTGTTTGCCGGCCTGATCGCCCTGGCCGGCTTTGGCGCGGTGACATTCCTGTTCACCAGCCTCACGGTTTTCTTTCTCGAGAGCGATCTCGATTACTCGCTGCGGAGACGACGCATGGAAAAACAGATTCGCAAGCTCCACGGCCATTACATCATCTGCGGTTTTGGCCGGGTCGGACGCAACGTGGCCAACGAGCTGACAACCATGCACCGGCACTTCGTCGCCATCGACTCGGAAGAAGCGGCCATGGAAGCCCACCGGGAGCGCCTGCCGGGTTTTGTCTACCTGAGCGGCGATGCCAGTGACGACGACCTGCTGCTTTCGGCCGGCATCCACGACGCCCATGGCGTCTTTGCAGTCACCGGTGACGACAGCCGCAACCTGATGATCGTCTTCACCGCCAAGCAGCTCAATCCGAACATCCGCATCGTGGCCCGCTGCCACGAGGTGCGCAACACCGAGAAGCTCCGCAAGGCCGGCGCCGACAGCGTCATCTCACCCGACTTCACCGGCGGCATGCGCATCGCCTCCAGCATGATCCGGCCCCACGTGGTGTCCTTCCTCGACGAAATGCTGCGCTCGGAACACAAACTGCGCCTCGAAGAAGTGCTGGTGCCCGAACGTTTCGAGCCCAGGGCGCTGGACACCCTGTGCCTGCGCAGCCCCAACTACGTTCTGCTGGCGGTACGCCGGGGCGGCGACTTCATCTTCAACCCGGCGAAAGACTTCATGCTCGAGCCCGGCCAGCACGTGATTGCGATGGCCTCACCGCTCGGCAGGCAGGAACTGGAAGGCGCGCTCCTGCCAGAGTGAGCGGCGTTCAGATGCGGAAGCGCTCCACTTCGCCCTGCAACTGATGGGCCAGGGTTTGCAGTTCCCGGGCAGTTCCGGCGGTATCCCGCACAGCGGCAGAATTACGCTCTGCCATCTGCGCGATGCGCTCCACGCTGCGGGCAATCTCGGTGCTCGCCGCCCCTTGTTCGCGCAGGGCTGAGGAAATATCTGCCACGGCCAGGGCCACATCGCCGGCGCCCCTGCTCAGCAGCTCCATCGACGATCCGGCCTTGGTGGCCAACTGAACCCCGCTCTCAACCCGCTTCACCCCGGCCTCCATGGTGCCGACGGCCCGCGTCGTTCCTCCCTGGATCGACGCCACCATGGCGGTGATCTCGTCGGTCGCCTTGCCGGTACGCTCGGCCAGCTTGCGCACCTCGTCGGCCACCACCGCAAAACCACGCCCGGTCTCGCCGGCCCGCGCCGCCTCAATGGCGGCATTGAGGGCCAGCAAATTGGTCTGATCAGCAATTTCCTTGATCGAATTGACCATCATCGAGATATGCGCCGACTGCTCGCCCAGCTCCCGAATCACCTTGGCAGTATCATTGACCGTCCCGGCGATGAGCTTCATCTCGGAAACCGTCTGGGCCACCACGACGCCACCATCGGCCGACAGACGACCGGACTCGGACGACGCCCCTTCCGCAGCGGCCGCGCTGTTCGCAATTTCATCCACCCCGACGGTCATCTCCTCGACAGCGGCTGCCATGCTCGATGCCGCTTCGCTCTGGGCCTCCGAGCCCCGCGAAACCTCCGCCGCCGACTCGGCCAGGGAGATGGCCGAGCGGGACACCTCATGGGCACTACTCTGAACCCGACGGATTACATCGGAGAAAGACTGGCCCATCTCGTTGAACTGGGTAGCCACCTCCTTCAGTTCGTCCGACGCGCTGAAGCGGATGCGCGAGCCCAGATTGCCTGCAGCCAGGCCGGCTGCGCCTTCCCGCAGCTCCCTGACCGATCCGAGAACCGACAGGTACATGCCGATGCCGATATAGACCAGTACCAGCATGACGCTGACCGCCACGACGATGTTTGTCAGAAAACGCTGTTTGAGCACCTTGGCCCGTTCAGCCAACAAGCGCTCCGTTTCGGGAAGAAGCTCGGTGAAGGTCCGGGCGTAAACCATGTTGATGACGCTGGTCGTCATCTCCAGGTAGGTCGCCGAGGGCATCTCGAAGTCATCCTTCAAGACGTGGTTACGGAGTTGATCGACGATCTTGCCGGTCTCCGTCTCCAGTTCACCCGCAAACCTGTCGAGAGACGGCTTCAGGCGCGGATCAAGTGCCGCCACACGGGCAAAGTTCTCTTTCATGTCCGCCAGCGCTGTATGCAGGTCGCCCATCTGGGCGCTGATATCGAAGCGGCGCTGCTCATCCATAGCCTTGGCCGCCAACGCCCCCGTACCGAGCGCACGAAGCCGCCCGACACGTTCCGCCACGGTAGGAATGCGACGAATGATGTTATCGAGCAAGTAGTACGAGTCGGCGGACGAATCAAGGGCCAGTTCGCCAGCATCGCCCAGGTCGTGCAACACGACGATCTGCTGGGCAATCAAACGCGTGTGCGCCGCGATGTTGTCTGCGGCCTTCATCGCGGAACCACCGGAGCGGAGGGACTCCCAGGCCCCCTTGGCCTCCTGCCAACGCTGGCGATGCTCGGCCTCGACCAGCACGGACAAGGCGTCGTCGGCCTGTTTCATCGCGCCGACCAGCTCTTCGGTCTTCTTGGCCAGCGCCGGCCCCATCGCCTCATTGCCACTCAGCACCGCGGATGACAGCCCCCGGTGTTGCTGGGTCAGCTGGATCAGCAGCATCACCTTGGGCACACGCCCGATCGCATCAAGCTCGTTTTCCGTCGAGGTGAGACTGGTCTTGAGCGACCCAGCCAACTGCACGAGCAAGGCCAGCATGATCAGGAAGGAGATCGCACCCACCAGGCCAAACTTCACCGGGTAGCGCATCTTGTTAAGCAGCGCGACAGCCGGCGCGAAAACGGTGTTCATGAAAACTCCAGTGGGCCTCGAGAGCTAGATGCGGAAATGGGCAACTTCTGCCCTGAGCTGCTGGGCCAGGTTTTCAAGCCGGCGAGCGGTGTCTGCCGTGCCCCTGACAGCGGCGGAGTTCTGCTCGGCCATCTGGGCGATGTGCTCGACATTGCGTGCAATGTCGGTACTTGCTGCACCCTGCTCGCGCAGCGCGGACGAGATATCGGTTACGGCGTTAACAACCTGGGCGGCCCCTGCGCGGATCTGGTCCATCGAGGCACCGGCCTTCCCTGCCAGCACAACCCCTTCCTGAACCCGTGTCACCCCGTCGTTCATGGTGTCCACCGCGCGACTCGTCCCTTTCTGGATGGACGCGACCATACCGGTGATCTCGTCGGTAGCCTTGGCCGTTCTCTCAGCCAGCTTGCGCACCTCGTCGGCAACCACTGCAAAACCACGGCCGGTTTCGCCGGCGCGGGCAGCCTCGATGGCTGCGTTAAGGGCCAGCAGGTTGGTCTGATCTGCAATTTCCTTAATCGAATTGACGATGGTCGAGATACGTGAAGACTGGTCACCCAGATCCTGGATCACCGCCGCCGATTCCCGCACCGATCCGGCGATACGCTCCATCTCAACAACCGTCTGCCCGACGACCGCCGCGCCCTCGGCCGAGAGCTTGCCTGACTCGGATGAAATCCCCTCGGCAGACGATGCGCTGCTCGCGATCTCCTCGATGCCCACCGTCATTTCCTCTACCGCCGCGGCCATGTTGGAAGCCGCCGCACTTTGCTGGTCGGAGCCCGCCGAAACCTGGGATGCGGAAGCGGCGAGAGACACGGCCGAACCCGCGACGTCATTGGCACCCTGCTGCACCTTGCCGATCACATCGGCAAAGGACTGAGCCATTTCATTGAACTGCTCAGCCACCGTCCGGAGTTCATCGTGAGCAGAAAAATCAATGCGCGAACGCAGATTGCCGGCAGCCAGCTCACGTGCGCCGGCGCGCAGCTCATTGACGGACTGCATCACCGCAACGCAAAAGGCACAGGACAAGTAGAGCAGCAGCAGCAGTGAAACGACGGTGAGTACTGCCGCCAGCGCGAACGACTGCTTCAGTTCGCCAAGCCTCAAGGAGAGCAGACGAGTGGTTTCCGGAATCAGCTCCTGATAAGTCTTGGCGAAAACCAGACTGATCGCCTGGGTCGCCATGTCGAAATAGGTCGGCGGCGCCATCTCGAAATCCCCCTTCAGGACATGTTCCTGAAGCTGGTCGACGACCTTGGACGTAGCAGAGTTGAACTCTTTGCCAAGCTGTTCGAGGGATGTCCTGACCGACGGATTGGCAATGGCCGCCCGGTCGAAGTTCTCGTTGAGATCGGTCACCGCCATGTTCAACTCACCGAGCTGGGAGCTGATCTCGAAGCGACGTTGATCATCGACAGCCTTGGCGGCCAGGGCCCCGGTTCCCATGGCCCGCAGACGCCCGAGGCGCTCGGATACGTCAGGCACCCGGCGCAAGGTATTGTCGATCAGGTAGTAACTGTCGGCGGAGGGATCGAGGGTGAGGTTACCGTCGTCGCCCAGATCATGCAGGGCCAGGGTTGCCTTGCGGATGAGCGCAGTGTGGGCGACAAGGTTGTCGCGTGGCTTCATCTGCAGACCGCCACCCCGTAGAGCTTCCCAGCCGGAATCCACTTCGCTCCAGCGCTTCCTCGCCGATGGTGCATTGGCGGCGGACAGGGCCTCGTCTGCCGCCTTCATCGCGGCCACCAGTTCCTCGGTCTTCTTCTGCAGCCGGGGACGCAATTCCTCGTTGCCATTCAGCACACCGGAGGACAGGCCCCGGTGCTGCTGCGTGAGCTCAATCACCTTCAGGAGCGTTGGCACCTTCTGGATGGAATCGAGCTCCTTCTCCGCAAAAACGATGTTCTCGCGTAATGAAAAGGTCAGCTGGACAAGGAGAAAACCAATCACCAACAGGGCGATCAGCCCGAGGAGCGAAAACTTGGCCGGATAACGCATGCGGTTAAGCATGGCAACGGCGGGGGCGAACAGGACTTTCATGGTCTCTCCGACAAGGGCTGGGTCGTTATTGACGCCATGTGACAGCCTTTATCGGCCTGCCTGCCGGTGAACTTGAGAGGACCTTGTCAGTCGATTTTGTGTGTAAGCACCTTGAAAAGAAGCCCTTTCTTATTCAGGATCAATTCTCCCGATCCAGAACCCCGTCCCTCAAGTGAAGCACCCTGCTGGCCCGCGCGGCCAGTTGCAGATCGTGGGTGACGATGATGAAACTCGTCCCCTGCTCCTCCGCCAACTCCAGCATGAGGGCGAACACTTTCTCGGCGGTATGACGGTCCAGATTGCCGGTTGGCTCATCGGCCAGCACACAGGCCGGCCGGGTCACCAGCGCCCGGGCAATGGCCGCCCGCTGGCGCTCGCCACCGGAAAGCTCACCCGGCGTATGGTCCAGCCGGTGCCCCAGGCCCACTGCCGTCAGCGTTTCCGCGGCCCGGGCGAGGGCTTCATCCTTCTTCATGCGGCGCACAAAGAGCGGCATGGCGACGTTTTCGAGTGCCGAAAACTCCGCCAGCAGGTGATGGAACTGATAGACGAAACCGAGAGAGGTGTTGCGCAGCGCACCCCGCTCGGCATCCGAGATCGTGGAGAAATCCTTCCCGAGCAGCTTCACCTCGCCAGCCGACGGCACATCCAGACCGCCCAGAAGATGCAGCAAGGTACTCTTGCCCGAGCCCGACGAGCCCACCACGGCAACCCGTTCGCCCCGGGCGACGGACAAGGACACACCGGACAGCACCTCAAGTGCCTCGGCGCCTTCGCGGAAAGACTTGGACAGGCCGCGGCACTCGATCACCGTTCCATTCATGGCAGCATCACTCATAACGCAGGGCCTCCGCAGGATTGAGACGGGACGCTCGCCAGCTCGGATAGAGCGTCGCCACCAGGGTCAGCACGAAGGACACCGCAGTGATCGTGATCACGTCCGACCACAGCAACTCGGACGGCAGATCGGAGATGTAATACACATCCTTGGCCAGGAACTGGATGCCGAAGGCCCGCTCGATGGCTGGCACCACCACGTCGATGTTCAGCGCCAGCGTGACGCCGCAGAGCACCCCGATGGCCAGCCCGATGAAGCCGATCAAAGCTCCCTGAATCACGAAAATCCCCATGATCGACCCGGGGCTCGCCCCGAGGGTACGCAGGATGGCGATATCCGCCTGCTTGTCCTGCACCGCCATCACCAGCGTCGACACGATGTTAAAGGCCGCCACCGCCACGATCAGCAGCAGGATGATGAACATCACGTTCTTCTCGATCTGCACGGCCCGGAAGAAGTTCGCGTGGCTGCGCGTCCAGTCGGAAATCAGCGTATCCGCATCCACGTACTTCATCAGCTCACGGGCTACCCGCGGCGCCTCGAAGAGATCGTCCAGCTTGAGACGCACCCCCGAAACCCGGTCTTCCATGCGGTACAGGGTCTGGGCGTCCTGCAGATGAATGAGGGCCAGGCTGGAGTCGTACTCGAACATCCCCACCTCGAAGATGCCCACCACCCGGAACTGCTTGAGCCGCGGCAAAATCGCCGCCGGCGTCACCAGGCCCTGGGGGGCGATCAAGGTCACCTTTTCGCCCATCGACACCCGCAGGGCCCGCGCCAGATCGGCTCCCAGCACAATGCCAAAGGTGCCGGCCTGCAGATCGTCGAGCTTGCCGGCACGCATGTGTTGCGAAAAATCCGCCACCTTGTCCTCGGCATCCGGCAGCACTCCCCGAATCAGCGTGCCGCGCACGGTCTGATCGAAGGACAGCATGCCCTGGGCCTGCACGAAGGGAGCCGCCGCCTTGACCCGCGGATGCTTGGCAGCGTCGTCGGCAACCCGTTGCCAGTTGCCCAGCTCGCCATCGAAGCCGCTCACCTGCACGTGCGAAGCCACCCCGAGGATGCGCGTGCGCAGCTCACGCTGGAAGCCGTTCATCACGGACAACACCACGATCAGCGCCGCCACCCCCAGCGCAATGCCCAGCATGGACACCAGCGAGATGAAGGAAATAAAACGATTGCGGCCCTGCGCGCGCCGCTTGGAGCGGGTATAACGCAGGCCGACGAGAAATTCATAGGACATCAGCAGAAAAACCGGAAACGCCGGGACCCGGCGCAGCCGCGCATTGTGCCGGAGAAGGCCGGAGCTGGGTATCCCGCCGGCGATCCGAATATGTAAGCCCACTTTGCACACCATGCGACGCATGAAAAACCGCAAAATGACGGTCGCGACTCCTGCGACAACAAGCCCCCACTCGCCCATGCTCACGCCCTCCCTGAAAACCTGGCTTTTCCCCGCACTCTGCATGCTGACAAGCGCGTTTGCGGCGGCCGGCACGGCAACCGTCATCCAGCCTGACAAGCTGCGCGAACAACCCAGTCGCAGCGCCTGGTCCGTCATGGACCTTCACCGGCGTGCCACGGTGCGCGTACTGGAAACCCGCCGGGACTGGGTCAAGGTCGAAGCCGACGGCAACCGGAGCGGCTGGGTGCACGAACACAGCCTGAGCATGGACGCCCCGGGGCAAGACCCATCCGCCAACCCGGCCCGAACCCGCAGCAGCAGCGACGCCATACCGGTTGCCCGAACCGCCCCCCGTGCCAGCAACCATGCCCTGATCCTGACCCTCGGCAATCCCTCCTCCGCCACCCGCCAGGACGGCAGCAACGCCGCCGCCATCGCGCGCCTGATGGGCGTACCCGATGCCAACATCCGCCAGCCCGGCCCGGATGCACTCAGCCTAGACGGGCTGCGCCAGGCATTGGTGGATCTGGATGCCCGGATGGGTGACAAGGACCGGGCCTTCATCTACCTGTCCGGTGAAGGCACGCGCCTGACGGAAGACGGTCGCTGCAGCACAGCCCTCGTGCTCCCTGCCAACCAGGGCGCAATCGGCTCCACCGAGCTTGCCGCTCATGTGCGCACGCTGGCACGCCGGGCCGACAAACTGGTGCTTCTGGTCGATGTGAAGGCAGGCAGTGCGGGCTGCCCGGCCCCCGAAGACGGCATCATGCGCAGCCTGAACGACAGCAAGAGCCGCGGCAGTAGCAACGTGCTCTACCTCACCGCCACCCAAAAAACGCCCCCCCCGCTGGCTGACGGCCAAGGCGGACTCGTCACCCAGGCCCTGCTCGCCTGCCTCGACGGTCGGGCCACGATCAGCGCCGCCGCCGGCATGCCCAATGGCCGGGAGCTCCGCGACTGCACCCAGGCAACGCTGGCCACCCATGCCGGAAAGGCCAATACCGCGCCATTCATTGCCATCGCCGGCAACGGCGCATTGATCCCGGCTCCGGTCATGCCCGCAAGCGGCGCGATCAGCCCCCACGCACTGCTGAACGGCCTGCACGCCCAGCGCGACGAATCGCGCCAGTTCAGCGTAAGCGGCCTGCGCGCGAGCTATCGCGCCGGCGAACCGATCCGCTTCACCCTGACCAGCAGCCGGGCCGGCTACCTCCATGTTCTGGCAGCCAGCGACGAAGGCTTCACACTGCTGTTTCCCAACCAGACCGACCCGATCGGGCGCATCGACCGCAACGCCACCGTCAACCTGCCCCCGCGGGACAAGGACGCCAGCGCCGCCTCCCGAGCCGGCAAGAGCAAGACCAGCCTCCTCTTCATTGTCACCGACGGTCCGCGCAACTTCTTCCGGGCCGGCCTCAGCCGTTCAGGTGCCTTTGCCGCCGCCCCGGCCGACGCCCGCACCCTGCGCGACCTGCCCCTGGAAATCCTCGGCGGCGACAACAGCCCCACCTGCACACGCAGCGAAACCCGCAACCTCGGTCCGGGCCACCTCCTTCTGTGTTCCACCAGTTTTGGATCGGCGCTGCAGGAGATTACCGAAACGCCCTGAGCCAAACGGCCCGCCGCCGGGTGCATGCTAGACTCGGCGCTGGTATTCCGCTCCTGGCATTCCGCACCTGATCACCCGGCACATTCATGCAGTTTCACCTCGTTGTCCCCGGCCTTGCCTGGCCCACTGCGGCCTTCGGCAAACTCCCGGCCCAGCCCCGCCTGACTGCGCTTCCCAGCCTGCTCGGTCATGCCAGCCATGCCTGGCGCGCTCCGATAGCCCTCGAAACCTGGCTTGCCGCCGAGTTTGGCTTGAGCGGGGCTCGCCTGCCCTACGCCCAGCTGCGCCGCCTGGGCGAAAGCACCGACGCGAACAGCGACGCCCACTGGCTCTGCTGTGACCCGGCCCACCTGCATTTCTCCCGCGACCGGCTGCTCCTCGCCGACGCCAGCGGCCTCGCCATCACCCGCGAGGAGGCCGACACGCTGATGGCCGGCATCAACGAGACTTTTCCCGATATCGGCCGCTTCGAAGCGCCAGCGCCAGATCGCTGGTACGTCGCCCTGACAGAAGAGCCCAAACCGCTCTTCTATCCGCTAGCCGACGCCAACGGCCGCCCGGTGCAACTCTTCATGCCCGAAGGAGACGAAGTGGCCCGCTGGGCACGCCTCTCCAACGAACTCGAAGTGTGGCTCTACAACCACCCGGTCAACGCTGCCCGCGAAGAAACCGGCCAGCGCACCATCAACGGCGTATGGCTGTGGGGTGCCGGCCCCCGGGATGCACTTGCTCGCGCACCGGTCAGCCACATCCAGGCAGACCAGCCCTTCGCCCGCGGCCTGGCCCGCCACGCCGGCATCGCAGCGCAAGCCGCCGACCGCTATCGGGCGCAGCCCGGTACCACGCTGGCTGTCGTCGACAGCCTCCAGCGCCCGGCCCTGCACATGGATAGCGCCGCCTGGCTGGCCGCCATCGAAGAACTGGACACCAATTGGTTTGCCCCCCTGCTGGCGGCCGTTAAAGCCAAACAAATCAGCAAGCTGCGCATCAGCGCCCCCGGCGACAAGCATTTCCTGCACATCGAGGTCTCCGCCTCGGGACTGTGGAAGTTCTGGCGCAAGCCCCAGCCTCTCGACGCCCTGCTCGCCAGCGCGCCAGCACCCAATCCGCAAAATCCATGACCCGCATCCTGCCCCGTCCGGTACCCATCCGCGCCGTCACGCGCCTGCTCGAAGCCGGCACACACCCGCTCCTCGCCCGCATCTACGCTGCCCGCGGCATCGAAAGTCGGGAGGAGCTCGACTACAGCCTGAAGTCCCTGCTTCCGCCGACCCAGCTCAAAGGCGTACGCGAAGCCGCCGAAATCCTCGCCGACGCCATCGAAGCCGGCGCGCGGATGATCATCGTGGCCGACTACGACTGTGACGGTGCCACCGCCTGCGCGGTCGGCATCCGCGCCCTGCGCGCCTTTGGCGCCGACGTGGGCTACCTGGTGCCGAACCGCTTCGAATACGGCTACGGCCTGACCCCGGCCATCGTCGAACTGGCCGCCAAAATGGAGCCCGACCTGCTGATCACCGTGGACAACGGCATCGCCAGCGTCGAAGGCGTCGCCGCGGCGCGGGAGCACGGCATCGCCACCGTCATCACCGACCACCACCTGCCGGGCGACGAACTGCCCGCAGCCGACGTGATCGTGAACCCCAACCAGCCCGGCTGCACCTTTCCGAGCAAGGCCCTGGCCGGCGTCGGCGTGATGTTCTACACCATGCTCGCCCTGCGTGCCGAGCTGCGCGAACGGGGCGCCTTCGAGGGCAAGACCGAGCCGAATCTGGCCGAACTCCTCGATCTCGTGGCGCTGGGCACCGTGGCCGACGTGGTCAAGCTCGACCAGAACAACCGCATCCTGGTGTCGCAAGGCCTCCAGCGCATGCGCGCCGACCGCATGCAGCCGGGCATTCGCGCCCTGTTTGCCGCCGCCGGGCGGGACGCTTCCCGCGCCACCACCTTCGACATGGGTTTTGCCCTCGGCCCGCGCCTCAACGCCGCCGGCCGCCTGGCCGACATGTCCCTCGGTATCGAATGCCTGATCACCGACGACATCAGCCGGGCGCTCAACATCGCCCAGGAACTCGACAAGCTCAACCGCGAACGCCGCGCCATCGAAGCCGACATGCAGGAAGGCGCCATGGCCGAGCTCGACGGCATCGATCCGGGAACCCGCTCCACACTCACGCTGTTCGAAGCCGAATGGCACCAGGGCGTCATCGGTATTCTGGCCGGGCGCATCAAGGAGAAATTCCACCGCCCGACCATCGCCTTCGCCCGTGGCAACGAGGGTGAGCTGAAGGGCTCGGGCCGCTCGATCCCCGGCCTGCATCTGCGCGATGCCCTCGATCTGGTCACCAAGCAGGCGCCGGATCTGATCCTCAAGTTTGGCGGCCACGCCATGGCTGCCGGACTGACCATCCGCGAAAACGACCTGGCACGTTTTCAGGCACTTTTCGAGAGTGCGGTGCACAGCCTCATCGACCCCGCCGATCTGACCCGCAATCTCGAAACCGACGGTGCGCTCGAAGACAGCCTCTACAGCCTGGAAACCGCCCGCCTGCTGGAGAGGGAAATCTGGGGTCAGGGTTTCGCTGCGCCGGTCTTCGACGATACCTTCCGGGTCGAAAACCAGCGCATCCTGAAAGACAAGCACCTCAAGCTGCAACTGCGCAAGGGCAGCACCCGCATCGACGCCATCCAGTTCAACCGCGCAGATCCAGCAGGTCCGTCCATCCACGCGGCCTTCCGGCTGGCCGTCAATGAATACAACGGAGTGTCGAGCATCCAGCTGATGCTGGAGCACTTCGAGACGGCATAAAAAAACCCCGCAGCTTACGCTTGCGGGGTTTTTGCAATTCGGGTGAGCGGCTCCCTGGGAGCTGCCTCAGTCAGCGCTGGTTGCCGGGCTGTCCGCCCCGGACGGCGCAGGCGCCTCATCATCACCGGCCGGCTGGCCGTCAGCGGCCTCATCGGGCGCGCCTTTGTCGTCGTGCTTGCGCATGCGTTTTTCTTCCGCTTTGCGCTTCTTTTCAAGCTCTCGCTGACGCTTTTCGAATGAATAATTGGTCTTGGCCAAGAGCACCTTCCAGTCAAATCTGAAAACAAAAACAAACCACTCACGGGCAGAATTGCCGCAGGGTTTGTCTGAAAAACCGGAAATTTACCGGCCCGCCCATGGCAGGCCGGTTCGATGATCAGTAGCGGTTGCCGCCACCACCACCGTAGCCACCGCCACCACCGGTGCCGCTGCCGGGGCCACGACGACCACCACCACCGCCGCCGAAGCCACCACCACCGCCGCCACCGCCGGGGCCACGACGGGCACCGCCGCCGCCACCGCCAAAGCCGCCAGTGCGGGGCTCTTGCGGACGGGCCTCATTGACGGTCAGGTTGCGACCATCGACGTTCTTGCCGTTCAGAGCGGAGATAGCTGACTGCGCTTCCTGGTCGGAACCCATTTCAACGAAGCCAAATCCCTTGGAGCGGCCGGTTTCCCGATCCATGATCACCTGGGCAGATGTCACGGTTCCGAAATCGCCGAACAGCTCTTCAAGACTGCTCTTGTCGACGCTGTAGGCCAGATTGCCTACGTAAAGCTTAGTACCCAATTGACGCGCTCCATTTAAGAAATGGCGGCCTTGAGGTGGTCCGCGCATTCACACAATAGCAAGGCATTCCGTGCGCGTCGAATGTTTTTGTAATGTCGCGCCACCGCGTATTACCCATACCGGACAGGTACGCCGGAATCTTTGTGGAAGCCCTGACAAGCGCGCTGTTCTTTGTCGGATTCACCACAACGAAAAGCGCCCGATTCACCAAAGCAGTGCAGGTAATTCAAGGCCTTAGCCGCTCCCGTTGCGTGGCACGGAGCTTGCGCTTTGAATCCCGAGAACAACCGGGAGACCCGCGGTGAAACAATCCGAAGTAGCAGTCCTCCTCGACGAGCCCGCCTGCACCCACAACAAGAAGGCGAAATCCGGCTGTTCCAAGCCGACCCCCGGCGCCTCGGCCGGCGGATGCGCCTTTGACGGAGCCCAGATCGCCCTGCTCCCGATCTCCGACGTGGCCCACATTGTCCATGGCCCGATCGCCTGTGCGGGCAGTTCGTGGGACAACCGGGGAACCCGCTCCACCGGCCCGACCCTCTACCGCATCGGCATGACCACCGACCTCACCGAGCAGGACGTGATCATGGGGCGCAGCGAGAAGCGCCTGTTCCATTCGATCAAGCAAGCCGTCGAAGCCCACAACCCGAAGGCCGTCTTCGTTTACAACACCTGCGTGCCAGCCCTCGTCGGCGACGACATCGACGCCGTCTGCAAGGCCGCCACCGAACGCTGGGGCGTACCGGTGGTACCGGTGGACTCCGCCGGCTTCTACGGCACCAAGAACCTCGGCAACCGGATCGCCGGCGAGGCGATGGTCAAGTACGTGGCCGGCACCGCCGAGCCCCTGCCGCCCCCGCAGGCAGCCATTGACGACGCCGCCCGCCGCGGCATCCAGATCCACAACGTGAACCTGGTCGGCGAATACAACATCGCCGGCGAGTTCTGGCTGGTCGCCCCGCTCCTCGACGAACTGGGCATCCGCGTCCTGTGCACCCTGTCCGGCGATGGCCGCTTCCACGAAGTGCAGTCCATGCACCGGGCCGAGGTGAACATGATGGTCTGTTCGAAGGCCATGCTGAACGTCGCCCGCAAGCTCGAAGACCGCTTCGGCATTCCCTGGTTCGAAGGCAGCTTCTACGGCATCACCGACACCTCCCAGGCCCTGCGCGACTTCGCCCGCCTGATTGGCGACCCGAGCCTGACCGAACGCACCGAGGCCCTCATTGCCCGCGAAGAAGCCAAGATCTTCGAGGCCCTCAAGCCCTGGCGCGCACGCCTCGAAGGCAAGCGGGTGCTGCTGAATACCGGCGGCGTAAAGAGCTGGTCGATTGTCTCGGCACTGCAGGATCTCGGCCTCGTCGTAGTCGCCACCGCCACCAAGAAATCCACCGAAGAAGACAAGGCGCGCATCCGCGAGCTGATGGGCCCGGAAGCCAAGATGGTCGAAGACGGCTCGCCCCGCGCGCTGCTCGCCATGGTCAAGGAGCTCCGTGCCGACATCCTGATTGCCGGCGGTCGCAACCTCTACACCGCCCTCAAGGCCCGCTTGCCCTTCCTCGACATCAACCAGGAGCGGGAATTCGGCTACGCCGGCTACACCGGCATGCTGGAGCTGGTGAAACAGCTCGCCGTGACCCTCGAATCGCCGGTCTGGACCCAGGCCCGCAGCCCGGCCCCGTGGGCCGCCCAGCGCCCGGCGCCGGTCGAACTGCCGCTGGACATCGACGACATCCCCATGCCCCTCGACGACGAGTTCGACATGGAAGACGTCCACGCTCACCACCACGCTGCCTGAGGAGCCCGACCATGAGCGAGATCATCAAGCGCAGCAAAGCCATGTCGGTCAGCCCCCTCAAGGCCAGCTCGCCCACCGGCGCGGCACTGGCTTTTCTGGGCATCCTCAACGCCATCCCGATGCTTCACGGCTCGCAGGGCTGCACGGCCTTCGCCAAGGTGTACTTCGTGCGCCACTTCCGCGAACCGATCCCGCTGCAGACCACCGCCATGGACCAGGCCAGCAGCGTGATGGGTGCCGACGACAACGTGATCGAAGGCCTGGCCACCCTGTGCGCCAAGCAGAAGCCGGCCATGATCGGCCTGCCCACCACCGGCCTGTCGGAAACCCAGGGCACCGACATCACCCGGCTGGTGAAGGAGTTCTACCGCAAGCACCCGGAATTTGCCCACGTGGCGGTCATTCCGGTGACCACCCCGGACTTCACCGGCTGCCTCGAAACCGGCTACGCACTGGCCGTGAAAGCCATGTTCGAAGCTCTGGTACCGGAAGACCGGAGCCGCGTCGGCAAGCGGCCGAAGCAGCTCAACGTGATTCCGCATGCCTCCCTGACGCCCGGCGACACGGAAGCCCTGAAGGAAGTCATCGAAGCTTTCGGCCTGCGCCCGGTGGTGGTACCCGACGTGGGCGACTCCCTCGACGGCCACCTGATGCCCGAGGACTTCACCCCACTGACCCTCGGCGGCACCCCGGTGGCGGAGTTCGCCACTCTCGGCGAAGCGGCCGCGACCCTGGTCATCGGCCGCTCGCTGGATGCCGCCGCCGACGTGCTGGCCGAGCGCACCGGCGTGCCCGACTACCGCTTCGACCACCTGATGGGGCTGGACGCCAACGACCGCCTGATCGGCCTGCTGGCCGAGATCTCCGGCCGCCCGGTGCCCGAGCGCATCGAGCGCCAGCGTGCCCAGTATCAGGACGCCCTGGTGGACTGCCACTTCATGCTTGGCATGGCCCGCATTGCCATTGCCGCCGATCCGGATCTGCTCCTCGGCATGACCCAGTTCCTGCAGTCCCTCGGTGCCGAGATTGTCGCCGCCATCGCCCCGGTGCGTGCGCCGAGCCTCGACGACGTGCCCGCCGACAAGGTGTACATCGGTGACCTGGAAGACCTCGAAATCGCCGGCCGCGAAGGCGCTTGCCAGTTGGTCATCGGCAACTCCCACGCGGTCAGCAGCGCCGAACGCCTCGGCGTGCCGATCCAGCGCATCGGCTTCCCGCAGTATGACCTCGTGGGTGGCTACACCCGCACCTGGATCGGCTACCGCGGTAGCCGGCAAGCGCTGTTCGACCTCGCCAACCTGCTGCTCGAACATCATGAAAAACACCACCTCATCGCCCCCTACCGATCCGTCCTCCGACCTGCAGAAGCCTTCGCCGAGCTCGGCCCGGCCGCCGCGGCGCCTGCGGCTGGTGGCCTCCCAATCCACTGAGGAATCCGTCATGCAACTACTCGTCGCCTTCGCCAGCAGTGACCGGGTGGTCGTCGACCAGCACTTCGGTGCGGCCAGCGCCTTCGCCATCCACGAGATCGGGCCCGACAGTGCGCGCCTGGTCGAAGTGGCCCAGTTCATCGAAACCGCCATGGACGGCCACGAAGGCAAGCTCGACGCCAAGATCGCCCTCCTCGACGGCTGCTCCGCGGTGTTCAGCGAAGCCGTTGGCGCCTCGGCGATCCAGCGCCTGCTCGGCAAGGGCGTGCAGCCGGTGAAGGTCGAAAACGGCACCACCATCGACTCGGTGATCGCGATGCTCCAGGGCGAGCTCAAGGAAGGCCCCACCGGCTGGCTGGCCAAGGCCGTCAGCCGTGGCGTCCCGAAGACCACCGAACGCTTTGCCAGCATGGAAGAAGAAGGGTGGAGCGAATGATCATCGAACAGGGCCGTGTCATCACGGCAAGCGAAGGCTGGGTCGAGGTGGAGGCCGGCGGCGCGGGCTGCACCCATTGCGGCACAGCCAGCGCCTGCGGTGTCACCCGCGAAGGCACCCCCGGCCTGCACGGCCGCATGGTCCTGCGGCTGGCCAACAACGTGGGCGCCCGGGTCGGCGACATCGTCGATCTGTCGATCAACTCCGAAGCCATGAGCACCGCCGTCGCAGTGGCCTACGGCCTGCCCTTCGTCGGTCTCATCCTCGGCATGGCCATGGGCCACGGCACCAGTGGCACCGCCGGGGAATCCCTCGGCGCCCTGCTCGGCACCCTCGCCGGCTTTCTGGCCGCGCGCCTGGCCGCCGAACGTGTTCCCGGCGGCGTGCGCATGCTCGCCATTGCCAACTCCGGCTCGCCCCACGGCGCCAGCCAGCCCCTTTACTTTCAGACCGCTTTATTCAAGGAGTAACAAAGATGACTACCGCCACTGTTGACGAAGGCCTGTGGAGTTCCGATTACGTCAAGGAGATGGTCAAGCAGATGCGCTCGCTTGACTCCTATGGCACCTACGACGGCTGGCCGAACGAGCGCGTGCTGGCTCCCTTCGTCCTCACCAAGGAAGAGCGCCGCGCGATTCCGGTGATCGGCGACCCGGACGAAGTCATCCTGGCCCGCGTCAAAACTTTCTACAACGCCCTGGCGGTGCTGATCGAAAAGGAAAGCGGCCTGATGGCCACCTGCCTGATCAACATCACCCACGAAGGTTTCGGCCGCGCCCTGATCACCGTCGGCAAGCTGGTGGTCGTCAACCGCACCCTGCGCGACGTGCATCGCTTCGGCTTCGAGAGCATCTCCAAGATGAAGGACGAAGCCGACAAGTTGCTGTCCGTCGCCCTCTCCATTGTTGGCAGCTACCCGGAAGTCGCCGGTCTGTGAGGTGAGCCATGACTGAAGAGGAACTGAAGGCTCTCGACAAGGAGGTGCGCAAATTGAAGCGCATCGCCTCCGAGTGGGCATCCCAGATGCACGACCTGGTGGAGGACCGCCTGCCGGCGGGTTACGAGGAAATCCCCGGCATCGCCAAATCCACCTACGAAGCCTGCGAAGCGTGGGCCGAAGCCACCCGCAAGCTGGCCGCCGCCAGCGGCCAGTAGGCAGCAACCCAAAAGGCACGATCATGGAAACGATTAGCGGTTTGACCCGGGGCGGCAAGTCCTACACCCCCACCTTCGTCACCGACCTCAACCAGGAGACCTGCATCGGCTGCGGCCGCTGCTACAAGGTCTGTCCCCGCGACGTCTTCTCGCTCATCGAGCGCGAATTCGACGACGAGGATGAAGGCGACGACGACAACACGATGGTGATGGCCATCTCCGATGCGATGGACTGCATCGGCTGTGGCGCGTGCAGCCGCGTCTGCCCGAAGGACTGCCACACCCACTCGCCGGCGCCGCTGCCGTGAGTGCCGGCACGGTCGTGACGACAGACGTCGATGAGCGTCTGGCGCTGGAGCGTCCGCTGATCGCACGCATCTGCGCCCGCCTCGCCCACGAAGTGAGCCGCCACGGCCTGACCGCGCCGGAGATCGATCCGGCGCGGGCCACCTACAGCCTCAAACCGGACAGCTTCAGCGGCGACGCGGCCCTGATGGGCCAGTGGCCGGCCGACGGTGCCGGACGCAAGGGCAACCTGGTCATCCATGGCGACGGCAGCTTCTTTGCCGAATTCGATGTGCTCGCCAACGACCCTGCCAAGCCCCGCCAGTTTGTCGAGGCGACCACCGCCTGGGGGCGTGGCGAGCGCATCGGCGCCGAACTGCGCATGCTGGAGTGGCCCGAATAAGGCCTCCAGATAACGGATAACCCCTATTAAGCCCCGGGTCCGATTGCCGTAATTTGTCGGCCTGCGCACGCACCGTTGCGCACCCGACCTCTCCGCGGCCCGATGAACATCCCACGCACTTACCGGGCAGTCCTCGCGACGGCCCTGTGCCTTTTCGCAAACCTGTCCTGGCAGGCCTCGCGGGATGCATCTCTCGACGCGCACCGGCGCACCGGTGCCATCCGGGTCGGCTACGCGGTCGAGGCACCCTATGCCTTTCTGGCCCCCGACGGGCAGGTCACCGGCGAATCCCCCGAAATCGCCCGCCAGATCATCTCCCGCCTGGGCATTCCGCGCATCGAATGGCGGGTCGCCGAGTTCTCCGAGCTCATCGCCGAACTGGAAGACGGCCATATCGACGTGATCGCCGCCGGCATGTTCATCACCGCCGAACGCGCCCGCCGGGTGAGTTTCTCGGAACCCACCTTTCACGTCCGGCAAGGTCTGCTAGTCGCCACCGGCAACCCTTACCACCTGCATGCCTACAGCGACGCGCCGGGGCTGGACAAGGTGCGCATCGCGGTGCTTTCCGGCAGCATCGAAGAAGACCTGCTGACTCGCGCGGGTGTCAGCGAACGCCAGTTGCTGCGGGTTCCCGACGCCCGGACCGGCCGCATGGCACTTGAATCGGGCGAGGCCCAGGGCCTCGCCCTGTCGCGCCCCACCCTCCGCTGGCTGGCTGCCGGAGACAGGCGCGGCAGAACGGTCCTGGCCGAGCCCTTCACCCAGCCAGCAGGCAATCTGCCCCTGCAGCCCGGCTACGGCGCCTTCGCCTTCCGACGCGGCGACACCCAGCTTCTCTCCGCCTGGAACGCCGCCCAAGCCGATTTCATCAATACACCTGCCCACCTCGCCCTGATTGCGCGCTTTGGTTTCACCGCGGACGAAATGCCGGGCACGATCAGCACGGCCACGGTGCTCACACAATGAAGACCCGCCCGTCCCCTCCCCTCATCAACAGACCCTACCTGTTGCTCGGACTGGCAATGGGCCTTGCTGCTCTGATAAGCGCCGCCCTGGCCTGGCTCTACTTCGAGCAGCAACAAACCCTTGAGCAGGCCACCCGGCGCCTCGAATCCGTCCGCCAGGTCCGCATCGAACTGGCCAAGGGCTTTCTTTACGCCAGCCTCGGCAGGGAAGCCGGGGATTCGCCCTTTCACCGCGACCAGGGCTTTGCCCTGCTGCGCCAGGCAAGCACCTCCCTCGACACCACCCTGAGCGAAATCGGTGATACCGGCGCAGCGCAGGCCGGCGAATTCCACCGTAGCGCCGAACGCTTCGAAACGCTTCTCGCCACGTGGAAACAACAGGAATCAAGGCAGGAAGTAGACCTGATGGTCGCCTACCACAACCTGGAACAACAGGCAGTCCGCGCCGACACCCTGATCCGGCAACAGGCCCACAGCCTCTCCGAAAGCCTCCGCAGCCGTTTCCAGCTGGCCTCGGCGGCCGCCATCGCGCTCCTCGCCGCCATCATCACGGTGGTGTTCTTCTCGCTGCGCGCACGCCGGCGAGCGGAACTCAAGGAGGAAACCCTGCGGGCCCGCCACGCCCGGGTCATCGAAGGCTCCGACCAGGGTTTCTGGGACTGGAACCTCGAAACGCGCCGCTTCGACGTCACGCCCCGCTTCGAATCCATGCTGGGTTTTGCGCCGGGTGAACGGGACCTGAGCGAAGAAAACTGGTCCCGTTACGTCCATCCCGACGACCTGCCGCCCAACATGCAGTCCATCGAAGCCCACTTGAATGGGCTCAACCCCCACCACGAAGCCGAAATCCGCTGCATCACCAAGTCCGGCGAATGGCGCTGGATCCACTCCCGCGGCAAGGTCGTCGAACGCGACGCAAAAGGCCGGCCGCTGATCATGTCCGGCACCCACACCGACATCACCGACTACAAGAACCTCGTCGAAGAACTGGACCGGCATCGCAACCATCTTGAAGAACGGGTCGCGCAGCGCACCAGCCAGATAGAGGAACTCAACCGCCAGCTTGAACGACGCAGTGCCCAGGCCGAAGCCGCCACCCGGGCCAAGAGCATCTTCCTGGCCAACATGAGCCACGAGATCCGCACTCCGATGAACGCCATCATCGGCCTGACCCGCATCATGCAGCGGGAGGCAAGCAGCCCGCGGCAGGGCGAGCTCCTCGACAAGACCGGCAAGGCTGCCACTCACCTGCTGGCCATCATCAACGACATCCTGGACCTCTCGAAAGTCGAGGCCGGCAAGCTGGACATCGAGCAGATCGATTTTCGCCTCGACGAGCTGCTCGAATCGGTGGGTAGCCAGATCGGCGAAAAGCTCCGCGCCAAGGGTCTGGATTACCGGGTCACGACGGACGCCGTGCCCCAGAGGCTCGTCGGCGACATGACCCGCCTGACCCAGATGCTGCTCAACTACCTCAGCAACGCGATCAAGTTCACCGAGCACGGCGTCATCACCCTCAGCCTGCACGCTACGCAGAAGAAGGAAAGCGGACTGCTCCTGCGTGTCGAAGTCAGCGATACCGGCATCGGCCTGTCCGCCGAGCAGCAGGCAAGACTGTTCACCGCCTTCGAGCAGGCCGACGGCTCCACCACGCGCAAATACGGGGCACCGGGCTCGGCCTCGCCATCAACCAGCACCTGGCCCGCCTGATGGGCGGCGAGACAGGCGTGATCAGCAAACCAGGGGCGGGCAGCACGTTCTGGTTCACCGCCCGCCTGGGTCTGAGCCAGCGCGACAACAACGCAGCTGGGGTGAGCCCATTGGCCGCGCTGGACCACATCCGCCAGCGCTACCCCGGCGCCCGCACCCTCCTTGCCGAGGACGAACAGGTAAACCAGCTTGTCGCCACCGAAATGCTCAGAGACGCCGGCTTGACGGTGGATCTGGCCGACAACGGCCAGCAGGCGCTCGAACTCGCCGGCCGCCAGCCCTATGCGCTGATCCTCATGGACATGCAGATGCCGCTGATGGACGGTCTGGCCGCGGCGCGGGCAATCCGTCAGTTACCCGGGCATGCCGGCACCCCGATCGTGGCCCTGACGGCCAACGCCTTCAGTGAAGATCGCCAGCGCTGCCTTGATGCCGGCATGGACGACTTTCTCTCCAAGCCCGTCGATCCGGATCTGCTCTACGCCATGCTGCTGAAATGGCTGGACCGAGCCGCGGACTGACTACGCCCCCATCACAAGGCCCGCACTGCCGGCCAGCAGGATCAGCACCGGCACCACCACGAAGTACAGACGCATCAACAGCCGCAGGCGGGAACCCTTTTCGGTGAGCCCCATGAAATGGCGGATCACCAGCAGGCCTTTGACACCAACGATCAGCGCCACCATCACGGCCGTCAGACCAATCGAAAACTGCCCCTCCCCGAGCCAGGCACTACCTAGCGTCAAGCCCACCAGCCCCAGCCACACCCAGGTGGCCCTACGCTCCTGCGTATCCATGATCGCCTCTCCTCAGCGCAGCACGTAGGCCAGCGGAAAAATCACGATCCACGCTAGGTCGGTGGCGTGCCAGTACAGCGTGGCCGACTCCAGCCCTTCGTGATCCTCCGGGCTGTACGCCCCGAAGCTCGTGCGCAGGATTGCCCAGATCAGGCCCAGACAGCCCCACACCACATGCACCAGGTGATTGAAGGTCAGGTAGTAATACATGGCGACAAAGCTGTTGCCGGTGCCAACCACCCCGTGATCAATGTTCCAGCGAAACTCGAAGGCCTTGATCACCAGGAAGGCAATGCCGCCAGCGAGGGTCGCAATCAGCCAGTTGCGCGCACCAGTCACCTCGTTGCGGCGAATCGCCGCCAGCGCACGCACGGCAAAGTAGCCGCTGGTCAGCATCACCACCGTGTTCGCCACCCCGGCCGCCGTATTGAGCATGGCCGGCCCATTGTGGAAGTCGGCCGGATGGGTCAGCTTGAACCAGGCATAGGCAACAAACATCAGCGCAAACTCCGTCAGCTCGCACAGGATGCCGACCCAGATACCCCGGTTGCCCGGAACCGTCCCTGCCACCCCGTCTGCCGGGGCCCTTATTGCGAGTTCCATACAGCACGCTCCTGAATTTCGACCAGCCGCCATTTACCCACTGACGAGCCTCCGGGGAGCAGTACAGTCTTGCCGCATTGCGGTGGGCACAGAGTTTATTTACCCCTTGATCAAGCTCAAGGACGCGCAGCCGGGCACGAACAATCAGCCCGGCAAGCCCTCGCCGAGCAGCGCCTCGCAGGCCGCGATGTTGTCCACGTGCGAGCGCCGCATCTGCTCAAGCATGTCCCGCGCCACCGGGTCGGAAACATCCGGCAGGGCCTCGTCGATCTTGCGTACGACCCAGCTCTGGCCCTTGTTCAGGAAGCCCAGGCGCGCGGTGAGTCCATCGATGGCGAGGGTCTTGTGCACGAAGGCGCCAGTGTCGTGGGAGGCCACGCCGCCCAGGCGCTGAATGGTCTTGTAGAGCAACACCGCGTTGGCGCCTTCATCCTTCTGCAGGCGCTCCAGCACGTGGCGCACCGTCGAACGCTGATCGAGGCCGTCCCGCAGGATGGCCAGCACCTTGGCACCGGCACGCTCCGCCTCCAGCAAGGCATTGAGGCGTTCGATGAGCATGGCATCGACAGGCGTCTCACTGCCCTCGCCAAAGTAGCCGGGGAAGTCGGCAGCAAAACAGGGCGGCGAGGACAAAGCGTTTTCCGGCTCGTCAGAGGGTTTCCGGGTCATGGGGCCTCCGCGCTCAATCGACATGACGAATGACGAAGACCTCCGGGTCATCACCATGCTCGAGCAGCACGCGGCGCACCCGGTCCTGCCAAAGATCGCGAAAACGCTGCGCCTCGTCGGCATCCGCCTCCCCCGCCAGGCAACGCTGCATGAGCGGCGCCATCCGCGGATCGGCCGGCACGTCGCGCAACCGGACCATCGCATCCACGCTGGCGCCGCTATCCTTGCGGGTAAAGCGGATGTCCAGGGCTTGCTCTGCGTCGAAGGCCATCAGATTCCGGCGATCGAAGCGCCCGGCCAAGCCCTTGAAGCCGGTGTCGGTGGTGGCGCCGGTCAGCAGCGACACCACGTTGGCGATGACGCCGGTAACGCCCGCCACCCGGCTGTCCCGGAAGCTGACCTGTACGCCGCCCCGCTCCGGCAGGCTGGCGCCATACAGCGCACCCAGGGCCAGACGGGTCAGCCAGTAGGCACTGGCCACCGTCGGGCAGGAATGCCCGGCAAGCTTCACGGCGTCGATATAACGGTACTCGATCACTCCGCCCTCGGCAGCACCGAGGAAATCCGCCAGCGGATCGCGCAGGCGAAAGCGGGGAATGGCGTCGAAAAAATCCGGATAGTGCATGGGCATCCCCTGTCTGGCGGGGCCGATTTGTCGGCCCCGCACGCTCAGGTTCTTACCCTAGTTCATCCAGAACGCCTGATCCTTGACCGGCGATAGGTGGGCATCACCGCGCAGCCTGCAGCCCGAGCGTCTCGCAGGCACCGGACGCCAGCGGATTCGACTCCGAGATCCGGGCCTTGTCCCGTTCGGCCAGATACCAGTGCTCAAGGCTCAGGTCGAGGCTCTTGTCGACGAGCGTCGGGGCGAGGCGGAAGCTCTTGTCGGAGAGACTGCCAATGATCGGGTAGGCCGCCTGGCGGCACAGCAGCGCCCTGAAACGCTCGTCACCGCCAGGTGCCCGCACCTGGTCCAGCTCGGCAATGGCGAGCTTTGTGTAGTGCTTGCCCAATTCCCGATAGGCGCCAACCAGGTTGGCGTTCGAGTTGATAGTCATCGCCACCGTGGAGTCCTGCGGAAAAATCGGCGTATCCCATTCGTTGTTGTAGTACTCCTTGTCTTTCAGCAGATACGCCAGAAAAGCCGAGGACTCGCAAGGCAACTCGGTCATACCACCACAGCGGGTGATGGCCCGGCGCTCGCCCTGGCCCTGATCGGACGTCTGGCTGCGCAGCCAGTGGGGATAGTCGAAGGCCGGCTTGACGATCCACAGACGCGTGCGCGGCGTGCTCAGGCAGCTGTCCGGATTGGCGCTGTCACTCACGCAGCCGGCCAGGAAAGGATAGGGCCAGCCCCAGATGGGATAGGAAACCGTCAGCGACTCGCCGCGCACTTCACGGGCGGCCGAATCAGCCTCCAGCGCTGCAAAAGCCGTCTTCGCCGCCGGCGTGGTGTCCTCCGTGCGCATGCGCGAGCGGCGCAGCACGTTGCTGTCGAGGCAGCCCCGGGGCCATTCGGCCAGGCCGGGAATGTGCAGGTGCAGGCCACGGCGAATCAGCAGTTCATTGCGCAGCAGGCACAAGTCGCCCATCGAGCCGCCCTTGTCCTCCGCGTGGTCGGACACGATCAGGTCTTTCGCCGACTCGACAATCGGCCCATAGGCGCCGAGGTTATCGGACGAACCGCCATCCACCAGGCGCACGTAAACCGGATCGCGCCGGCTGACGTAGCCGGCGTAGGACTCGCCCAGGTACAGCGGCACCGGCAACGCCAGGTGGATGCTGCGGCGGATATCACTGGTCTTGGCCTTGCCGCGCTCATCCACATTGCGCACGTCGATGCCCCAGTTCAGGTTGGCCACATGCTGCAGCACGCCGCCGATGAAGCGGAAGGGCTGGCCGAGCACCCGCTGGTTCGAATCGAAGAAGGCCGCCGAGGCGTTGACGGCGGTCAGCAGCGACGCATGCCGGCTGCCGCGGGGCAGGCTGTTATCGGCGCTCTCCACGTCGGTCATGGCCTTGTCGATGAGGATCGGGCCTACCGAACCGGCGCACTGCTGGGCCCCGGTCATGTGGAAGATGTCCCGGTCGAAGTTGGTATCGTTCTGCCCCGCCCAGCCGAGAATCGAGCGGCTTGGTGCCGCCGTGGCATTGATGATCCACTGGGGCGGTGACAGCGGCCCGTCCTGGTAAAGCGCGTTGAGCCCCTCGAAGGTGAGTCGATCAGGGTCAGGCCGGATGCGCAGGCTCGACTCCCGGTCGGCAAAGCCGCCATCGTCCGGCGATTGGGGCACGAAATCGGCCAGACTGGTTCCCCCTTCGGCGGTCACGAAGTGCCGCACAGCTCCCACCTGCGCCGCCCACACCGCATCGCCCTCCAGCGCGCGGGCATCCAGCGGCTCCAGCCCGTAGGCCATGCCGATGCCTTCCCGGTAAACCACGCGGGACGGCGACAGATTGACCGGCCAGTCGAAGATCGTGTTGGCCGTCCACGCCATCGGCAGCGACAGCAGGGACACCAGCCCGAGGGCCCCGTAGGTGGAGTAGCTGCGTACCTTGGCCCCCGACGAGTTGGTGAACTCGCAGCGTTGCCAGGTGAGGATGTCCGCGTGGCAGCGCACGAACTGCTGGTGTCGGGTATCGGGCTGAACCGTGTTCCAGTAGTGCCGCACTGCGGCCTGCCGCGGCAAGTCATCCTCCTTGCCGTTGCTGACGGGCCGCGGGCAGAACAGCACGTCGGCCGTGACCCCGCGGCGGGCGGCTTCCTCGGCAGCAAAGCCCTTCAGCGACGAAGCCAGCGTGTCCGGGATGCAATCGCGAAAATAGCGGCCGATGTCCTTGCCCGCAGCCTCCCGGCCGGGCTCCCGGTTGCGGATCAGACGTGAATACACGTAGAACGCCGCATAGCTCCCGCCGGACACCGACGACACCGCGTCCGACTGCCAGAACAGGGATGTGTCGAACCGCGACGGATCGGCACTGTGGCGCAGCGGCGTATCCACCGCGGCACTCAGCACACCCATGGCAAAGGACGAAGCCTTGGTGCCCCCGCCCGCCAATGACAGGGCGATGCCCGGCGGCGCGTTGCGCTGTGCCGACACCGGGATCGACGGCGCACAGGCGGCCGCCTCTTCTCCGGGATTGGTAATGGCGGCGTGGGCCGCAGAAGGCAGCGCCAGCAGCGCGCAGGCAAGCAGACTGGCATCGGAAAGGCGTCGCCGGGCATCCATGATCTTTTTCTCCCTGCGGCCCTGCCCCCGCCAGGCGCTATTGCCTGGACGACTTCACAAGACCGTCATACAGAAAAGATAGATCATGGGCATCGAATTGTCCCGGACAGCCGCGCCCTGCTTCAATGTTCCTTGCCATCCACCCGCGGGCCAAGCAGCCGCGGCAGCATGCGCAGGCCGAGAATGGTGAAGCAGGCAAACCAGCACCCGGCGGCCAGATGAATCCAGCGCGGATAGGCCGCCGGCGCCAGCTGGGGCAGCACGATGCGAATGACGAAGGCCGCCAGCATGATCCAGATCAGCAGCTTGTCGCCCGCATCAAAGACGACCTTGCGCCCCGTGTGCCCCTTGGAAATTCGCACCAGCATCGCCGGAATGATCAGGCCCATGACCCCGAAGCTGAAGACGTGCACCGACACGCTGCCCACCCAGGCCGGCGCAGCGATCAGCCTGGCAAACTCGATCAACAGCTGGGCCACGATGGCCAGATAGCCCAGGTACATCACCGCCAGTTCGATCCGGGTCATGCCGAGGCGGGGCTGCCAGAAGGCAAAACGGACGAGCAGCAACAGGGCCAGCACCAGCAGCAGGGTCGCCGCCAGCGCAGCCGGCATCCAGCCCTCGAAGACCAGTGCCACCGCCAGCAGCTTGATCCCCGCATCAAGGCGCGGCTCGCGCAGCACGTCCACCTGGAAGACCCCCTTCACGAACTGGGTCAGGGTGCGCTCCAGCATGACCAGGAAGGCGGTGCGGAACAGCCCCACGGCCATTGTCACGCCCACCGCGAAGTACCCGGCGTCGAGCATCAGCAGCTTCGCCGCCAAAAAAGCTGGCAGGACCAGGAAGAAAAAGTAGTTGTCGCGAAAGCTGTCCTGCTGCCGGTGGCGCAGCAGGGTCCACAGCAGCATGGTAACGATGCAGCCAAGGAAGATCAGGTTGGAGAACCAGAACAGCCCCGCCGGCCAGCTACCACCAAAGGCCATGCCGACCCGCTCGAAAAACCACGCCGCCGCCAGCCCGGCCAGGGCCGGGCCATGATAGCCACGCACCTGCACCCAGTTCTTGGTGGCGGTCAGCAGAAAGCCGCCCAGCACCGCCCAGCCAAAGCCGAAGAACATCTCGTGAGCATGCCACTGGACGGGAGTGAAACGCCCCGCCGGTGCCGGCAGCACGCCCGTAAACATCAGCGCCCACAGAATGGGCAGGCTCGCCCCGGACAGGCAGGCCAGGAGGAAAAATGGTCGAAATCCGACGAGCCAGAGGGGATGGGTGGCAAGCTTCATGGCGGTTCCTGCTGGAATGGGGGGCACACTGTCGATCGGGGGGCGTCGACTCGGAGCCCATGCTAGGCCGGCACTGTTGCAGGAACCTTGACCGGGGACAGGCCCCGGTGCTTCAACCCCGCCGCCGCAACCTCTCGGCCCCCATGCGCTCGATGATCACCGGCGCAAGGCGGTTGGCCGCCATGAACCCGGCCGCTATGAAGACTTTGCGCGAGGCAAAATCGGTGCTCGAAATACGCGCCACGTCCGGACGGATGGTGATGTCTGCTGTGGCCATCTCGTTGCTGCGCAAGGACTGGCCCATGATCTCGAAAGAGCGCTGCAGCAGTTCGTACAGTCCGCCATTATGCTCACCGGCGGGATCGGATCCGCCCACATCGACAGCGATAACCAGATCGGCACCCAGTTGGCGGGCGGTGCGCACCGGCATCGGACTGACCAGGCCGCCGTCCAGATACTCCTGCCCGTTTTGCGTGGCCGGCACGAAAACACCGGGAATGCTGCAGGAGGCGCGTACTGCAAAACCTGCGTCGCCGTTGCGCAACACCGCCAGCTCGCCGCTCGGATAGCGGGTCGCGACAGCAGCGAAGGGCGTCGCAAAGCTCTCCAGCGTACGTCCGCGCAAGGCCTGATTGACGAAGTTCTGCAGGCTCTGGCCGGTCACCATGCCGCGCGGCGCGTTGCCCTGCACCAGATCGATGATTTCACTGTCGCGAACCCGCAGGGCCATCTCTTCCATCCGGTCGCCACTGTAGCCGGCCGCCCAGAAGGCCCCCACCAGACTGCCGGCGCTGCAACCGACGATCAGGTCGGGCTGAATGCCGTGGGCCTCCAGGCCCTTGACGACCCCGATATGGGCAAAGCCCCGGGCCGAGCCGCCGCCCAGCACCACGGCCAGCTTCGGCCTGCGGCTGCTCCGCTCGGGAGCCTTTTGCGCCACGGCCGGCCCGGCCGATGCCGCCAAGGCGGCAAGACCACCCAGCACCAGTTGCCGCCGCAGGGGTGAGTTATGGGGCTTGCTCATTTTGCCGAACGCTCCGGCTGGGGCTTGAGCTGGTCCTCGAGCTGGCTCTTGAGCTTGCTCATGGCCTCCTCGAAAGCGCCATCGGGTTCGCCGCGGGTGAGATGCTCGACCCGTTCGTCGAGAATGATGATTTCGACGCGCCGATTGAGGCGCCGGCCCAGTTCGGAATCATTCGGTGCGATGGGCTTGGCCAGGCCGTAGCCAACGGCACTGAGCCGCGACTCGGGGACCTGCCGGTCGAGCAGGGCCTGACGTACCGCCGTGGCCCGATTCACCGACAGCACCAGGTTCGTGTTCTCGGAGCCAACCGAATCCGTGTGCCCTTCGAGCGACACGGACTTGATGGTCTTCTCCTTCAGCAAATGGGCCACCCGATCCATGTAGGGATCGGACACGGCCGGATTCAGCGTGGCCTTGCCGAACTCGAAAAGGACATTGTCCGGCAGCCACACCATCACACCGCGTTCGGTCTGGGAGATCGCCAGTTTCACCGGCGGCGTCCTGGCTGGAGAGGTGGCGCAGGCATTCAGTACGAGGGCGCTGCACGCGACAGCGAGAAGGCCCGGAAGGGTACGGACGACAGAAAACATGGTCTGCATTCCAAATGGATTCCAACGAGAACGCAGGCTACAGCAATGGGCGAAGAGAATTGATAAACAATGTCAAACCTGGCCTACATGAAAAAGAACCACCCGGTCACACCCGCTTCGCTTGGCTTCGTACATGGCCCGGTCGGCGTACACAAGCAGACTGGCATCGTCCGTGCAATGGTCCGGGTAGAGCGCAATGCCAATGCTCGACGACACGTCCAGGCGCAGGCTACCGACCTCGAAAGGCTGGCGAAGGGCATGGAGAATCTTCTCGGCCACGCGCAGCGCATCGTCGGCGGAATCAACCGCCGGCAGCAGTACGACGAACTCGTCGCCCCCGAAGCGCCCCACGGTATCCGACTCCCGCACGCAGGCACGCATGCGCTGCGCTGCCTCCTTGAGCAGCAGGTCGCCGACCGCATGACCATGGGTGTCATTGACCGGCTTGAAGCGATCGAGATCGATGTACAGCAAAGCCACCCGGTTCTGGTTACGACGGGACGCCATCAAGGCCTGGCGCAGGCGATCGCTGACCAGGGACCGGTTGGGCAGATCGGTCAGGATGTCGTGCTCGGCCATGTAGGCGATACGTTCCTGACTGGCCCGGCGTTCGCTGATGTCACGGGTCACCCCATGCAGCTCGACGTGCCCGCTGCGCGGGTTGCGGCTATAGGTGGTGACCACTTCGGTCCACACACTGCTTCCGTCCTTGCAGGGCTGCTCGAATACCTCGGTGTAAAAGCGCGGCGCAGCCCCCGGATCGTCCAGGCAGGCCCTGGCCCGCAGGCGGATCAGGCTCCTCACGCTCTCCACATCCTGCGGCTTGATGGCGGCATCCAGGGGGGCGGCCATCACCTCCTCGGGGGTGTAGCCACGCAGGCGTGCAATCGACGGGCTCACGTAAAGGTAGCGCAGGGTCTCCGTGTCGAGGGTCCACACCACGTCTTTCATGGTCTCGGTAAGCACCCGGTACTTTTCTTCGCTGGCCTGCAACTCCTCGGCAGCCGCGCGGGTTTCGGCGGCACTCCGGTGCAGCCGGCGGTTGATGCGGTGGATATAGGCCGCCACCCCCACCACGATGCCAATGACCGCCAGTGCCCACCCCAGATAGATGCGCAATCCATCGAGGTCTGCACGCGCGTCGGGGGCATACAGGAACCCCTTGAACTCGAAATCCCGCGGCAACATGCCCAGGTCGGCGTAGGTATCGGCAATATGCCGCCAGCGCCCGGGGCTCATGTAGCCGATCTCGACCAGGTCCGGGCGGATCAGGGGCCGCATCTCACGGGCTTCAAAGAGATAAAAATCGAGGGGATGGGCCGCCGAGTAGCGGTCGTGAATCAGGGCCGCAATCTCCTCCGGGTGATCCATGGCGTACTGCCAGCCCCGCAGGCTCGCCTCGCGAAAGGCACGCACCCGTTCGGGCTGGGCCTTCAGCAAGGACTGGGAGGTGAACAGGTTGTCGCCATAAAAATCGATCCCCGCCGAGCGGGGCGTGAACATCAGGTAATCCTGCCCAACCCTGTCCAGATAAAAAGGCTCGTTGGACGAATAGGCCGAAATGGCATCGACCGCTCCGTCGATCAGGTCCTGCAGCTTGAAGCTGTGCTCCAGCCGGGTGAATTGCTCAGGAGAAATCCGCTCCCGCCGGAGGTAGGCCACCAGCTCGTCACCCCCGGTCTCGATCATCACGCGCTTGCCGACCAGATCGTGAATCGACTGGGTCGCCGAATCGCGACGGGCGACGGGCGACCAGCACCAGGGGCGAATGCTGGAAGATCGCGGCCACCACCACCACCGGCTGCCCGGCCTTCCTGGCCATCAGCAGACCGCTGGTCCCGACACCGAAATCCGCCTTTCCCGACAGCACCTGCCCCACCACATCCAGGCCCGGACTGGCTTCCTTGAGATGCACGTCAAGGCCGGCATCCCGGTAGAACCCCTTCTCGACGGCAGCGTAATAGCCGGCGAACTGAAAGCCGTGACTCCACTTGAGCTGCAGCGTAATCGGCGTCTGGGCCTGCAGGGACAACGAAAAAAAGATGAGCAGACACCCGGTCAGGCATTTTGCCAGCGGGCCAAAAACAGCAATCGTGATCCGGCGGATCAAAGGCATGGCCAGGCACAGGATGTGCAACGGGCTTTTAGTATAGCGAGCCGACGATCGGCGCCACCAAATCACGATTATCTTGAGGCAAAAACACGGCACAACAGGTATCGTCAGCTCCGCTCCGGCCACCTCCCGGACCAGAAAAACAACGGAGACAGGAAACATGCAGCCCCGCTTCACCCCGACCCCTCTGTACGCAGCGCTGGCTGCGGCCCTCACCGCCACCTACGCCCCCGCCTACGCCGCCGACCAGGCCTCGTCGCTGACCCTCAATCCGGTGGTCGTCACCGGCAGCCGCGCCGAAGCCGCCAGCTTCGACATGCCGGCCGCCATTGACGTCCTCGACCGGGAACAGATCACCGCCGGCCAGCCCCGCGTGAATGCCTCCGAGGCGCTGATCGCCGTACCCGGCGTAGTGGCCAACAACCGCCAGAACTACGCCCAGGATCTGCAGATATCCACCCGCGGCTTCGGTGCCCGCTCGGCTTTCGGCGTGCGCGGCGTCAAACTCATCGCCGACGGTATCCCGGCCAGCATGGCCGATGGCCAGGGTCAGGCCGCCACCTTCAACCTCGATGTGGCCGAGCGCATGGAAGTGCTGCGCGGCCCCTACTCGGCCATCTACGGCAACCACGCCGGTGGCGTGATCCAGCTTTTCACCCGCGAACCCGAAGCCCGCCCCAGCGTTGAAGGCGGCTTTGCTGCCGGCAGCTACGGCACGACCAAGGCCGACGTGACAGCCCAGGGCAAGATGGAAGGCCTCGGCTACGTGCTCAACGCCTCGCGCTTCAGCACAGACGGCTACCGCGACCACAGTGCCGCCACCCGCGAGCAGGCCTTCGCCAAGATCACCGGCAAGCCCGACGAGGACAGTAAACTGACCTTCACGGTCAACGGCCTGTGGCAGCACAACACGCAGGACCCGCTGGGCCTGACGCTGGCCAGCTACCAGAAAAACCCGCGCGGCGTCGATCCGGGGCCGATCTCGAATTACCCGGCACTGGCCTACAACACCCGCAAGAGCATCGACCACCTGCAAGGCGGCGTGGCCTACGAGCGGAAGTTCGGCAGTGACCTGCTGCAGGTCTCGGCCTACGCCGGCCAGCGCAGCGTGATTCAGTACCAGGCGATTCCCAGAAATACCCAGTTGCTGCCCGCCAACCCGCAAAACTCCGGCGGCATCATTGATTTCGACCGCAACTTCTATGGTCTTGGCGCCCGCTACATCGCCGTACGCGAGGCCGCTGGCGGCAAGCTCACTACCACCGTCGGTATCGATTACGACAGCAGCACCGACCGGCGCAATGGCTACGAGAACTACATCGGCACCAAGCTTGGCGTGAAGGGCGCGCTGCGCCGCAAGGAGACCGACACGGTAGAAAGCCTCGACCCCTACGTGCAGGGGGAATGGGCACGGGGCGACTGGGCACTGACTGCCGGCCTGCGCCACAGCCAGGTCAAGTTCAAGGTAGACGACCAGTACGCTGTCGGCGCCAACGGCGACGACAGCGGCAGCCGCAATTACAACAAGACCACCCCCATTCTCGGCGTGGTCTACAAGCTCAATCCGGCCGTCAATCTGTACGCCAGCGCCGCCAAGGGCTTCGAGACGCCGACCCTCAACGAGATGTTCTATTCAGGCGCCGGCGGCAGCTTCAACTTCGGCCTCGCCCCGGCCAAGAGCCGCCACTACGAAGTCGGCGCCAAGGCCTTCATCGGCAACAGCAGCCGCCTCAACCTGGCGTTCTTCCAGATCACCACCGACGATGAACTGGTCGTCGATTCAGCCACCGGCGGCCGCACCAGCTACAAGAACGCCGGCAAGACCCTCCGCCAGGGCGTCGAACTCTCCTTCGACACCGCCTGGCGTCGCGATCTCACCAGCCGTCTGGCGGTGTCGCACCTTCGCGCCATCTACGACGAGAGCTTCACCACCGGCAGCGGCGCCAGCCTCAAGACGGTCGATGGCGGCAATGCGATCCCCGGGGTGCCCCGCACCACCGTCTTCGGCGATCTGGCCTGGAAGCTCATGCCCGGTCTGACCACTGCCGTCGAAGGCATCTATCGCAGCAAGGTCTACGTGGAAGACGGCAATACCGCCACCCCCGCCCAGTCCTACGCCCTCGCCAACCTGCGCGTAACCGCCGAGCAGCGCGTCGGCCCGTGGCGCTTCAGCGAGTTTGCCCGCATCGACAATCTTTTCGACCGCCAGTACGTCGGCTCAGTAGTCGTTGGCGATACGAGCAGCCGCTACTACGAACCTGCCCCCGGCCGTAACGGCATGGTCGGGGTGAACGCCCGCTACACCTGGTAACCCATGCGGGCGAATGAATTCGCCCCTACAGGATTCGCTTTCCAGGCAAAAAAATGGCCCCGAAATCCGGGGCCATTTTTTTGTGGAGCGTGGCGTTCGTTACGCCGCCTCAACCGTCCGCGCGATCAGCGCCTTGATCGCTTCTGCATCCACGTCCATCACCTCGACACGCTGGGGCAGCGCCTCGATGTTGTCGAGACCGGCCGGGCGGGCCGGCTTGCGGCCGAGGGCTTCAACGATGGTTTCCTCGAACTTGGCCGGCTGGGCGGTTTCCAGCACCAACGTCGGCACAGCCGGATCGGCCAGCTCGAAGGCCACCTTGAGGCCGTCGGCGGTGTGCGTGTCGATCACCGTGGCGTAATCCTTGTCGGCACGGCGGATGGTCGCCAGGCGCTCGGCGTGATTGCTGCTGCCGGAGATGAAGCCGTACTGGCCGATCTGCGCAAACTCGGGCGAAGCGGACAGATCGAAAGCGCCGCCCGCATCGACCTTGCTCCACAGTTCGCGCACCTTGTTGCCATCGCGGCCAACCAGGTCGAACACGAAGCGTTCGAAGTTGGACGCCTTGGAAATATCCATCGACGGGCTGGAAGTGGCGTGGGTTTCGGCGGTGCTGCGCGGGCGATAGACGCCGGTGCGGAAGAACTCGTCGAGCACGTCGTTCTCATTCGTTGCAAGGACCAGCCGCTTCACCGGCAAGCCCATCTGGCGAGCGATGTGGCCGGCGCAGATGTTGCCGAAGTTGCCCGACGGCACCACGAAGTCGACCTGCTGGTCGTTGCTGTCGGTGGCGGCGAAGTAGCCCTTGAAGTAGTACACGACCTGGGCCGCCACGCGGCCCCAGTTGATCGAATTGACGGCGCCGATCTTGTACTTTGCCTTGTAGGCGTGGTCGTTGGAAACCGCCTTCACCACGTCCTGGGCATCGTCGAACATGCCGCGCACGGCGATGTTGTAGATGTTGTCGTCCTGCAGCGAGTACATCTGGGCGCGCTGGAAGGCGCTCATGCGGCCGTGGGGCGAGAGCATGAAGACGCGCACCCCGTGCTTGCCGCGCATGGCGTATTCGGCGGCCGAACCGGTGTCGCCGGAGGTGGCGCCGAGAATGTTGATCTGTTCGCCACGCTTGTCGAGCACGTATTCAAAGAGATTGCCCAGGAGCTGCATGGCCATGTCCTTGAAGGCCAGCGTCGGGCCGTTGGACAGCTCCAGCAGGCCCAGCTTGCCCGGCTCGAGCCAGTGCACCGGGGTGATGTCCGACGCCTTCGCACCATCGCGCACGTAGCCGTACACTTCGGCGGTGTAGGTCTTGTCGCAGATGGCCTTCAGGTCGGCGGCCGGAATGTCGTCGATGAAGCGCGACAGAACGGCGAAGGCCAGCTCGGCGTACGACAGCTTGCGCCAGGCGTCCAGTTCGGCACGGGTGATCTGCGGGTAGCTTTCCGGCAGGTAGAGGCCGCCGTCCGGCGCCAGGCCACCAAGCAGGATGTCACAGAAGGATTGGGGTGCAGACTGGCCGCGGGTAGAGATGTAGCGCATGGGTCTCGCCGAGTTGAAAACGAAGGCTTGGAAGATAGCACAACCCGGCGCCCCCTTTTCAGGGTCGCGCCACCAGGCTGTGGATCAGTACCCCGGCAAACAGCAGCACACCGGCCGCCAGCAGGGCTGCACCCGCTGTCAGGCCCGCAAGGAGCAACGCACCGCCAGCCAGGAACAAGCCCGTGCGCAGCGCCCCGAAGCGCACCAGCCGGCCCCGCATCGCTGCCCGCGCCGGCGTTGCCGGGCCCGGGAAGCGCCACACCGGCAACAACTGCGACAAGGCCCCGGTCACCAGCGGCAGCAGGAACAGCGCAAAGAAGCCAGCCACCGCCGGCCGCCCGGCCAGCCAGCCCAAGCCATGGGCACCCCCTGCAGCAATAGCCACCAGCAGGCCGATACCCGCTCCCAGCAGCGCCACCGCCGCCCCGTCGCCGCTCAAACGTGCCCAGCCATAAGTCCGCAGCCAGCCGGCGACGGTCTGCGCCACCACACCGCCAATCAGCACCACGCCCAGCGGCGTCAGCCACGGCAGGCCGCCTGCCAGCGCACTCAGCCCGACGCCGGCCAGCGCCCACGGCAACTGGCGACGCAGGCGATTCGCGACCTGTGGGTCGGGCTGGCCGAGCACGGTCGGCATCAGCACATGCAGGGTACCGATGGCGGTCAGCCCGATGAAGCCAAGGGTGTTCAGATGCAGGTGCGCCAGCCGCAATACGCCGTAACCAGCCGGCCACAGCAGCCCGACGAGAATCGCCAGCAAGGCGAGGATCAGGCAAGCCAGCGCGGCGCCGTACCAGGCGAGCCCCGGATGCGGTTTGCCGAGGGTCGCCCGCCCGCGCTTGATCAACCAGGCGAGGAAGACCCCGGCTGCCACCAGCCCGACCGTCACCGCCCCGTGCAGCGCAGTGCCCGGCAGCACGCCGGCAAGCCCCCCCACCACCGCGGCACCGGCCACTTGCATGGCCAGCGGCAGACGATGGATCCGCGGCTCGGCCCCGCCGCTGCGGGTCAGCACCGGCACAAAGTGCCCCATGGCGGCAAAAATCAGCGGCATTGCACCCAGCGCAAACGCCGCGTGGGCAACCGCCGCTGGCGCCGCGCCCACCATAGCCAGGCCGATGGCCATGGCAAACGCAAAAACCGCACTGCACCCAAGGTAAATCAGCACCACTTCCCCTTCCGTTCCACCAAACGCATATCAAGGCGAGCCGCACGCCGAATCATCAGACTGGCGGCTTCACGCCCCGCCCCGACTCCCGATGAACGCCCTTCACCTGGCCCTCACCCGTTTCGCCCGCCGCTACCTGTTCGCCGACGCCGCCCCCCTGTCCGCCACAGAACGCTGGCGCAGCACCGTGGCGGCGCTGCTTGGCGTACTGATCTACGAGGGCGTGCTCTTCGTGGTGCCGGTGCCCGCCGAGGCCAAGCGCCTGCTGGCACCCCTCGGGGCCACGTCAGTCATTTTGTTCACCTTACCCCACAGCCCCCTCGCCCAGCCCTGGTCGGTGATCGGCGGGCTGATGCTGCCGGCGCTGGTCGGCTTTGCCTGCGGGCAATGGGCAGCGCCGGGCTATCTGGCCCTCGGCCTGGCGGTGGCCATTTCGGTATGGCTGATGGGCTGGTTGCGCTGCATCCATCCCCCCGGCGGCGCCATGGCGCTGGTGATGGCGAGTGCCGCCACGCAAGGTCTGGATGCGGCGACCAGCTTCACCGCTGCCGGCTGGAACATCACCGCCATCCTGATCGCCGCGACAGCGGTCAACAATCTGATTCCCGGCCGCCGCTATCCCCTGTGCTCACCGGCCGTCGCCACGCCCCGGCAGCAACGACGCAGCCCGGCCGGCATCCAGCATCCGGATCTGGCCGCAGCGCTCACCGAAATCGATGCCTACCTGGATGTGAGTGAAGACGATCTGGCCCAGGTTTTCCAGCGGGCCGCCCGCCATGCCTTCCACCGCCACGTGCTGCTGAACTGCGGGGATGTGATGGAGCCGATGCCGCTCAGCGTGGCATTCGCCACCGACCTGAACGAAGCCTGGCGCCTGCTGAACCGTCACAACCGCAGCAGCCTGCCTGTGGTAGACCGGGCACAACGGGTGATCGGCCTCGTCAGCCTGGAAGACTTCCTGCGCCACGTGGAGCCTGACAGCGGCCAGCGCATCGGCGACAACGTCCGCCGCCTGCTCCGCCCCACCCCTAGCAGCCACTCGGACAAGCCGGAAGTGGTCGGACAGATCATGCTGACGCCCCGCGAGGGGCTGCGCATTGCGACGACGGACGACGGGATTGCCCTGGCGGCCGATGTACTCGGGCAGCACGGCCAGCCCGCCCTGCCGGTGGCAGATGAAACCGGCAAACTGGCCGGTCTCATCACCCCGGCCATGATGACCGCCGTGCTGCTCCAGCACGAAGCCCTGGACTACGTCCGGGGCGACGCGGATTGATGCTCAGGCAACTTTGGCGAAGTCGATGATGATCTCGCCCGGCTCGCGCTGCTGGTAGGTGATCGTCACCTTCTCGCCATAGCGCTGCTGCAACTGACCAAGCAGCGGAATCGGATCATGGTCGTTGCAGAAGCGCATCGTCTCACCCGGAATCAGCGAATCCAGCGCACCGAAGATGGCCGCGTGGCGAAAACGCTTGGCAACGCCGCGGGCGTCGAACGGGTACAGGGCTTCGGGGGTGCTGTGGTTGCACACGTGGATGGTTTGCATGCTGGCTCCTGGGGTTTCGATAAAGTCCGACTGAATCTGTCGGGTATCGCAGTGTGCCGTCGGCGAGTCCTCGTTTCCTTGAGCACGGGCAAGAAAAAAGCCGCAACGTGTGCGGCTTTCTTCCGACGCAACAAAAACCCGCTTACAGGTTTTCGAGGCGCAGACGAATGACCTTGCCGGTCACCGAATCGAGGTTTTCGATTTTGGCGATGGCGGTATCCATGTTCTTCTCGATGGTGAGATGGGTAAGGATGATGATGTCGGTTTGCGATTCGCCCTCTTCCGGCTCGCGCTGCAGCATGGCGTCGATGGAGATGGTCTGGTCGGCCAGGATGCGCGTGATGTCGGCCAGCACGCCCGGACGATCCAGCACGCGCAGGCGCAGGTAGTAGCTGGTCTCGACTTCTTCGATCGGCAGCACCGGCAACTCGGTGATCTGATCCGGCTGGAAGGCCAGGTGCGGCACGCGATGTTCCGGATCCGCGGTGTGCAGGCGGGTCACGTCGACGAGGTCGGCAATTACGGCACTGGCAGTCGGCTCGGCGCCGGCGCCCTTGCCGTAGTACAGCGTGGCGCCAACGGCGTCTCCCTGCACCAGCACGGCGTTCATGGCGCCTTCCACGTTGGCGATCAGGCGCTTCTCGGGGATCAGCGTGGGATGCACGCGCAGCTCGATGCCCTGCTCGCGGCGGCGGGCGATGCCCAGCAGCTTGATTCGGTAGCCCAGTTGCTCGGCGTACTTGATGTCGGCCGCTTCGAGCTTGGTGATGCCTTCCACGTAGGCCTTGTCGAACTGGACCGGCACGCCGAATGCGATGGAGGCCATCAGCGTGGCCTTGTGCGCAGCGTCCACGCCTTCGATGTCGAAGGTGGGGTCGGCTTCGGCGTAGCCGAGGCGCTGGGCTTCCTTGAGCACTTCGGCAAAGGGCAGGCCCTTGTCGCGCATCTCGGACAGGATGAAGTTGGTGGTGCCGTTGATGATGCCGGCCAGCCACTGGATGCGGTTGGCAGAGAGGCCTTCGCGCAGCGCCTTGATGATGGGGATGCCACCGGCCACGGCAGCTTCGAAGGCGACCATCACGCCCTTCTTCTGGGCGGCGGCGAAGATTTCATTGCCATGCACAGCGAGCAGCGCCTTGTTGGCGGTGACCACGTGCTTGCCGTTTTCGATGGCCTTGAGCACGAGCTCCTTGGCCACGCCGTAGCCGCCGATGAGTTCGACGACGATGTCGATCTCGGGGTCGGTGACGATCGAGAAGGCGTCGTCGGTCAGACGCACGCCTTCGCCGGCAACGCTCTTTGCCAGTTCGAGGTTCTTGTCGGCCACCGCGGTAATGCGGATCGGCCTGCCGGCACGGCGGGTGATTTCTTCTTCGTTACGCTTGAGAACGGTAAAGGTGCCACCGCCGACGGTGCCGATGCCCAGGAGGCCAACATTGATGGGTTTCATATTCGTTGAAGGGTCAAGAGTGAAGAGTTAAGGGTAAAGGCAAAGGGGCCAGCGTGCGGAGCGGGTTGAACCCCTCGCGCCTCACGCTTCACCCTTCACCCGCAAATCAGGTGCCGTGACGTTTGCGGTAGCCGTCGAGGAAGCGGGCGATGCGGTTGACGGCATCCCTCAGGTCGTCCTCGTAGGGCAGGAAAACCAGCCGGAAATGATCCGGCGTCGGCCAGTTGAAGCCGGTGCCCTGGACCAGCAGGACTTTTTCCTGCTCCAGCAGTTCGGCGATGAACTGCTGGTCGTCCTCGATGGGGTACATCTTGGCGTCGAGCTTCGGGAACATGTACAGCGTGGCCTTGGGCTTGACGCAACTGACCCCCGGAATGGCGGTAATCAGCTCGTAGGCAAGGTCGCGCTGGCGACGCAGGCGGCCGCCGGGGGCAACCAGATCGTCGATGCTCTGGTAGCCACCGAGGGCCGTCTGGATGGCGAACTGGCCGGGCACGTTGGCGCACAGGCGCATCGAGGCCAGCATGTTGAGGCCTTCGATGTAATCGGCAGCCGGACGGCGGTCGCCGGAAACCACCATCCAGCCGGCGCGGTAGCCACAGGAGCGGTAGTTCTTGGACAGGCCGTTGAAGGTGACGGTCAGCACGTCTTCCGACAGCGAACCGATGGAGGTGTGCGTGACGCCCTCGTAGAGCACCTTGTCGTACACTTCGTCGGCGTAGATGATCAGGCCGTGTTCGCGGGCAATGGCCACGATGGCCTTCAGGGTGTCGTCGGGATAGACGGCACCGGTCGGGTTGTTCGGGTTGATGATCACGATGGCGCGGGTGCGCGGCGTGATCTTGGCGCGGATGTCGTCGAGATCCGGCAACCAGCCGTTGGATTCGTCACAGATGTAATGACGCGGGTTGCCGCCCGACAGGCTGACCGCGGCGGTCCACAGCGGGTAGTCGGGGGCCGGCACCAGCACTTCGTCGCCGGTGTTGAGCAGCGCGTTCATGGCCATCACGATCAGCTCGGAGACGCCGTTGCCCACGTAGATGTCTTCCAGCGTCACACCCTTGATGTGCTTCTGCTGGGTGTAATGCATGATCGCCTTGCGGGCCGAGAAGATGCCCTTGGAGTCCGAGTAACCGGCCGCGTTGGGCAGGTTGCGGATCATGTCCAGCTGGATTTCTTCAGGCGAATCGAAACCGAACGCGGCCAGATTGCCGATGTTCAGCTTGATGATCTTGTGACCCTCGTCCTCCATCTGCTTCGCCTTTTGCAGCACGGGGCCGCGGATGTCGTAACAGACGTTGGCGAGCTTGTCGGACTTGCGGATTGGTTGCACGGTACTTTCCGTTTCCTTGCTGGTGAGTGCGGGCTGCTTTGAAACAACACGCAATTTGGTGTGGCGGCTCATGATCCTGGCCCCGCGTCGAGGTACCCGCGGGGGCAAACCCGGGCAGGTGCGTGACGACGCAAAGCTATAATGTTACCCAAGCCACCCTGACCGGGCAAATCAAGGCCCGAACACTGCACGAGAGCCCAATCCATCATGAAACTCCACCTCGACAAAAGCGACCAGTACAACACCATCGCCCGCTACGACGCCCGGCACGTAATGATCGGCTCGACCCGCTACGAAAACAGCGTGATCGTGATGCCCGAACGCATCGAAACGGACTGGCAGAACGGTGGTTTCGATGCCCTCAACGAAGCCGACTTCGCACGCCTGGCCGGGCTCGGCTGCGAGATCCTGATCCTCGGCACCGGCATGAAGCAGCGCTTTCCGCACCCGAAACTGATGAAATCGCTGATGCAGGCCCGCATCGGACTCGAGGTGATGGATCTGGGCTCGGCCTGCCGCACTTACAACATCCTCGTTGCCGAGCATCGCACCGTGGCGGCCGCGCTGCTCTTCGACCCGGCCTGAGCGGCATTCTTCACGCTGGATGGATTGCCAGCCCTGCGGCTTGGGATTAGGCTGATGCCGGAACGCATCCTCCGGAGAAACCATGCTCGATCAGGCCGCACCCGATTTCACCCTCCCCGCCACCAGCGACCAGACCCTCAGCCTGTCGGCCCTCCAGGGCAAGAAGGTGGTGCTGTATTTCTACCCGAAGGACAGCACCCCCGGCTGTACCACCGAAAGCCAGCAGTTTCGCGACCTCCACCCCGAGTTCCTCGCCGCCGACACCATCGTGCTCGGCATCTCCCGGGACAGCATCAAGTCCCACGAAAACTTCCGCACCAAGCAGGCCCTGCCCTTCGACCTGGTCTCCGATCCGGACGAAACCGCCTGCACCCTGTTCGGCGTCATGAAAATGAAAAACATGTACGGTAAGCAGGTACGGGGCATCGAACGCAGCACCTTCGTCATCGACGCCAGCGGCGTCCTGCGCCGCGAATGGCGCGGTGTGAAGGTGCCCGGCCATGCCCAGGAAGTACTGGACTACACCAAGACCTTGTAAGCACCAGCCCCCCCCCCACGACAGCCGAGAAACAACGACGACCATGGCCACCCGACGCCCCGCGAAGTCCAAGAAAACCTCCACCAAGCTGTTCGTCCTCGACACCAACGTGCTGATGCACGACCCCACCAGTCTGTACCGCTTCGAGGAGCACGACATCTTCGTGCCGATGATGACCCTCGAAGAGCTGGACTCGAACAAGAAGGGCATGTCGGAAGTTGCCCGCAACGCCCGCCAGGCCAGCCGCAGCCTGGACGAAATCGTCAACGCCTGCCCCGAGGGCATCGAGGAAGGCATCAGCCTCGTCGATGCCTCCAGCCAGCTGGCCAGCGGCCGCCTGTTCCTGCAGACCGAAGCAATCAACGTCCAGTTGCCGGCGGCCATGCCCACCGCCAAGGGCGACAACCAGATTCTCGCGGTGGTGATGCACCTCTTCGAGAAGTACGACAAGAAGCGTGAAGTGATCCTGGTGTCGAAGGACATCAACATGCGTATCAAGGCCCGTGCCCTCGGACTGGCCGCGCAGGACTACTTCAACGACAAGGTCCTCGAAGACACCGACCTGCTGTACACCGGCACCAAAGAGATCGACGCCGCCTTCTGGGAAGCCAACGGCAAGGACATGGAGTCCTGGAAACAGGAAACCCGCACCTACTACAGGATCAAGGGCCCCGACACCCCCGACCTGCTGATCAACGAGTTCGTCTTCCAGGAAGGCGAACAGCCCCTGCAAGCCTGGGTCAAGGAAAAAGCCGGGCGCACCGTCACCCTCGAAACCCTGATCGACTACTCCCACCAGAAGAACAACACTTGGGGCATCACGGCCCGCAACCGGGAGCAGAACTTCGCCCTCAACCTGCTGATGAACCCGGAGATCGACTTCGTCACCCTCCTCGGCCAGGCCGGCACCGGCAAAACGCTGCTGACGCTGGCCGCCAGCCTCACCCAGGTACTCGAAACCAAACGCTACTCGGAAATCATCATGACCCGCGTCACCGTACCGGTGGGCGAGGACATCGGCTTCCTGCCGGGCACCGAGGAAGAAAAGATGGCCCCGTGGATGGGTGCCCTGGAAGATAACCTGGACGTGCTCAACGGCACCACCGGCGAGGGGGGCGAATGGGGCCGGGCCGCCACGCGCGACCTGATCAGGAGCCGCATCAAGATCAAGTCCCTCAACTTCATGCGCGGGCGCACCTTCATCAACAAGTTCCTGATCATCGATGAAGCCCAGAACCTGACGCCCAAGCAGATGAAGACCCTCATCACCCGCGCCGGCCCCGGCACCAAGGTGGTGTGCCTGGGCAACATCGCGCAGATCGACACGCCCTACCTCACCGAGGGTTCGTCGGGCCTCACCTACGTGGTAGACCGCTTCAAGGGCTGGCCGCACTCCGGCCACATCACCCTGCAGCGGGGCGAGCGTTCGCGTCTGGCCGACCACGCAGCAGAAGTCCTGTAGGCACTCTGCGCCTCCGCCCCCACAAATGTGTGGAGGAGGCGCAGAAGAAGGATGCCCTTGCTGTGAGCCAGACACCATGGACGGCCCCATCCCACCCGTTACGAACCTATTGGGCGCACCTTCTCGCCCTGTTCACGACGGTACTGGTGCTCGCCCATCTTTCGTGGAGCGGTTATCAGGACGCCCTGCGCAAGGCCGAAGCCACGTCCGAAGGTATCGCCCGGGTGAATGCCTTTGCCCTCAACACCACCCTCGACACGGCCGACATGCTGCTCTCCGAGACAGCCGACATCATCGCCCCGGCCCTCGGCAACCCGACCCTGCTGCAGAAAACCTGGCGGGGTGAATCCCTGCGCCTGGCACACTACCTCGCGCGCATCCCCCAGATCGACAGCATCCGCGTCTTCGACGCCAGCGGATTGTTGATCCTGTCCACCGATAGCGTTGCACGCAAGATCAACATCGCCGACCGCCTGCACTTTCAGCAGGCCAAGGCCGACCCGAACGGCGGACTGGTCATTTCGGAAGTCGTGCTTTCGCGCACCACAGACCGTCTGGCGGTCGTCCTGCTGCGCCCCATCCACGATGCACAGGGACGCTTTCTCGGCGTCGTCAGCGCGCCCCTCGACCTGAGCTATTTCAAACGCCTGCTGGCGGACGTCAATCTCGGCGAGGGCGGCGCAGCAGTTATCCGGCGCAGCGACACCAGTGCCATCGTGATGCGCCACCCCCTGCCACCCGGAAGCCTCAACCGGACCGACCCCGACCACCCGATCCACCGGGAAATCCAGGCCGGCAGAACATCCGGCCTGGTCGCCTACATCGGCAAGGTGGACGGGATCTACCGGATCAGCAGTTTCCAGAAACTGGAACACTTCCCCCTCTATGTGGTGGTCGGCCTCTCCCATGCCGAAACCTTGCGAGAATGGCGCTGGCGGGCGCTCGCCTCCACCCTGCTCGTCGCCGCAGCCTTCCTGTCCGTCCTGCTTTTCTACCGGCGCATGGCCCGCAGCAACAGGCTGCTCGAAAGCGTGCTGGAGGCCGCCTCGGAAGTCGCCATCATCGCCACCGACAGCAAGGGCAAGATCACCCTGTTCAATCGCGGCGCCCGGAATCTGCTCGGCTTCGATGCCGATGAAATCCTCGGCAAGAGACAGCTCGACAGTTTCCGCGACACGGTCGGGCAGGAATCCCGGCAGACAGCGCTCTCCAGCGCAATCACTCCCCAACACGGGGAACGGGCCTACCGGCGCAAGGACGGCAGCACTGTGCAGGTCTCCCAGGTCATCACCCCACTGCCGGACACTGGCCAAGGGCGGCAGGGTGGCTACCTGTGCGTCGCCCACGACATCAGCCAGCGCAAACGGACCGAGGGCTTGCAGGCCGCCCAGTCGCGCATACTCGAGATGATCGCCGGCAATGCCCCCCTGCCGCGGATCCTCGACAGACTGGTGCGCGGCATAGAGGCCCAGGCCGAAGAACTGACCTGCGCCATTCTGCTGTTCGACGAGGCAAGCAGCACCCTGCGACTGGGCGCAGCCCCCAGCCTGCCTGAGGATTTCAGCCGGGCCCTCGACGGGCTGTCGACCAGGGCGACGAGCGCTACGGAAACAACGGCGGCCTTCCTGCGCCATGCGGTTCTGACGGAAGACATCCAGCACGATCCGTGCTGGGCAGTCCTGCACGAAGCCGCCCGCCGGACTGGCATCCACGCCTGCTGGTCCACTCCGATCGAGGACGCGGACGGTCGCCTGCTGGGAACATTCAGCATTTACAGCAAGGGCCCCGCACTGGCGATCGCCGCCGAAGAAAAACTGATGGACATGGCCACCCACACGGCCGCCATCGGCATCGTCAGCGCCCGCGCCGCCGATGCCCTGCGGGCCGGCGAAGAACGGCTCCGGCTGGCCCTGCACGCGGCCAGCATGGACGCCTTCGAGTACTCGCCGAAAAGCGGGCGCGTGCGCCGCCACGGCAGCCTGACACGACGCTGGGACCTGCCCGTCGATGGGCTTGCGGAGGACTACTTCCAGCGCATCCACGACGACGATCGCGAAGACTTCCTGCGCCTTCTGGCCGGCCTGACCCCCAACGAGCCCGACTATGCAGCCGAATACCGTCTGCGCGGCCCTGACGGCACTTACGTGTGGATTGCCGACTGGGCCAGCGCCACCTTCGACCCGGCAGGCTACATCGAGCGCGTCCTGGGCGTGTTTTGCGACATCAGTGGCCGCAAGGCCCTGGAAGCCGAACTCTTCCAGCATCAGCAACACCTGGAGCAACTGGTCGCCGAGCGCACAAGCCAGCTTTCGAGCTCGGAAGCCCACATCCGCCTGATCCTCGAGTCCACCGCCGACGGCCTCTACGGCGTCGACACCCTCGGCCGCCTCACCTTCATCAACCGTGCTGCCTGCAACATGCTCGGCATCACGGCGGAAGCTGTCATCGGCCAATCGATCCATGAGCGCATTCATCATCACCATGCCGATGGCCGCCCCTACCCGGCCGCCCTGTGCCCCACTGTCCGGACCCTGCGAAGCGGCAACGACATGACCATCGAGGACGAGGTGTACTGGCATGCCGACGGTCACCCGATACCGGTGATCTACGCCACCCACCCGATGCTCCGCGACGGACAGATCGTCGGTGCCGTCATCAGCTTCATGGACGTGACCGACAGGCGCGCCATGGAGCAAGCCCGGGAGCAGGCCCGCGAGGCTGCCGAGCGGCTGGCCCGGGTCAAAAGCGAGTTCCTCGCCAACATGAGCCACGAGATCCGCACGCCCCTCAATGGCGTCCTGGGCCTGGCCCGTATCGGCTATCGGGACAACGTCGGCCGCAAGGCCCAGAACCTCTTCGCGCGCATTCTGGATTCGGGCGGACTGCTTCTGGGCATCGTCAATGACATCCTCGACTTCTCCAAGATCGAAGCCGGCAAGCTGCACCTCGAAGCCATCCCGGTGGATCTGTCCAGACTCCTGCGCAACACGACTGACGCCCTGCGTGAGCGTAGTGACGACAAGGGGCTCAAGCTCAGCGTGGAGCTCGCCCCGGATCTGCCCTCCGTGTGCTGCACCGACCCGCTGCGGCTCAGGCAGATTCTGACCAACCTGCTCTCCAACGCCATCAAGTTCACCGGGCAGGGCGAAGTCAAGCTCTTCGCCGGGCTCGAAAACGACAGCCTGCTACTGCGCGTCAGCGACACCGGCATCGGGATGGACGAGCAACAAGTGGCGCGGCTTTTTATCGCCTTCGAACAGGCCGACACCTCCACCACCCGTCGTTTCGGCGGAACCGGCCTCGGCCTTGCCATCACCAAACGGCTGACCGAACTGTTTGGCGGTACCATCCATGCCGAAAGCCAGCCCGGCCGCGGCAGCCATTTTGAAGTACGGATTCCCTACGTTTCAGGAGATCTCCCGTTCATGCACGATCAAGCGTCAAGCCCCCATGCCCTTCCTGATCGTCAGCGGCTGGCCGGCATCTCGGTCCTGGTAGCCGAGGACAATGAAGTCAACCAGATGGTGCTCGAAGACCTGCTGCTATCGGAAGGCGCCCGACTCGAAATCGTCCACAACGGGCGGGCCGCCGTCGAACGCGTGGCCGAAGCCGGCAGCGACGCCTTCCAGCTGGTGCTGATGGATATTCAGATGCCCGAAATGGACGGCTACGAAGCCACCCGGCGCATCCGCGCAAAAGCGCCGCACCTGCCGATCATCGGCCAGACGGCCCACGCCATGGCCGAGGAAAAAGCCAAATGCCTGGACGCCGGCATGGTGGACCATATAGCCAAACCGATCGACCTGGACGTTCTGGTCACCACCATTCTGCGGCATGTCCAGCGACAGCCGGTCAGCGCAGCAAGCGGGCCCGCAACACATCCTGCCATGATCCACTGGCAAGACCTCGAAGCCCGCTATGCCGGCAAACCGGAATTCATCCGCAAATTGCTGGGGGTGTTCATCAACAGCCAGACCCCGGTAATCGAAGAAATTCGCACCACGGCCGCCAGTGGCAACACCGAAAAACTGGTCCGTCTGGCCCACTCACTGAAAGGATCGGCAGGCAACATCATGGCCCGCAGCCTGATGGGACTGGCCCTCGAGACCGAGCACGCCGCCCGCGACAATCGCCCGGAGGCCATGGCCCTGGCTTGCGATCTGGCCGACCGGCTCGACACCACGCTGGCCGAGATCGCCGACCGGCTCAAGGGGTGAGCGGGGTCTGCTCCGCCAGCCTCTCGGCCGCTCCGGCGAGCGTCGCATCATCCAGCGCCGGCAAGGCCAGCACCTCAGCCGCCCCCGAGCGCCGATAAAGCCCTTCGCCACCCCGCCGGTAGGCCGGATCGTAGTGATCGGTAACCAGTTGCTCGGCCAGCGCGCGCCACACACCAGCGCTTACCAGGGCCTGCCACTCACCCACCCGTTGATGGCCGTGCTGGCCAGCCAGACGTTCCAGTTTGGCGTTGAAGTCAGCGGGATCGGCGATCAGGTCGGCATAGCGCTCCAGCAGATGATCCACCCGTGCCGCCAGAGGTGCCTCGATGCGCAGGCACTCGCTGTCGCGCAGGCGCTCGAACAGCACACTCGGCAAATGCAGGCGGCCAACCCGTCGGCTTTCCGACTCGGCCCACACCGGTCGGGCCGTATCCAGGCCGCGCAGCGCCGACCACAGGGCTGTCTCGAAAGCCTTCTGGCAAGGCTGGACGGTATTGGGCTCGCCCCCCAGCACCGAGCCGCGATGAACCGCCAGCCCTTCCAGGTCCAGCACCGGCTCACCCGCCGCAGTCAGCGCATCGAGAAGCGCCGTCTTGCCGCTGCCGGTAGGGCCGCACAGGATCCGGAAATTGAGCGTCGGCGGCAAAGTGTCGAGATCTGCGAGGACACGCTGGCGGAAAGTCTTGTAGCCGCCCTCCAGGCGCCGGGCCGCCCAACCGATCTGACCGAGCACTACCGTCATCGATCCGCTACGCTGTCCGCCCCGCCAGCAGTAAATCAAAGGTTTCCAGCCCTTCGGCTTACTGAGAAAATGCGTTTCGATATGGCGGGCGATGTTGCGCGACACCAGCGCCGCCCCCACCTTCCGCGCCTCGAAGGGCGACACCTGCTTGTAGAGCGTGCCAACCCGGATCCGCTCCTCGTTGTCCAGTACCGGGCAATTGATCGCCCCCGGAATATGGTCTTCGGCAAACTCAGCCGGCGAACGGACATCGATGATCGTATCGAACTCGTCAAGTTGATCGATGCTGGCGGAAAAGGGCGCGGAATGGGAAGACATGAAGATAACGATTTGACCGGACAGGAAAAAAGAGATGACTGAAGCACCCCTGCGACTCACCGAATTGTCTCACGGCGGCGGCTGCGGCTGCAAAATCGCCCCCGCCGTGCTCAGCGAAATGCTGTCCCACATGCCCGCCGCCCAGCCCTTTGCCAACCTGCTGGTCGGCACCGAAACCGCCGACGATGCCGCCGTGTGGCGCCTCAACGACCAGCAGGCGCTGATCGCCACCACCGACTTCTTCATGCCCATCGTCGATGACCCCTTCGACTTCGGGCGCATCGCCGCCACCAACGCCCTGTCGGATGTCTACGCCATGGGCGGCACGCCCATCATGGCCCTGGCCATCGTCGGCATGCCGGTAAACAAGCTGCCCCTGTCGGCCATCGGCCGCATCCTGGAAGGCGGCGCCAGCATCTGTGCCGAAGCCGGCATTCCGGTGGCTGGCGGGCACAGCATCGACTCGCCGGAGCCGATTTACGGCCTTGTCGCCCTGGGCATCGCCCACCCGGACGTGATCAAGCGCAACCGCGACGCCCGGGACGGCGACGTACTGATCCTCGGCAAGCCGCTGGGCGTCGGCATCCTCGGCTCGGCCATGAAAAAGGGTGTCCTCGATGCGGACGGCTACGCCCAGATGATCGCCACCACCACGCAGCTCAACAAGGTCGGCCCGGCGCTGGCCAATCTGCCCGGTGTGCACGCGCTCACCGACGTGACCGGCTTCGGCCTTCTGGGCCACCTGCTCGAGGTGTGCCGTGGCGCCGGACTCGGTGCGACAGTCAGCGCCACCGCCCTGCCGATCATGTCGGCGGCGATTCCCTTCGCACAGCAAGGCATCGGCCCGGGCGCCATCGCCCGCAACCTGGCCAGCTGCGGCGACGCGGTGCGCTTCGGCTCGGGCATCGAAGAATGGCAGCGCAGCGTGCTGGCCGATGCCCAGACCAGCGGCGGCCTGCTCGTCGCCTGCGACACGGCAAGCGCCCAGACGGTTCTCGACACCTTCCGCGCCGGTGGCTTTGGCGCCGCGGCGATCATCGGCCGCATGCATGCGGGAGCCGCCGAGATCCACGTCACCCCGTGATGCCGAAGGGGGCTCGGCCCTGCCAAAAAGCAGAGAAGCCCCCTTCCCGCCGGGAGAGTTCCTTGTTATAGAGCTGAATGAGAACAGCAACATAATTGCCGACAGCATTGCATGACGGCCAGCCGGAACGAGAGGACTCGATGAACCGAGCAGCACGCCGCCAGTTTCTGGCCGCCACCCTGTGGGCGCCGCTTTCCGCCATCGCCCAGGCTCGGGTTTCCGGGCGCCCGCACCGCATCCTCCACGTCATGAGCTTCGACTCCCCGTGGCGCTGGAGCGATGGCCAGTTTGTCGGCTTCAAGGAAGGCCTCGGCGACGTGGCGGCGAAATTCAAAGTCGTCCAGATGGACGTCAAGCGCAACGGCAGCCGGGAAGCCCGGGAACAAAAGGGGCGCGAGGTCCGCGCCCTCATCGACAGCTGGCAACCCGATCTCGTTTATACCTCCGACGACGACGCCGTCGAGTTCGTCACCCGGCACTATCTGAACCAGCGCCTGCCCTTTGTTTTCAGCGGCATGAACAAGACGCCGAAAGAGCACGGCATCGACGGCGCCATCAACGTCACCGGCGTGCTCGAACAGGAGCACTTCGTCGAATCAGTGCGCCTGCTGCAAAGCCTGGCACCCGGCGTCAGCCGGCTGGTGGCAATCGGCGACCAGGGCCCCCAGTGGCCACCGGTCATTGCCCGGATGCGGGCGGCCATGGAACGACTGCCCGGTATAAGCCTGGTCAGCATCGACCAGGTACGCAGCTTCGACGAGTTCAAGACCCGCATGCTGTCCTACCCGGCGGTGGCCGACGCCGCAGTCCAGTTGGGCATCTTCGCCCTCGCCGGCCCCGACGGCCGCAACGTGCCCTACCAGGAAGTCCAGAAGTGGGTCTGTCAAAACAGCCTGATGCCTGATCTCAGTTTCTGGATCAACCGGGTGCATTACGGCGTGCTGGCCTCGGTGACCATTTCCGAGCGCGAACAGGGCCTCGCAGCCGGCCGCCTGGCCCGGGCGATTCTTGCTGAGGGCAAGTTTCCGTCGGCCCTGCCGATCCGCCCCACGCTCAAGGGCCACCCGGCCATCAACCTGGCCCGGGCCCGGCAGCTCGGCATCAACGTCAAATCGTCCCTGCTGCTCTCCGCGGAGGTCGTCCCCGCCTTCCAGTGGGAGAAAGCTTCATGAGGCCACCCGGTCTGCGGATAAAGATCCTGCTGATTGCGTCGGCAGTTTTCCTGCTGGCCATGGCGGCGGCCTTCACCACCGCCGGTTTTTTCCTCCACGACCGCCTGGTCATCAGCCAGTTGTCCCGGGCCAACGCGATTGCCCATGGCTTGTCCACCCAGCTCGAAAGGGTGCTGTCCCTCGGGATTGCGCTGGACGACCTGCAGGGCTTCGAGGAGCAGTGCGCCGAGGCCATGAAGGACAACCCGGGCCTTGCCTTCGCGATGGTCGTCACGCCCGACAACCGCATCGCCTTCCACAACTTCCCGGGCAACATTGGGCGCAGCCTGGTTTCCCCGGCCCTTCGCGAAGCCATGAAACTGAACGCGTCGGGCACCGAGGCCACCGATGAAGGCCTCTACGCCGCCTTCGCACCGGTCATGGGCAATGCCGGCGAGCGGGTTGCCACCATCGTCGTCGCCTTCACCCGGGCGCAGGTGGAGGATGAGCGCAACGGGCTACTGGCCATCACCGCCGGTGTCGGCCTGCTCACGCTGGGTCTGGCCATGGGCATGCTCTTCCTGGCCCTGTCCCATTACGTGATCCGTCCGCTATCGGCCGTCATGGCAGCCATCGAAGCCCTCGGTCACGGCAACACCCGCACGGAGCAACGGATTCCCGTCACCGGCAACGACGAGCTGGGTGTAATGGTGCGCGGCTTCAACCGCCTGCTCGATCGGATCGAAGAACGGGAAGACGAACTGACCATGGCCAAGGATGTGGCGATCGCCGCCAACCGGGCCAAGAGCACCTTCCTCGCCAACATGAGCCACGAGCTGCGCACCCCGATGAACGCCATCATCGGCCTCACCGAACTGACCCGACGCCGCAGCAGAGAGCCGAAAACGGTGGAGCAACTGGGCAAGGTGCACGGAGCAGCCCAGCATCTGCTGGCCATCATCAACGACGTGCTCGACATCTCGAAGATCGAAGCCGAGCGCCTGAGCCTCGAACACGCGCCCTTCTGCCTGCGCAGCATCATCGACAACCTGGTCAATCTCGTCGAAGGCCGCGCCCACGCCAAAGGGCTGGGCTTCGGTACGGAAATCGCCTCCGAACTGCTCGACCGCACCCTCTCGGGCGACCCCTTGCGGCTCGGCCAGGTGCTCCTCAACCTGAGCAGCAACGCGGTGAAATTCACATCACAGGGCACCATCACCATCCGTGCCCACATCGCCAACGAGCACGGGCAAAGCGCCGACACCATCGTGCTGCGCTTTGAAGTCCAGGATACCGGCCCTGGCATAGCAGCGGCCGACCGCGAGCGCCTCTTCCGGGCCTTCGAGCAAGCCGACAACTCCATCACCCGGCAGTACGGCGGCACCGGCCTCGGGCTGGCCATCAGCAAGCGGCTGGTGGCGCTGATGGACGGCGAGATCGGCGTGGACAGCCTGCCCGGAACGGGCGCGTGCTTCTGGTTCACTGTCTGCCTGGGCCGCAGTCCGGTCTTCATGCCGCCCACCGCCACCCTGATCCACGATCACGCCGCCAGCCTTCAGGCTGGCTACACCGGCACCCGCGTACTGCTCGTCGAGGACGAGCCGGTTAACCGGGAAGTGTCCGCCGACATGCTGCAGGAAGCCGGCCTGGAGGTGGACGTGGCCGAGGACGGTGTCCAGGCGGTCGAGATGGCGGGCCGCTTCCGCTATGCGCTGGTGCTGATGGACATGCAGATGCCCAATATGGATGGCCTTGAAGCCACCCGGCAGATTCGCCGTCTTGGCGGATGGAAAGTGGTGCCGATCATTGCCATGACAGCCAACGCCTTTCCGGAAGACCGGCAGCGCTGCTTCGAGGCGGGCATGAACGACTTCATCGTCAAACCGGTGGATTCAGCCCTGCTCTACGCCACCCTGCTGACCTGGCTGGAGCGCAGTCGCCCTTTCTTGAAACGGGACGAAACCCTGATACCGGAAACCCCCTTGAGCGAGTGACAGTAACCAGCACCGCGCTCCGCGGGGAGAGGACGCGGAGCGCGGGTGGCCTTGGGGAGATTGCAGGCGGGTACGACAGGACTCCGGATCGAAGGGCAGTATCGATGGGCCGAAGGCGCCGGGAGCGCGGCCTGCACGCGCTCCGGTTTGAGGTCAGGCGAGGACGGATTCCTGCTGGCGGGCCAGCATCGAGCCCTGCTGCTCGTAGCGCAGATGCCAGGCAAAGGCCTCCTGCAGCAGGTGTGGCGTGTGACCACCGCGCCGGCTGGCACGCAGGAAGTAATCGCGCAGCACGTCGCGGTACAACGGGTCGGTGCAGTTGTCGATGATCTGGCGGGCCCGCTCCCGCGGCGCCAGGCCACGCAGGTCGGCCAGGCCATGTTCGGTAACGATGATGTCCGTATCGTGCTCGGTGTGATCCACGTGGGAAACCATCGGCACGATGCTCGAAATTGCCCCGGCCTTGGCGATCGATTTGGTGACGAACACCGACAGGTGCGCGTTGCGGGCAAAGTCACCCGAGCCGCCGATGCCGTTCATCATGTGCGTGCCGCCCACGTGGGTGGAATTCACATTGCCGTAGATGTCGCACTCCAGCGCCGTGTTGATGGTGATCAGGCCAAGGCGGCGAATCACTTCGGGGTGGTTGCTGATCTCCTGCGGACGCAGCACCAGACGCGACTTGTACTTCTCGATATCGCCCAGCACCCGCTCATACGTACCGTGCGAAAGGGTGATGCTGGACGCCGACGCAAAACTCAGGCGACCGTCGTCAAGCAGTTCGACGGTGCTGTCCTGCAGCACTTCCGAGTACATCTTCAGATCCCGGAAGGGTGAATCCAGCATGCCGTGCAGCACCGCGTTGGCGATGGTGCCGATGCCGGCCTGCAGCGGCTGCAGCGACGCCGACAGACGCCCGGCCTTCACTTCGTGGCCCAGGAAATCATTCAGGTGACCGGCAATTGCCCGCGTTTCGTCGTCCGGCGGCAGCACGTTGGACGGGCTGTCGGCCTTCTCGGTGATCACGATGGCGACGATCTTTTCCGGGTCCACCGGAATGAACGGCAGGCCGATGCGCTGCTCGGGCGAAATCAGCGGAATCGGCAGGCGGTGCGGGCGGTAGGTGGGGATGTAGATGTCGTGCAGGCCTTCGAGCCCGGCCGGCATGGTCAGGTTGATCTCGACGATGATTTTTTTCGCCAGCACGGCAAAGCTGACCGAATTGCCCACCGAGGTGGTCGGCACGATGCCGCCGTTCTCGGTGATGGCGGTGGCCTCGACCACCGCGATATCCACCGGCGCAAGCTGGCCGGAGCGCAGCTGCTCGACGGTTTCGGACAAGTGCTGGTCGATGAACATCACCTCGCCGGCGTTGATCTTGCGGCGCAGGGTCGGGTCGGACTGGAAGGGGATGCGCCGGGAAATCGCGTTGGCGTCAGTAAGCACCTTGTCGATGTCGTTGCCCAGGGACGCGCCGGTCATCAGTGTGATCTGCAGCGGCTCGCGGCTCGCCCGCTCAGCCAGCGCAAAGGGCACCGCCTTGCAGTCGCCGGCGCGGGTGAAGCCGCTCATCCCGACGGTCATGCCGTCCTTGAAGAACATGGCGGCATCTTCCGGCGACATGATGCGGTCGCGCAGGCGGGCAAGGCGAATACGGTCCATGGGCATGCTGTTTTCTCCAATCCTCTGATCTTTGCTGGGGGCTCGTCTCGACGGACGAGTTAGCCGAAAAGTATAGAAGCGAAGAAAAAGTCGTGTGATGACTTAAACTAATTCCATCGAGTCGTTTTTTTCATGAGCTTATGGACCTCCGCGCCCTCCGCTACTTCGTCGAAACCGTCCGCCAGAACAGCTTCACGGTGGCAGCTGACCGGCTTCACGTGACCCAATCCACGGTGAGCAAGATGGTTCGCCAGCTGGAAGACGAGATCGGCCAGCCGCTGCTGATCCGCGAAGGTCGCCAGGTGCGCCTGACCGACGTGGGGCACATCCTCTTCGAGCGCGGCCAGGAAGCCCTCGGCGTGGTGCGCGAGCTGTCACGGGAGGTCACCGATCTGACCGCCCTCGCCCGCGGCGAGCTGACCGTGGGCATGCCGCCGATGGCGAACCTGCTCTTCTCGCCGGTAGTAAAGGCCTTTTGCGAACGTCACCCCGGCCTGCGCCTGACCTTGCAGGAAAACGGCGGCCAGGTGATCGAGCAGCAGGTGGCCGGTGGCGAGCTGGAAGTGGGTGTCACCCTGCTCCCCGCCAACCCCGACCTTGCCCTTTCAACCCGCAGCTTCGGGCGCTATCCGATTCTGGTCGTCGGCCCCCGCCATGCGGCTTGGGCGCGGGAGCCCGCGGTCGAGCTGACGGCCCTGCGCGACGAACCGCTGGTACTGTTGCCCGACGATTTCTCGCTGACCCGCCAGCTCCGCGAGGCCTTCGCCGCAGCGCGCCTGGAGCCACGCATTGCCGCCCAGAGCGGCCAGTGGGATTTTCTCGTCGCGATGGCCGCCGCCGGGCTGGGCTCGACGCTGCTGCCGGCGCCGCTCGTGGCCCGCCTCAACATCGGCGACGAACTGGCCGTGCGCCCGCTGGCGAACTCGTCCATCGACTGGAACGTGGCGCTGATCTGGAAACCCGGCCGCTACATGTCCCACGCAGCCCGGGCCTGGCTGGCCATCTGCGGAGAGATCCTCAGCGCCGAGCGCATCGGCTAAGATCGGCAAACCCAGCCCCCACGCCCGGAGACCACGACATGAACACCCGCTTTCTCGACGACCTGATCGTTGGCGACCGCTTCATCAGCGGCGGCCTGACCCTCACCGAAGCCGAGATCATCGATTTCGCCTTCCGCTACGATCCGCAGTCCTTCCACCTGGACGCGGTAGCCGCCGCCGAGTCGCCCTACGGCGGGCTCATCGCCAGTGGTTTCCAGTCGCTGGCCCTGTGCTTCAGGCTGTTCATCCAGAGTGGCGTACTGGCTGGCTCGAGCATGGGCTCGCCGGGCATTGACGAGCTGCGCTGGCTGGCACCCGTGCGCCCCGGCGACACCCTGCACAGCGAGGTGGAAGTGCTCGAAGTACGCCCCTCCTCCTCGAAGCCCGACCGGGGAATTGCCCGCCTGCACTACAAGGCGCTGAATCAGCGGGGCGAGACGGTGCTGTCTTTCATCGTCGCCCACCTGCTCAAACGCCGGCCGACCTAGACCACCAGCACCCGCGCCAGCCAGTCCTCGATGTCACGGATTTCTTCGAGACACAGGGAATGTTCCATCGGGTAGCCGTGCCATTCCAGCGGGTAGCCGCCAGCGGCCAGAAAATCGCCGGAGCGCTTGCCGAAATCGTAGGGAATCACCGGATCACCACGACCGTGGGCCATGAAGATCGGCACATCCCGGTTGGCCGGGCTGGCTTCGGCAGCCAGCGTGTCGGCCAGCGGCAGGTAGGTGGACATGGCCAGAATGCCGGCCAGCCGACGGGGATGGCGCAACGCGGTATGCAACGCGATGGCGCCGCCCTGGGAGAAACCGGCCAGCACGATGCGACCATCCGGAATGCCGCGGGCGTTCTCGCGGGCAATCAGGGCCTCGATCTGCACCGCCGACTCCAGCACGCCGGCCGGATCCTCACGCCGCTCCGAAAAGTCCATCGACACGATGTCGTACCAGGCGCGCATCACATAGCCGCCGTTGATCGTCACCGGCCGCTGCGGCGCATGCGGAAAAACAAAGCGCGTCGGCGGCAGGCGGGCCTGGTCGAACTCGTCGACAACCGGCTCGAAATCATGGCCGTCGGCACCCAGGCCGTGCATCCAGATCACGGCATGGGTGGGCTCCGGGCCGGTGGCGATTTCAAGGGCGGGCAGAAGGGAAGCAGTCATGAAGATTCCTGGTTGGGGAGATGCCGGATTGTAACGGAGTGCCATCTGGGCCACGGCCTGCGCAGGCCGTCACGCCAAGCTTGATAAAACACCCGAAAAAGGCCTATTTATTGCGCAAGATCATGACAGGGGGGCAGTGGCGGAGTAGATTCGGTGGTTTGATCTGCGCCTTCGGTTCTGCTTATGGACACCACAGCCTCCGACACCCTGATTCGTACCAATCTGGACTTCCTGCGTCGCCACGCCCCCTTCGACCGGATGGAGGCAGAGGCCTTGCGCTTTCTGGGCGAACGCCTCGCCACCGCGTTCTATCCGGCTGAGGCGGAGATTCTGGTGCCCGAAGATGGCCCGCCGCGCTACTTCTACATCGTTTACCGCGGCAAGGTGCAGGCCCGCCAGGTGGGCAGCGTCGCCGTTACCGAATACTCTACGCTGACCCTCGGCCCCGGCGAGGGCTTCCCGATCGGCTCGATTTCCGCCGAACGGCCGTCCACCAACAGTTACGTGGCAGTCGAAGACAGCTACTGTTTCCAGCTCCCGGCCGCCGACTTCCTGCAGCTGCAGGAACTCAGCCCGAGCTTCCAGCTGTTCTGCACGCGCTACATCGCCAGCCTGCTCAACCAGTCGCGGGAACAATTGCAAGTGCAGTTCTCCCAGCGCGCCGCCGAGCAGCAGACGATGACCACGTCCCTGTCCAACCTGATCAAGCAAGCCCCGATCTTCGTCGCCCCCGACCTGGTCACGCGCAGTGCCCTCGAAAAAATGGCCGAATTCGGCGTCGGCTGCCTGGCTGTGGCCGGCGAAGACGAAAAGCCGGTGGGCGTGCTCACCCAGAGCGACATCCTGAAGCGCATCCTGCTGCCGGGCTTCGACCTGACCCGGCCGATCGCAGAGGTGATGACCACCCCGCCGCACACCCTCAACGGCAACGCCAGCGCCTACGACGCGGCCCTCGAGATGGCCACCCACGGGGTACGCCACATCCTGGTGGTGGACACCGACGACAAGCTCAAGGGCGTGATCTCCGAGCGCGACCTGTTTGCGCTGCAACGCATCGGCCTGCGCCAGATCCGCTCCGGCATCGAGAGCGCCGCCGACGTCCAGGCCCTGCAGCGCGCCAGTCGCGACATTCGCCAGTTGGCCCTCAACCTGCTGGCCCAGGGCATCGGCGCCGAGCAGCTGACCCAGTTCATCTCGGCCCTCAACGACGCCCTGACCCGCCGCATCCTCGAGCTCAACCTCAAGAACCACGACCTCTACGGTGTCGAATACGCCTGGCTCGCCTTCGGCTCGGAAGGCCGCCACGAACAGACCCTGTCCACCGACCAGGATAACGGCATCCTCTACGTGCTGCCCGAATGGGCCGACAAGGAGCCGCTAAAGCTGCGCCTGCTGGAGTTTGCCAAGGACGTGAACAATGATCTGGCCGCCTGCGGCTTCCCCTTGTGCACGGGCAACATCATGGCCTCCAACCCGGAGCTGTGCCTGACTATCGACGAATGGCGCGAAAAATTCGGCACCTGGATTCGTGAACCGCACCCCGAAGCCCTGCTCAACGCCACCATTTTCTTCGACTACCGGGTGCTTTACGGCGACGAGAAACTCGCCCACAAGCTGCGCCACTGGCTGCTCTCCATGACCGGCGGCAACCCGGCCTTCCTCAAGGCCATGGCCGCCAACGCCCTCGACGTGGCGCCGCCGCTGGGCAAGATCCGCGACTTCATCACCGACGACGATCCGCGCCATCCGGGCACCATCGACCTCAAGAAATACGGCGCACGCCTGTTCGTCGACGCCGCCCGCGTGCTGTCGTTGCGCACCGGGGTCGACGCCACCAGCACCGTTCAGCGCCTGCGCCAGGGTGGTTCGCGCATCGGCATGCCTGCAGAAGAGCTCTCCGCCATGGCCGACGGCTTCCACTTCATCCAGCTCCTGCGCCTGCGCCATCAGCACCTGGACACCGATCACGGCTCGTCCGGCGACAACCGGGTCAAGCCGGACGATCTCAACGAACTCGACCGGCGCATCCTGAAAGAGGCCTTCCGCCAGGCGCGTAAGATCCAACTCCGTCTCAAGCTGGATTACCAGATATGAACTGGCTTTCCCGATTCCTGCCCGGCAGCGGTCCGGGCCTCAGCCACGAACAGCAGGCCAGCCTGGAGGCCATTGCCGCCCTGCCGGCCCCGGACCTTGGGCGTTCCCACTACGAGACCCGTTACGTAGTGGTCAACACAGAAACCGAGCCGATGGACAGCGGCGGCCAGCGCCTTCTCGCGGTGGGCGCGGTGGCGATCAACCAAGGCCTGCTGCACCCGGCCGACGCCTTCCGGGCCAGCCTTGGCAGCGCACCGGCAGACGCCCTGATCGGCTTGCTCAAATTCATCGGCCGCTCCCCGGCCATCGTTTACAACGCGCCCTTCAACCAAGGCACGCTCGAACGTGCCTTCGAGCAGAACCTGGGCAACGTGCCCGATGTGGACTGGATCGACCTGATGGTACTGATGCCCAGCCTCTACCCCGAGCGGATTGCCGGCCAGGCCCGCATGGACGCCTGGCTGGGCGCCTTCGGCATCGACCGCATCGACCACCGGGACGCCCTCCTCGAAGCCCTCGCCGTCGCCCAACTCCACCAGGTTGCCCTGGCCCGGGCCAGCGTTCAGGGGCTTACCACCCCGCGGGATCTGCTCGAATCACAGAGCAGTCGGAAGTGGCTGCGGGGCAGTTAGCAAAAAACGGTACGGGCAAGGCAATGACCAACAAGCGGCCGCAGTCCAGCCTGGGTCTTTACCATTTTCCCAACATTGACCCGGGCACCCAGTCCAGGATCGAGTCCTTTCCTCCCGGACAGCTGTTCATTGAAACCTGCAGCGCGCGGGGGGACGAAATCACGCCGATTGCGGACTACATTGCGGCCGAGATGAACACCAACGCTCACGGCGCCGCGGCCAGGACGGGGAGTGGGACCACAAGCCAAAGATTGCGGCCCGCTTTCACCCGGGGGCGCCGCCTGTAGGACCCCAACACTGGCACCATTACCAGGCCACGCTTTACTACTATGAGGTCTGGTCAAACATCCACTACGGCTACGTTGGAAAAGCCGCCGGCTTTTCCAACGTCATCCTTCTCGATGGCGCCGGACTGGAGCAGATCGCCTCCACCCTTCACCGACTCAAGTGGCCGGGCAAATCCCCGGACACCAGCGGATTGCGGGCTTGGGACGACCCCCATGACCGTGCCTCAATCATGATGGGCATCCAGCTCTACGCAAAAAAGCCGACTCGGGTTACAGGCAACGAGATCCGGGAGCTTGTCGTGGCAAATGCAAATGCGATCCTGTCAAAGCCCTACAAGCGCTGAGCGGCACCAGCCCCCACCCAGCCTGTCAGAGGCACGGCAGCGCACCAGGCACGGCCTCGCAGCCCTGCTACTGCTTTCCCTTTTCGGAAGTCAGTCATTGTCCGGCTGCAACAACGGTCAGAACATAGCCGTCGAACTCAGGATTTCAGTTAGCCCATCCACGCCGCCCCATGACTTGATCGACGTATCGGCAATCACGGGAAGCGACAAATTCCATTGGCAGCGCATTCCCTCCGGGACAAGCGAATCAGTCGAACTGAAGCCCGCGCCCCAGGACGAACGACAACTGACTCTGATCTACCATCTCGATGGCCGGAGGTTCACTTGGGAAAGCCCGAACATCCCCGGCAATGCGCCGCACAGGATCAATCTGGCCATAGAGTCCGATGGCACCGTCAAGCATGAAGCGTGTCGACTTCCCTGCGAGGATGAGCGTCGTCCGCCTTGATTCTGCCGCTGGCCGACGACGACACCCCGGCATGCAGGCTTAGACCTTCAGGAAGTTGTCCCGGTAGTAACGCAGTTCCACAATCGATTCATGGATATCGGCCAGGGCCTGGTGGGCGCCCTTCTTCTCGAGCCCCTTGTACACATCCGGACGCCAGCGGCGCGCGAGTTCCTTGAGCGTGGATACATCCAGGTTGCGGTAGTGGAACCAGTCTTCCAGCTTCGGCATGTAGCGAGCCATGAAGCGGCGATCCTGGCCGATGGAGTTGCCACACATCGGGGACGTACGCGAAGGAATGTATTCCTTCATGAAATCCAGGTAGATCGCCTCGGCAGCAGCTTCGTCGATGGTCGACGCCTTGACCCGGTCGATCAGGCCGGAACGGCCGTGGGTGTTCTTGTTCCACTCATCCATGCCGTCCAGCACGGCGTCAGACTGATGCACCGCGATCACGGGGCCTTCGGCCACCACGTCCAGATTGCCGTTGGTGACGACCATGGCGATTTCGATGATGCGATCGCTGTCGGGATTGAGGCCGGTCATTTCCATGTCCAGCCAGATGAGGTGATTCTGGTCCTGTGCCATAATCGGTTCGCTTGTCGGTAAAGGCGCGATTTTACGCGCTTGCCGCGCCCCGTCACTTCTTCCTTCCGCTTGCCCGTTTTCTCCCCCGAATTCCCGATGACCTCCAGCAGTTTCTCCGCCCTCTTTCTGATTGCCCTGTGTGCCGGCCTGCTGACCCGCCTGTGGCTGGCCCGTCGCCACATGCAACACGTGGCCGCCCACCGGGGCGCAGTACCGCCAGCCTTCGCCGGCAGCATCTCCCTCGAGTCCCACCAAAAAGCCGCCGACTACACCGTAGCGCGGGCCAAGACAGGCATGGTCGACATGCTGGCTTCGGTCACCCTGCTCCTGGCGCTGACTTTTGGCGGCGTCCTGCAGGGCCTCTACCATCTGAGCGCTCACCTTGCCGAGCCGGGCAGCCTACTCCACGGCGTCATCTTTATTGCCACGGTGGCAATCGTCTCGTGGATTGTCGATCTGCCGCTGACGATCTACCGCAGCTTTGGCCTCGAAGCCCGTTTCGGCTTCAACCGCCTGACACCCCGTCTGTTCGTCACCGACACGCTGAAGGGCATCCTGCTGTCGGCGGCCATCGGCCTGCCGCTGATCGCCTGCGTGCTGTGGCTGATGGGCGCCATGGGCAATCTGTGGTGGCTTTATGTGTGGGCTTTCTGGCTGGTCTTCAACCTGCTGGTACTGCTGGTGTACCCCACCTTCATCGCCCCCCTGTTCAACAAGTTCAAGCCCCTGGAGGACGGTCAGCTGAAGAGCCGCATTGAGGGCCTGATGACCCGCTGCGGCTTCCGTCTGTCGGGCCTGTTCGTAATGGACGGCTCGAAGCGCTCGGCCCACGGCAATGCTTACTTCACCGGTTTCGGCGCTGCCAAGCGGATCGTCTTCTTCGACACCCTGCTCGACAGACTCGAACCGGCCGAAGTCGAGGCCGTTCTGGCCCATGAACTCGGCCATTACCACCACCATCACCTGTGGAAGCGTCTGGCGGTGATCAGCACCGGCAGCCTGCTGTTCTTCGCCCTCCTCGGCCATCTGGCCGGACAGGACTGGTTCTTCAACGGACTGGGCATGAGCGCCTCCGGCACCGCACCGTCCCTGGTGCTGTTCGCCCTGGCGCTGCCGATTTTCACCTTCCCGCTGACCCCGCTGATGAGCATGTGGTCGCGCCAGCATGAATTCCAGGCCGACGCCTACGCCGCCCGCCAGGCCCCGGCCAGCGAGCTGGTGAGCGCCCTCGTCAAGCTGTACCGGGACAACGCCTCGACCCTCACGCCAGACCCGCTCTACTCCAGCGTGTATGACTCGCATCCGCCCGCGGCGATCCGCATTGCCCACTTGCAGGCAGCTACACGATGAAAATTTTCGGCACCATCACTGCCGCCTTCGGGCGGCAATACGAAGTACGCACCGATGCAGGCGAGATCCTGCTGTGCGTGCCCCGTGGCAAGAAGAGCCTGTTTGCCTGTGGCGACCGGGTTCAGGTCGCCGTCACCGGTCCGGGCCAGGGAGTCATCGACAAACTGCTCGAACGGACCAGCCTGCTCTACCGCTCCGACGCCTGGCGACAGAAGCTGATCGCCGCCAACGCCACCCAGGTCGTGATGGTGGTGGCGACCGAACCGAGCTTCAGCGATGAATTCATCTCGCGCTGCCTGTGCGCAGTGGAGAGCCAGAACCAGAAGGCACTGATCGTGCTGAACAAGACCGACGTCACCGCCGGCCTCGAAGGCGCCCGCGCCCAGTTGGCGCCGTTTACGGTGCTCGGCTACGAGGTGCTGGAATTATCGGCGATGGAAAACGTCGACAAGCTGCGCGCGCGCCTGATCGGCGAAACCAGCCTGCTGGTCGGGCAATCAGGAATGGGCAAGTCCACCCTCACGAACGCGCTGATTCCGGAAGCCCGGGCAGAGACCCGGGAGATTTCCGAAGTCCTCGACACCGGCAAGCACACCACCACCTTTGCCCGCCTGTATCCGCTGCCCGAAGGCGGCGGAATCATCGACAGCCCGGGGATGCAAACCTTCGGACTTGTTCATCTGAGTCCGGAAGAACTCGAATCGAGCTTCCGGGAGTTTCGCCCCTACGTGGGGCACTGCCGTTTCCGCGACTGCCGGCACGATGCCGAACCCGGCTGCGCGCTGCGAGAGGCCGCGGCAAGCGGCAAGATCGCCGAAAAGCGCCTGCTCCAGTTCCTGCAATTCCGCACGGAATGCGAGCAGGCCAAGCGTCTGGTGCAGGGCTGGTAGGCTTCAGCCCAACTGGTCGCCCTTGTCGATCCAGTCCGGATTGGGCAACTCGTCGAAGGCGTGGCCGAGGGCCTCGCTCCAGCGATTGCGGATCATCGCAAAGTAGTCGTTCTTTGCGTCGATGCTGAGGTGCGTGGAGACTTTCAGTTCATCGGTCCTCAGGATCGCCAGATCCAGCGGCACGCCCACCGACAGGTTGGAGCGGATCGTCGAGTCCATGGAGATCAAAGCCAGCTTGGCCGCTTCATCCAGGCTGGTGTGACGCTTCACTACCCGGTCGATGATCGGCTTGCCATACTTCGACTCGCCGATCTGGAAGTACGGGGTATCGGGCGTAGCTTCAATGAAATTTCCCGCTGCATAGATGTGGAACAGGCGCGGCTGCTCCTTGCCGATCTGCCCGCCAAGAATCAGCGCCGCTGTAAAGTCAATACCGAAATTCTGCAGGGCTTCCGCATCGCGCCGATGCACTTCCCGCAAGGTTTCTCCCAGGTGTCGCGCCGCCTCGAACATGTTCGGCACCGACCACAGGTTCTCCCGGCCGTCCTGCGCCGCCATGGCTTCACGCAGCATGGACACGAGCTGCTGGGTGATTGCCAGATTACCCGACCCCATCAGGACCATCACCCGCTCGCCAGGGCGCTGGAAGATGCTCATCTTGCGGAAGGTGTTGATGTGATCGACACCGGCATTTGTACGGGAATCCGACAGAAACACCATACCGGCGTCGAGCAGCATGCTGACACAATATGTCATGGGGGAGTCACTCAAAAATAAAGGCGGCCCGAACCCGGCACCGCCTGTGATTGGGGAGAACGCGGAAAGCTATCCGCGTCCCTCAGCTCTGCAGATCGCTCAGAATCGACTTGATCTCGGCACGGATTGAAACCAGTTGCTCCCGCAGACCGGCGGACTCTTCAACATCCTCGCGCTTGCGCGCCGCCACGTCGTCGAGACGATTGCGCGCACCGGAAATGGTGAAGCCATCCTGGTAAAGCAGCTCACGAATGCGACGAATCAGCAGGACTTCATGATGCTGGTAATAGCGCCGATTGCCACCCCGCTTGACCGGACGCAGCTGGGTAAACTCCTGCTCCCAGTAGCGCAGCACATGGGGTTTCACACCGCACAAATCACTTACTTCACCAATCGTGAAGTAACGCTTGGCAGGAATAGGTGGCAGTTCTACAACCGCCTCGACATCACTTGGCAACATCGCTCAGCTGCTCCACATTGGCCTTGAGCTTCTGACTGGCGTGAAAAGTCACCACACGCCGGGCAGTAATTGGAATCTCTTCACCGGTCTTGGGATTGCGACCGGGGCGCTGGGGCTTCTCCCGCAGCTGGAAATTGCCGAAACCCGAAAGCTTCACACAATCTCCCCGTTCGAGCGCGATGCGGATTTCCTCGAAAAAGCACTCCACCATGTCCTTGGCTTCGCGCTTATTCAGGCCTACCTGCTCAAACAGCATGTCGGCGAGCTCAGCCTTTGTCAGTGTCATGCTCATGATGAATCAGGCCCTCAGCTTCGCGTCGAGGTTTTCCTCGGCGTGGCGAGTCAGGGCAGCCATCGCGGCATCCACTTCAGCATCCTCCAGAGTTCGCTGAGTTTCTTGCATAACTACGCGGAAAGCAAGGCTTTTCCGGTTCGGCTCGATACCTTTGCCCTGGTACTGATCGAACAATTCGATGCGCTGGACAATCGCCGGAGCAACGTCCAGGAGGCCCTTCAGAAGCACGCCTGCCGCAGCCCCCTGATCGACCACCAGAGCCAGGTCACGAGTCACAGCCGGGAAGCGCGAAACCTCGCGATAAGCCGGCGTCACCGTGTCCAGCAGAGCCTCGAGTTCGATCTCGAAGACTACCGGTGCCGTGCCCAGCTCGTAACGCTGCACCCACACCGGATGCAGCTCGCCGATGAAGCCGATGGCACGACCATCCAGCAGCACACGGGCCGAACGTCCCGGATGCAGGGCCGGATGGGCAGCGCGCTCGAACTCGGCAACACGCGGGAAGAGCAAGGCTTCCAGATCGGCCTTCACGTCGAAAAAGTCGACATTGCGGCTCGCCTCGGCCCACTGCTCCGGACGGGCAAAGCCCGCCGCCAGTGCTGCGATGCGCACAGGCTGATGAAAACCGTCCACCGGCTTGCCGGCGGGGTCACGAGCGAAGCAGCGACCAATCTCGAAGACGCGGACACGGTTGGTCTGACGCTTGCGATTGGTCACCACGTTTGCCACCAGCCCGCCAATCAGACTGGAGCGCATCACGCTCATCTGGCTGGCAATGGGATTGGCCAGACGCACCGGATCCAGGTTGCCGCAGAAGTCCTTCTCCCACGCCTCTTCGACAAAGGCGAAGTTGATCACTTCCTGGTATTCACGGCCAGCCACCAGGCGACGAATGAACATCGTGTCGCGCTTGTCCTCCGGGCGCGGCAGCATGCTGATCTGGCCACGTGGTGCGACGCTTGGAATGTTGTCGTAACCGTGGAGGCGGGCGATCTCTTCGATGAGGTCTTCCTCGATTTCCAGGTCGAACCGGTAGGACGGCGGCGTCACGACAAAATCTTCCCCGTCACGGGCGACGGACAGATTCAGGCGTTCGAACATTTCGGCGACACAATCGGCGGTCAGGGCGATGCCCAGCACACGCCGCACGCGGGCGGCGCGCAGGCGAATCGGGGCACGTGCGGGCAGCTTGTCGGCGGCCAGCGCTTCCTGCACCGGGCCGGCTGAACCACCGCAAATGTCGAGAATCAGACGCGTGGCGCGCTCCATGGCCTGACCAGCCAAGGCGAAGTCCACACCCCGCTCGAAGCGGTAGGACGCATCCGACGAGAAACCGTAGGCACGAGCCCGGCCGGCAATGGCATCGGGCGCAAAAAAGGCACTCTCGAGGAACAGATCGGTCGTGTCGAGCGTGATTCCGCTGTCCTCGCCGCCCATCACGCCAGCCAGGGCCAGTGCGCGGGTTTCATCGGCAATCAACAACGTATCGGCAGCCGGGGTAATGGTCTGGCCATTGAGGAGCAGCACCTGCTCGCCGGCGTTCGGCAGACGAACGTGGATGCTGCCATTCAGCTTGGCGTTGTCGAAGGCGTGAAGCGGCTGGCCGAGCTCCAGCATCACGTAGTTGGTTACGTCCACCAGAGCACTGATGGAGCGGATACCACTACGGGCCAGACGCTGCTTCATCCATTCGGGCGTCGGCGCCTTGGCGTCCACACCACGGATGATCCGTCCGCTATAGCGCGGACAAGCTTCCGGCGCGTCGAGAACGATCGCGCGCGCATCCGCATGGGTCGCTGCAACGGGCTCGCAAGCTGGCAGAGTCAGCGGACTGGCAGTCAGAGCGGCGACTTCACGGGCAATGCCGGTGAGACTCAGGCAGTCAGCGCGGTTCGGCGTCAGCTTGATGGTGAACAGCGTATCGTCGAGGGACAGGTACTCGCGCACGTCCATGCCAATTGGCGCATCCTCCGCCAGCACCAGCAGGCCGCTGCTCTCGTCGGACGTACCGAGCTCCTTGGCAGAGCACAGCATCCCGAAAGATTCGACACCACGCAGCTTGGCTGCCTTGATGCCGAAACCAGCCAGATCGGCGCCCACCAGGGCACACGGAATCTTGATGCCGGCAGCAGCATTCGGCGCACCGCAGACGATCTGCAGCAGTTCGCCCAGCCCCGCGTCCACCTTGCAGACGCGCAGCTTGTCGGCGTTCGGATGCTTCTCCGCTTCAACGATCTGTGCAACGACTACCTTGGAGAACACGGCGGCAACACCACCCTGCTCCTCCACTTCCAGTCCCGCCATGGTGAGCAAATGCCCCAGCGCGTCCGAATCGAGGGCCGGACTGACGAAACTGCGCAACCAGAGTTCTGAGAATTGCATGGCTTACCTGAATTGACCGAGGAAACGAAGATCGCCTTCGAAGAAGAGGCGCAGGTCGTTGACGCCATACCGCAGCATGGTCAGCCGGTCCGGCCCCATGCCGAAAGCAAAGCCGGTGTAGCGCTCGGGATCGATGCCGCCGAAACGCAACACGTTGGGGTGCATCATTCCGCAGCCCGCGATTTCCAGCCAGCGGCCCTTCAACGCGCCGCTCATGAAAGCCACGTCGATTTCGGCAGACGGCTCGGTGAACGGGAAGAAGGAGGGACGGAAGCGCACCTGCAGGTCGTCGCTTTCGAAGAAGCTGCGCAGAAAATCTGCAACCACGCCCTTGAGGTCGGCAAAGCTCACCGACTCGCCGATCCACACACCTTCGATCTGATGGAACATCGGCGAGTGGGTGGCATCGGAGTCGACGCGGTAGACGCGGCCCGGCGCAATCACGCGCAGCTCGGGCATCGTCTCGCGATCCTTGTAGGCCTCGACGTGGGCCTGCATGGCGCGGATCTGGACCGGGCTGGTGTGAGTGCGGAGCATCACACCATCGCCGTTTTCCAGATAGAAGGTATCGTGCATCGAACGGGCCGGGTGATTGGCCGGCGTGTTCAATGCAGTGAAATTGTAAAAGTCGGTCTCGATCTCGGGGCCTTCGGCCACATCGAAGCCGATGGAGCGGAAGAGCTGCTCGACACGCTCCAGGGTACGCACCACCGGGTGCAGGCCGCCGATACCGGCGCCACGACCAGGCAGGGTAACGTCCAGAGCCTCGGCTGCGAGCTGGGCTTCGAGAGCCGCCTGCTGTAGCGCGTCGCGACGGGCGGTCAACAACGCCTCAATGGCAGCCTTGGCCTTGTTGATCTCGGCGCCGACAGTCTTGCGGGCTTCCGGATCGAGTTTGCCGAGGCCCTTCAGCAGCTCGGTGAGAGAGCCGCCCTTGCCGAAATAACGCGCCTTGGCGGATTCCAGCGCGGCTCCGTCTGCAGCAGCGGCGAAATCAGCACCAGCCTCTGCGACGAGTTGATCGAGTTGATCCATTTTTTCAGTCTTATCCCGGGTTCAGGACAAAAAAAAGGAGGCCAGGCCTCCTTTTTTCGAGCGGCGTACGATTACGCAGCGAGTTTGGCCTTGGCTTGTTCGGCGAGCGCCGCGAAAGCGGGCTTGTCGAACACGGCCAGATCGGCCAGAACCTTGCGGTCCACTTCGATGGAAGCCTTCTTCAGGCCGTTCATGAAGCGGCTGTAGGTCAGACCGACTTCACGTGCAGCGGCGTTGATACGGGCGATCCACAGGGCACGGAACTGACGCTTGCGTTGACGACGGTCACGGTAGGCATATTGCCCGGCCTTCATCACCGCCTGCTTGGCGATCCGATATACGTTCTTGCGACGACCACGATAGCCCTTGGCTTGATCGAGGACTTTTTTGTGACGTGCACGTGCGGTTACACCGCGCTTAACTCTGGGCATTGCGTTCTCCTAATCAGGCGTAAGGCATCATGGCGCGGATGGACTTTTCGTCCGCAGCGTGAACGGCAGTCATGCCGCGCAGCTGGCGCTTGCTCTTGGTCGTCTTCTTGGTCAGGATGTGGCGCTTGAACGCCTGCGAACGCTTGATGCTACCGCTCGAGCGGATTTTGAACCGCTTGGCGGCCCCGCTCTTCGTCTTCATCTTGGGCATGAAGTACTCCAGCTTATGACATGGCCCCGGGTGGCTTCCGACTTCCGGAAACGCTTCAACAACCCGTCACCACTTGTTTCCGGCGGGCTATGCTGCCCGCCGTATTCCAGTGCCTTGCGACACCGGGAATTCCTAGTGCTTCTTTTTCGGCGCGATGACCATGATCATCTGGCGCCCTTCCATCTTGGGCATCTGCTCGACCTGGCCGATTTCTTCGAGGTCAGCCTTGACCCGTTCGAGCTGGCGCATGCCGAATTCCTGGTGAGCCATTTCACGACCGCGAAAACGCAGCGTCACTTTGGCCTTGTCACCCTCGGTCAGGAACTTGATGAGGTTGCGCAACTTGATCTGGTAGTCGTTCTCGTCGGTACCCGGACGAAGTTTGACTTCCTTGACCTGAATCTGCTTCTGCTTTTGCTTAGCTTCATGAGCCCGCTTGGCTTCTTCGTACTTGTATTTGCCGAAGTCCATCAAGCGACAAACTGGCGGCTTCGCCATCGGCGCGATCTCTACCAGATCGCAACCGGCTTCTTCAGCCGCTTCCAGTGCAGCACGCAGAGTAACGATGCCAATTTGCTCACCGTCCTCCCCCGTCAAACGCACTTCCGGCACACTGATTTCGCCGTTGATGCGCAGTTTTTTATCCTGAGCGATGGTTCAATTCTCCAAGAAAGCAAAAAATATCAGGCCGTGCCGGCAAACGCAGAAACTTCTGCCTGCCAACGCTCGACAACACTATCGAGGGACATTTGACCGAGGTCTTGATTACCCCGGGCGCGCACGGCCACTACATTTGCCGCCTTTTCCTTGTCACCAATAACGAGCAGGTAAGGCAGCTTACGTACGCTATGTTCGCGTATTTTATAAGTAATTTTCTCGTTACGCAAATCGGCCTCGACACGGAAACCACGCGCGCGCAGGTTCTTGACCACTTCGGCCACGTAATCGGCCTGCGCATCGGAAATATTCATCACCACGGCCTGCACCGGAGCAAGCCACAGGGGCAGCGCGCCGGCATGGTTTTCGATCAGAATGCCGATAAAACGCTCCAGCGAACCCAGGATCGCGCGGTGCAGCATGACCGGGGTATGGCGCGCGTTGTCTTCGCCCACGTACTCCGCGCCGAGGCGCTCCGGCATCGAGGGGTCGACCTGAATCGTGCCGCACTGCCACGACCGGCCAATCGCGTCGCGAATATGAAACTCGATCTTCGGACCATAGAAAGCGCCCTCCCCCGGCAACTCCTCCCAGGCCAGGCCGCTGGCGCGAAGACCTGAGCGCAAGGCATTTTCTGACTTGTCCCAGGCCTCATCGGACCCCACCCGGCTATCCGGGCGCAGAGCCAGCTTGACAGCTACATCAGTGAAGCCGAAATCGGCATACACCTTGCGCACCAATGCATTGAAAGCGGTGACCTCGGCCTCGATCTGATCTTCGGTACAGAAAATGTGACCATCGTCCTGGGTAAAGCCGCGCACGCGCATGATGCCGTGCAGCGCACCGGAGGGCTCATTGCGGTGACAGGAGCCGAACTCGCCGTACCGCAGGGGCAGCTCACGATAGGAGCGCAAGCCTTCGTTGTAGATCTGGATGTGGCCCGGGCAATTCATGGGCTTCACCGCATAGTCCCGATTCTCGGACTGGGTGACGAACATGTTGGCCTTGTAATGCTCCCAATGGCCGGAGCGTTCCCACAGGCTGCTATCTAGAATCTGCGGGCAGCGCACTTCCTGATAGCCATTGTCGCGATAAACCCTGCGCATGTACTGCTCGACTTCCTGCCACACAGTCCAGCCATTCGGGTGCCAGAACACCAGACCGGGCGCCTCTTCCTGAAGATGAAAGAGATCCAGCTGCTTGCCGAGCTTGCGGTGATCACGCTTCTCGGCCTCTTCCAGCATGTGCAGATAGGCTTCCTGATCTTCCTTCTTCACCCACGCAGTGCCGTAGATACGCTGCAGCATTTCGTTCTTCGAGTCGCCGCGCCAATAGGCGCCGGCCACCTTCATCAACTTGAAAACTTTCAGCTTGGCAGTGGTCGGCACGTGAGGACCACGACACAGGTCGACGAAATCACCCTCGCGATACAGCGACACATCCTGATCCTGCGGGATCGAGGCAATGATCTCGGCTTTGTAGTTCTCGCCGATGGACTTGAAGTAGGCGACAGCCTCATCCCGCGGCAGCACGCTGCGCTCAACCGGAATGTCACGCTTGGCGAGCTCCGCCATGCGCACTTCAATCTTCGCCAGATCCTCCGGCGTAAACGGGCGTTTGTACGAGAAATCGTAGAAGAAGCCGTTCTCGATCACCGGGCCAATGGTCACCTGCGCATCGGGAAACAGCTCCTTGACCGCATGGGCGAGCAAGTGGGCCGTGGAGTGACGGATGACCTCGAGCCCCTCCGGATCCTTGTCGGTGACGATGGCGAGTGCAGCGTCGGCATCAATCAGATAGGAGGTATCAACGAGCCTGCCTTCAACCTTGCCAGCAAGGGCAGCGCGGGCCAGGCCAGCACCAATGGATGCGGCAACCTGGGCAATCGTCACCGACTGCTCGAAGCTGCGGACAGAACCGTCAGGCAAAGTGATATTGGGCATGAGGACTCGCTCGGGGAAGGGAAAAATTTGGGCAAAAAAAAAGTGCGGCAGAGCCGCACTTTTTCCTCTACCGAAAAACGCCTTGCAACAGAACAGATGCTACTTAATTCTGATTGCCGCAAGTTTCAAACATTGCGTTTTCCTCTTAGGTGTTTGGTAGGCGCGATTGGACTCGAACCAACGACCCCCACCATGTCAAGGTGGTGCTCTAACCAGCTGAGCTACGCGCCTAAGAAGCCCACATTATAGAGGCGCCAACGAAGATGTCAAGGACTATCTGCTTTTTCTTTCAAGACCCGGCATCAGGCCATGCCGCCAGGAAGCGCGTCCAATGGGGAGCTTCGATCCGGCCGAGGGATTCGCGCACAAAGGCGATCTCGGCGTCGTACTGGGCCTTGTCCATAACGCCCCGCATGCACTGAAAACGCAGGAAGACCAGGTAGGTGTTCACCACGTCCGTTTCGCAGTAATCACGGATATCGGCAATCTTGCCCTCGCAGTAGCCCTTCCATACCGCCGAACCGTCCATGCCCAGCTTGCCCGGAAAACCCATCAGCTTGGCCAGATCATCCAGCGGCGCGCTGGCCCGCGGCTGGTACATCGCCAGCAGATCCATCAGATCCAGGTGCCGGGTGTGGTAACGGCCGATGTAGTTGTTCCACTTGAAGTCACGGGAATCAAAATAGTCCCCGTCCCCCAGGTCCCAGTAGCGGGGAGCGCTCACGCCGTGCAGCATCCCCCTGTAATGGAGCACCGGCAGATCGAAGCCACCACCATTCCAAGAGACGATTTGCGGAGTGAACTTCTCGATACCATCGAAGAAGCGCTGAATGAGTTCGCCCTCGGTACACTCGGGCTCCGACAGCGAAAAAACCCTGAAATGGGTCGAATCGCGCAAGGCACAGGAAATCGTTACTACCTTTTGAAGATGATGAGGCAGGAAATCCGTACCGTTGGCGGCACGCCGCTGCTGGAAGGCAAACTCCGCAACCTCTTCGGCCGCCAGATCTTCCGGCAGATTGTGGAGGGCACGGATCCCCTTGATATCCGGAATCGTCTCGATATCAAAAACAAGAGTGGTCGCCATCTTTGCCATCAAGCCGGAAAGACGCCGGTCGACAGGTAACGATCTCCCCGGTCGCAGACGATGGAGACGATCACCGCGTTTTCGACTTGCTCGGCAAGGCGCAGCGCGACATGCAGCGCGCCGCCAGACGAGATACCCGCAAAAATACCCTCCTCGCGCGCCAGCCGCCGGGTCATTTCCTCGGCATCAGCCTGCGCCACGTATTCCAGTTGATCCACCTTGGACTTGTCGTAAATTCGCGGCAGATAGGCCTCGGGCCACTTGCGGATACCCGGGATCTGCGCGCCATCGGTAGGCTGGCAGCCGATGATGCGAATGTCCGGATTTTTGGTCTTCAGGAAGGTCGACACACCCACGATGGTGCCCGTCGTACCCATGCTGCTGATGAAGTGAGTGATGGTCCCGCCGGTTTGCTCCCAGATCTCGGGGCCCGTACCAGCGATATGCGCCCGCGGGTTGTCCGGATTGGCGAACTGATCAAGGATGATCCCGCGCCCCTCGTCGCGCATGCGCTCGGCCACGTCGCGGGCGAGCTCCATGCCGCCCTCCTTCGGAGTGAGCACCAGTTCGGCACCGAAGGCGCGCATGGTCTGACGACGCTCGATACTCTGGTTCTCCGGCATCACGAGAATCATGCCGTAACCGCGGATGGCTGCAGCCATCGCCAGCGCGATACCTGTATTGCCGCTGGTCGCTTCGATGAGGGTCTGGCCGGGCCTGATGTCGCCCCGCGCTTCGGCCCCCAGGATCATCGACATCGCCGGGCGATCCTTCACCGAACCAGCCGGATTATTGCCCTCAAGCTTGGCCAGAATGACGTTGTTGCGCCCTGCCGTAATGCGCTTGAGCCGGACCAGCGGGGTCTGCCCCACATAATCTTCCAGAGTTTTGAATTCCATGATTTGATCCAATGGGATGTCGGGTTGAAGTGATCATACCGAATGCCGCTACAAGGCAAGCGAAGCAAACGGCGGGCCACCCCTCCAGCACGCCGGATATACCGGGCCGGGATTGAAAAGGGGCTTCCAGCGGAAGCCCCTTGGGAAAATTGTCGGATTTACTCCACGCTCAGGGCCGGCCGATGCTCAGGTAAGTCAGGCCAGCCTGGCGGGGCAACACTGGATCGAAAATGTTGCGGCCATCGAAAATCAGCGGGCTCTTGAGCTTTTCCTTGATCACGCCGAAGTCGGGGCTGCGAAACTCCTTCCACTCCGTCACGATCACCAGTGCATCAGCACCATCGAGCGCCGTCATCGGGCGATCGGCATAGCGCAGACGCTCGTCGTCACCGAAAATACGGCGCGTTTCAGGCATCGCTACCGGATCGTAGGCTGTAACGGTGGCGCCGCGCCGGAACAGCTCGGCGATGATGACACGACTGGGCGCTTCACGCATGTCGTCGGTGTTCGGCTTGAAGGCCAGCCCCCACATCGCAAAATGCTTGCCGCTCAGGTCTTCTCCGAAGCATGCGACGATCTTGTCCACCAGGACCAGCTTCTGCGCATCGTTGGCATCTTCCACCGCATTAAGGACACGCAGGGCGTGCCCAGCATCGCTACCGGTCTTGATCAGCGCCTTTACATCCTTCGGAAAGCAGGAACCCCCATAGCCGCAGCCGGCATAGAGGAAGTGGTAGCCGATCCGCGGATCACTGCCGATCCCCTGCCGAACCAGCTCGATGTCAGCCCCCAGGGATTCGGCCAGAAGCGCCAGCTCGTTCATGAAGCTGATCCGCGTCGCCAGCATCGCGTTGGCGGCATACTTGGTCAGCTCGGCGCTGCGCAGATCCATGATCAGAACCTTTTCATGGTTGCGCTGGAAGGGTGCATAGAGCGCCTTCATCAGGAAGATCGCCTGATCATCCTCGGCGCCCACAACAATCCGGTCAGGACGCATGAAGTCGTCGACTGCCGCACCCTCCTTCAGAAACTCGGGGTTGGACACCACGCTGTACGGGATCGCTTCGCCACGCGCATCAAGCTCGGCCTGCACAGCGGTCTTGACCTTGTCGGCGGTCCCGACCGGCACCGTGCTCTTGTCGACGATCACTTTGTAATCAGTCATGTGACGACCGATGGCCTTCGCCGCTGCGATGACGTATTGCAGATCGGCCGAGCCATCTTCGTCCGGCGGCGTTCCAACGGCGATGAACTGGATCGTGCCGAACTGAACGGCCTGCTGCACATCGGTCGTAAAGTGAAGACGTCCAGCCGCCACGTTGCGGGCAACCACTTGATCCAGACCCGGCTCATGAATGGGAATCCCCCCCTCCTTCAGAACCCTGATCTTCTCGGGATCCAGATCCAGGCAAAGCACGTCATTGCCCATCTCCGCCAGACAGGCCCCGGACACCAGCCCCACGTAACCCGTACCGACTACCGTAATTTTCATGCTTTCGTTCCCAGGATGAATCCAGAAATTTTGCCGACAAACCAGCAAGCGACGTGACGGGCCAAGATTTACACCCCCGCGGCAAGACTAGGGGGCGAGGTCAAATTCTTCAGTACGCTTCGGCGGATAGGTTTCCCAGCCTCCGCAGGCAGGACAACGCCAGTAAAACTGACGGGCCTTGAAGCCACAGGTGTCGCAACGATAACGCGCAACCCGGCGCGTATGGCCGTGCACCAGGCCCTTGACCAGCTCGATGTCCGTCCGCTGCGCCGCAGGTGCCGTCAGCAAGGCCGCCTCAAGCAACTTGTCGAGCCCCAGCAGCGTCGGATTGCGACGCAACTCGTCGCGCACCAAGTGATAAGCCGCCTGCGCGCCCTCCTTTTGGAGCTCCCACTGAAACAAGGCGTCCAGCAGATCGAGGGACGAGTATTGATCCAGGTAACTGCGCAAGAGTTGCATGCCCTGCTCGAGCTCGCCGAGACGCCGGTATGCATCCATTACCCGCTCTGCAACCAGGGCGAGGTAGACCGGGTTCTGGCTTTCAACCTTCTTCCAGGCCTCAAGCGCCGCGCGGTCGTCCCCCCGGGCGGCGTAAAGATCGCCCAGCAGCATGCTCGCACGCACCGATTTCCGGTTCATTTCAAGCGCACGCTGAAGACTGACCAAGGCTTCATCGAAACGTGAATTAGCCATATCTGCCGAAGCCAGCTCGCAGTGGAAGTTGGCCACTTCCTTTTCCCACAGCACGCTTTCGTGATCCGGCAAGGCCATCGCGATGTCGATGGCCTTCCGCCAGTCCTTTTCCTGCTGATAGATATCCAGCAGATTCTTCAGCGCGAAATCATTCAAGCGGCTTCCGCGCAGTTGCACGAACACCGCCTCGGCACGATCCAGCAAACCCGCCTTGAGAAAGTCCAGCCCCAACTCGGAGAGGGCCTGCAAACGCTGCTCGTCGGACAGGTCGTCCCGATCGATCAGGTTTTGATGCATGCGGATCGCCCGATCCGTTTCGCCACGACGGCGAAACAGGCTACCCAACGCGAAGTGCAGCTCGACGGTCTGGTTGTCGATCTTTACTGCCTCGATGAAAGCGTCGATCGCCTTGTCGGGCTGCTCGTTAAGCAAAAAATTAAGACCGGTCAGATAGGTCCGGGGCAGAGCCCGGGATTCCTTGACCAGATGCTTGATATCAACCCGCGCCGCCATCCACCCCAAGGCGAAGAAAAGCGGAAACGCCAGCAACCACCAGAGTTCGAATTCCATGGGGTCAGTAGGTCTCGGGGATATCAGGCCCATGGGCCAGCGGAGTCTGGCTTCGGGCTTCCGGGGAAACGGGCGTACCGCCCTGCCCCCTGAGATAGACGATCTCGCGATGTTGCCGATACACGGTCGCAACCGTTGCGGTCACCCCGATCAGGACACCCACCACAACAAAGACAAGAATGACCAGCACGAGCGGCATCTGCCACTGCGCACCAAAGAAGAAACGCAGAACGACGACGTCGTCGTTCTTGACTGCAAACCCGAACAGGAGCAGGAACAGGAACAGTCTGAAGACCCAGATGAGAGCACGCATGCCCGAAATTATCCTCGACGTGGACAAAAAAAAGAAGGCGGCTTTCGCCGCCTTCGTGATCGAGCCTGGGGCCTCCGGATGGAAGACGCCGCGACGGGCAATTAACCCATCATATCGACGCGCTCCCGCAACTCCTTGCCCGCCTTGAAATGCGGAACGTATTTCTCCGGTACCTGCACCTTCTCACCCGACTTGGGATTACGCCCAACCCGGGGCGGCCGGTAGTTCAAGGCAAAGCTGCCAAAACCGCGGATCTCGATACGATCACCCCGCGACAGGGCGTCGGTCATCGCATCGAGAATCATCTTGACCGCGAATTCGGCGTCCTTCGCGACCAGCTGGGGAAACCGCTCCGCCAGCCGGGCGATGAGCTCCGACTTGGTCATGCCCGAGCCGCTTACTTCTGCTCGTTCAGCTTGGCCTTCAGCAGCGCACCGAGGTTGGTGGTGCCGCTGGCAGCGGAAGAGCTGTCAGACGCCAGCTTGGTCATCGCTTCATTCTGCTCGACCTGATCCTTGGCACGGATCGACAGATTGATGCCGCGGGTCTTGCGATCCACGTTGACGATCAGGGCTTCGACTTCTTCACCGACCTTCAACAGCAGGGAGAGATCATCGACGCGATCGCGGGAGAACTCGGAAGCGCGCAGGTAGCCTTCGACATCGTTGTTCAGGCCGATCACGGCGCCACGGGCATCCACGGTCTTCACGGTGCCGTTGACAAGGGTGTTCTTGTCGTGGGTAGCGATGAAGTTGGTGAAGGGATCGCCATCGAGTTGCTTGATGCCGAGGGAGATACGCTCCTTCTCGACGTCGATGTTCAGCACAACGGCTTCGACTTCGTCACCCTTCTTGTACTGGCGGACGGCTTCTTCGCCGGTCAGCGACCAGGACAGGTCAGACAGATGCACCAGACCGTCGATACCACCTTCCAGACCGATGAAGACGCCAAAGTCGGTCAGGGACTTGATCTGACCACGGACCTTGTCACCCTTCTTGTGGTTGATGGCGAAATCGTCCCACGGGTTGGACATGCACTGCTTCATGCCCAAGGAGATGCGGCGGCGGTCTTCGTCGATTTCGAGAATCATCACTTCGACTTCGTCGCCCAGCTGGACAACCTTGGTCGGGTGGATGTTCTTGTTGGTCCAGTCCATTTCGGAAACGTGGACCAGGCCTTCGATGCCCTGCTCGACTTCAACGAATGCGCCGTAGTCGGTAATGTTGGTCACCTTGCCGAACAGGCGGGTGCCCTGCGGGTAACGACGGGAGATGCCCACCCACGGATCTTCGCCCAGCTGCTTGAGGCCCAGGGAGACGCGGTTCTTCTCCTGGTCGAACTTGAGCACCTTGGCTTCGAGCTCATCGCCCACAGACAGCACTTCCGACGGGTGACGCACACGACGCCAGGCCAGGTCGGTGATGTGCAGCAGGCCGTCGATGCCGCCCAGGTCCACGAATGCGCCGTAGTCGGTGATGTTCTTGACGATACCCTTGACGACAGTGCCTTCCTTGAGGGTTTCGAGGAGCTTCTGACGCTCTTCACCCATGGAAGCTTCGAGCACTGCACGACGGGACACGACCACGTTGTTGCGCTTGCGGTCGAGCTTGATGACGCGGAATTCGAATTCCTTGCCTTCGAACGGGGTGGTGTCCTTGACCGGACGCATATCCACCAGCGAACCCGGCAGGAAGGCACGGATGCCGTTAACCATGACCGTCAGGCCACCCTTGACCTTGCCGGTGATCATGCCCTTGACGAGGATCGCGTCGTTCAGCGCCTTGTCGAGGTCGTTCCAGGCGGCGATGCGCTTGGCCTTGTCGCGGGACAGGCGGGTTTCGCCGTAGCCGTCTTCGAGCTGCTCGATGGCAACCTGAACGTAGTCGCCGATATCGACGGTCAGCTCGCCGCGATCGCCGCGAAACTCTTCGAGGGGGATATAGCTCTCGGACTTGAGGCCGGCGTTAACGACGACGAAGTTTTGGTCAATCCGCACGACTTCGGCGGTGATCACCTCACCGGCACGCATCTCCTGACGACTGAGGGATTCCTCAAACAGGGCGGCAAAACTTTCCTCGGCGGAAACAGGGGTGGCAATGGACATATGTTAAAGAAGAACCTTACAACCGTCGCGAAACGGCTCCTGGTTAAAAAACCTTCCCCGCCCGGGCGGGCCACGGAAGACCTTAGTTGCGAAGACTCGAAGCCCGCTCGATCACGAAATCGACCGCCTGCTGGACAGTGATTTCCGATGTATCGAGCAGCGCTGCATCATCGCCTCTCTTCAAAGGCGCAACGGCACGCTGAGAGTCCCGCGCGTCACGTTCATACAAATCTTTGAGGAGATCATCAATATTAGCAGTCATTCCTTTATCGATCAACTGCTTATAACGTCGTTGTGCACGCGCCTCGACGGAGGCGGTCAGGAATATTTTTACGTCGGCATCCGGAAAGACCACCGAGCCCATGTCGCGCCCTTCGGCCACCAGCCCGGATCCGCTCCGATAGGCGCGCTGGCGCCAGAACAGGGCATCGCGCACAGCCGGCAGGACTGCGACTCTGGAGGCGCCCACCGAACATTCTTCAGTGCGAATCGCCTCGGTCACGTCATCACCTTCGAGCAGGACCAAACCATTCTCAAAGCGCGCCGGCAGGTCGGAAGCAATGGCCACCAGCGACGCCTCGTCGTTCAGCGCAACGCCCTTGCGGACAGCGGCAAGGGCCACAATGCGGTAAAGGGCTCCGCTATCCAGGTGCTCGAAGCCGAGCGCCTCAGCCACGAGCGCACCAACCGTACCCTTGCCGGATGCGGAAGGCCCGTCGATGGCAATGACCGGAACCGGCGTGGCAATCCCGGCAAAGGTCGAGAAGTATTCCGGGAACGTCTTGTTGACGCACTTCGGATCATTGATGCGCACGTAGGGACCACCCAGCGTCACCAACGAAAAGCACATGGCGACCCGGTGATCCTCATAGGTGTCGATCACGGCAGGATTCAGGCGGGCCGGCGGCGTCACCGTGATGCTTTCCGGGAACTCCTCCACCGTGGCGCCCAGCTTGCGCAGTTCGGTCGCCATCGCCGCAATGCGATCGGTCTCCTTGACCCGCCAGCTGCCGATGTTGCGCAGCGTACTCGGACCGTCGGCAAACAGGGCCGCCACCGCAAGCGTCATCGCCGCGTCGGGAATGTGGTTCAGATCCAGATCAAAAGCTTTGAGCTTGCCGGAAGCCGGCGCCCGAGCCTCAATCCAGTCGTCACCCCAGGTCACCTCGACACCCATTTCGGCGAGGGCATCGGCGAACTTCACGTCACCCTGGATGCTCTGCCGACCGGCACCAACAACCCGCACCGGGCCACCGCCAAGAGCGCCAGCGGCAAGGAAATAGCTGGCCGTGGAGGCATCGCCTTCTACGGCAATGCGCCCCGGCGACACATAACGCTGACCAGCCGGCACCACAAAGCGGTTCCAGCCTTCCCGCTGGACGATGACACCGAAGCGCTCCATCAGATTGAGCGTGATCTCCACGTAGGGGCGGCTGATCAGCTCCCCTTCCACGTCGATGGTCAGCGGTTTGTCGCGGGCCACCAGCGGAGCAGCCTGGAGCAGACCGGTAAGGAACTGGCTCGACACATTGCCGCGCACACTGACGCGCTCGGCTCCGAGCAAGGCCGGCTTCAAAGCCAGCGGCGGATAGCCCTCCTGCCCCAGCCATTCGACACTGGCCCCCAGTTGCTTCAGGCCATCCACCAAGTCACCGATGGGCCGCTCGTGCATGCGCGGCACGCCGGACAGGCGCACTTCCGCGTTGGCATCGGCACAGCCCGACAGACTGGCAACGATGGCCGGCACCAGCGTGCGGATACTCAGGCCGGAGTTACCGACAAAAATGTCGGCCTTCAAATCCGGAAAGCGCCCGCCGCAGCCAAAGACACGCAGCGCGCCGCCTTCCTCTGCCGTCTTTACACCCATGGCGACGATCGCATTGCGCATCACCCGGGTATCGTCAGAGTCGAGCAGATCCTCAACGAGGGTTTCGCCCTCGGCCAGCGCCGCCAGCAACAGCACGCGATTGGAAATGCTCTTGGAGCCGGGCAGGCGCACAACACCGGCAGCCTTCTGCATCGGCGGCAGATCGATGAATTCCATGGAAAATCCTTGTATTACTCGCCCGAAGGCGTCGCAGGGAAAGCCTTGTCGGCCCATTCATTACGGGCCCGGCTGGCTTCGTCGAAGACTTTTTCGAGCGTGGGACCATCACCGGCGACCAGCAAAGCGCGCAACCAGGCAAGCTCGGAGAGGTAGGCATCCAGCTCGGCCATCAGGGAGTGCCGGTTGGCCACGCAGATGTCGCGCCACATTTCCGGATGACTGCCGGCGACCCGGGTGAAATCGCGAAAACCGCTGGCGGCGTAGCTGAAGAGCTGCTCGGCATTGGCACGCCCGGCCAGTTCATGCACCAGCCCGAAAGCCAGCAGATGAGGCAGGTGGCTGACCGCCGCAAAAACGCGGTCATGCTCCTGGGGACTCATCTCGTGGAGGACGGCGCCACAAACCGCCCACACTTCACGTACCCGGGCGATGGCCGCGGGAGAGTTTTCGGGCAAGGGCGTCAACACGACCTTGCGGCCGCGGTAAAGATCGGCGCGGGCTGCCGCCGGGCCGCTCTTCTCGGCACCGGCAATCGGATGGGCCGGCACCACATTGGCCAGATTCGGAGCCAGGTGGCGGTAAATGGCCTCGATCACATCGCGCTTGGTGCTGCCCGCATCAGTGACGATGGTGTCCGGCGACAGGTGCGGCGCAATGGCCGCAGCCACCGCATCCATCTGACCGACCGGCATGGCGAGCAGTACAAAATCGGCACCATCGAGGGCCTCAGCCCAGTCGGTGGAAACCTCGTCAATGACGCCCAGTTGCTGCGCCATGGCCAGCGGCTCCGGGCGACGCCCGACCCCGACGATCCGCGTGACCAGCCCCGCCTGCCGCAGGGCAAGCGCAACGGAGCCACCGATCAAGCCGACACCACAGACGACCAGCTTGTCGATCTTCTTCACGGCTTTACTCCGCTTAGCCCAGGGCGGGCGGCAAGGCAGCCAGGAAGCGGGCGTTCTCGCTTTCCAGACCGATGGAAACACGCAGCCACTCGGGCATGCCATAGCCGCCGATAGGACGGACGATGACGCCCTGCTCAAGCAGACGCCGATTGACGCCGGCACCGTCGCCGACCTTGAAGGTCACGAAGTTGCCCGCCGATGGGATCCAGTCGAGACCAAGCTGCGTGAAGCCCTTGGTGAGCTGGGCCATGCCGGAGCAGTTCAGTTCGTAGCTGCGCGACAGGAACTCGTCGTCAAACAGGGCTGCTGCTGCTGCAGACAGGGCCACGCTGCACACGTTGAAAGGCTGCCGCACCCGGTTCAGCAGATCGATGACATCAGGACTGCCGAGCCCATAGCCAACCCGCAAACCGGCCAGGCCATAGGCCTTCGAGAAGGTGCGGCTGATTAACAGATTGGGAAAGCGCGACAGCCAGGCAATGGCGTCGTAGCGCTGATCCGGGGTCAGATACTCGGTATAGGCCTCGTCGAGCACCACCAGCACGTGATCCGGCACGCGAACGAGGAAAGCCTCGAGTTCGTCGCCAGAGATGAAAGTGCCCGTCGGGTTGTTCGGGTTGGCGATGAAAAGAACCCGGGTAGCCGGCGTTATCGCGGCCAGCATGGCATCCAGATCATGGCCGAAATTTCTGGCCGGTACTTCGATGCCGCGCGCACCGGCCGCCTGGGTCGCCAGCGGATACACAGCAAAAGCATGCTGGGCATAAACCGCATCCCGATCCGGACCAAGGAAGGCGCCGGCAGCCAGCTCAAGAATGTCGTTGGAGCCGTTGCCGAGCACGATTTGATCCAGCGCCACGCCGTAACGGCGGCGAAGGGCATCCTTCAGCTCGAACCCGTTGCCGTCGGGGTAGCGGGCGATGTCGGACAGCGCCTTCACCATCGCCTCGCGAGTCCTTTCGCCAACGCCAAGAGGATTCTCGTTGGATGCCAGCTTGACGATGGACTCTTCCGCCAGGCCCATCTCCCGAGCCAGCTCGGAAATCGGCTTGCCAGGCTGATAGGGGGAGATCGCCCGGATGTGGGCGGGCGCCAGGTCACACAAACGCATGTAGAACTCCAGAAGGGTCAGTACACGGCCTGGGGGTAGGAGCCCAGGATCTTCAGGTAGGCGGCGCGGCTCGCCAGGGCTTCGAGTGCAGTCTTGACGGCCGGGTCATCCCGATGCCCCTCGATGTCCACATAAAACACGTATTCCCACAAAGCCGCACGGGCCGGGCGGGACTCCAGGCGGTTCATCGACACACCGGCATCGGCCAGCGGCGCCAGCAGTTCATGGACAGCGCCAGGACGATTGGACGCCGACATGATCAGCGAGGTCTTGTCGGAGCCCGTACGGCCCGCGTCATGACGCCCCAGCACCAGGAAGCGGGTGGTGTTGTTGGGCTCGTCTTCGATGCTTTCCACCAGTCGCGGCAAACCGTAACGCTCTGAGGCCGCCTCGCCGGCAATCGCCGCGGTACCGGGCTCCAGCGAAGCCAGACGGGCCGCTTCCGCATTGCTGCCGACGGAAATCCGCGGCACCCCCGGGAGCGAGCGGTTCAGCCATTCGTGACACTGGGCCAGCGACTGGGCGTGAGAGTAAACCTTACGGATATGGCCGAGTTCGGACTCGCGCGTCATGAGGTGCTGATGGATGCGCAACACCACTTCCCCGCAAATCTGCAGGGACGAACCGAGAAGCAGGTCGAGGGTGCGGCCGACAGCGCCTTCGGTAGAATTTTCAACCGGCGCCACGCCATACTGGGCATGACCGGACTCGACTTCGCGGAACACATCGTCGATGGTGCTCTGCGGCGCGAGCCGGGCAGCATGGCCAAAGTGCTTGACCGCGGCGCTTTCCGAAAAAGTCCCCAGCGGCCCGAGGAACGCCACGCCAAGGGGGTTCTCCAGCGACAGGCAGGCCGACATCACTTCCCGAAAGAAGAAGGTGACGCTCTCATTGGGCAGCGGCCCGACATTCAGATCCTGGATTCGCCGCAACACCTGCGCCTCGCGCTCGGGGCGGTACACGTGCCCGGCCTCTCCGTACTTCGCCTTGATCTCGCCGACGTGCTGAGCGCATTTGGCGCGCTCGTTCAGCAGCGCCAGCATCTGCGCGTCGATGGTGTCGATCTGCTCGCGCACCACGCCAAGCTCCTGCAACATCCCCTCGTTCATGCCTTCTCCTGAAACCGTAGCGATCACGCCTTGCGTGCGGCGAAATCCTGCATCAGCCCGACCAGCGCCTCGACGCCATCCAGCGACATGGCGTTGTAGATCGATGCGCGCATGCCGCCCACCGACTTGTGTCCCTTGAGCCCCTCCAGACGGCGCTCGGCCGCTTCGGCCAGAAACTCCGCATCCAGCGCCGGATTCGCCAGCGTAAAGGGAACATTCATGCGCGAACGGCACGGCACATCCACCGGGTTGCGGTAAAAGCCGCCACTGCCGTCAATGGCGTCGTAAACCCGCTTCGCCTTGGCGATGTTGGTCTGCTCCACCGCCGCCAGACCGCCCTGGGCCTTCAGGTTCTTGAAAACCAGGCCCGCCAGGTAGATGCCGAAGGTCGGCGGCGTGTTGAGCATGGAATCGTTCTCGGCCATGGTGGCAAAGTTCATCACGCTGGGCGTGATGGCCGAAGCCTTGCCAAGCAGATCTTCGCGAACGATGACGATCACCAGCCCGGCCGGGCCGATGTTCTTCTGCGCACCGGCGTAAATCAGACCGTAGCGCGACACATCCATCGGCCGCGACAGGATGTGAGAACTCATGTCGGCAACAACCGGCACACCGGCCGGCACCTCCGGCAGGTCGAACATCTCGACGCCGTGGATGGTCTCGTTGGTGCAGAGGTGCAGATAAGCCGCCTGCGGATCGAGCTTCAATTCGTTGGCCGCCGGCAAACAGGTGAAGGCGCTGGCCTCGGTCGAGCCGGCCAGCCGCACCCCACCCAAGCGCTGGGCTTCCTTGTAGGCCTTCTTCGACCAGGAGCCGGTGACCATGTAGTCGGCCGAGCGCCCAGCCAGCAGATTCATGGGAATCTGCGCGAACTGCTGGGTGGCCCCGCCCTGCAAGAACAGCACCTTGTAATTGGACGGAATGCCCATCAGGTCGCGCAGGTCAGCTTCGGCCTCGTGGAGGACACCGGTGAAATCCTTGCCCCGGTGGCTCATCTCCATGATGCCCATGCCGCGCCCGTGCCAGTCCAGCAACTCGTCGCGCACCTGTTCCAGCACCGTCGTCGGCAATACTGCCGGGCCTGCCGAGAAATTGAAAATCCGCATCGTCTGAATCCTTCTTCCGTCAGTCCGTTCAGGCTTCCGGTTGAGCGCCTTCGTCGCCCGACTCGATGCCCAGATCCTGCTCTTCCTCATCACCCTCGAGGAGCTTCTGCACGCCGGACAGGATGCTGCCTTCGTCTACCGAGATCAGCGTCACACCCTGGGTCGCACGCCCCATCTCGCGAATCTCGGAAACCCGGGTCCGCACCAGCACACCGCCGGTGGTGATCAGCATGATCTGATCCTTTTCGGTAACCAAAGTTGCCGCCACGACCTTGCCGTTACGGTCGGAGGTCTGGATCGCGATCATGCCCTTGGTGCCACGACCATGGCGGGTGTATTCGCCGATCGGGGTGCGCTTGCCGAAGCCGTTTTCGGTAGCGGTCAGGACGCTTTGCTCCTCGTCGCTGGCCACCAGCATGGCGATCACCGACTGGCCGTCCTCGAGCATCATGCCGCGCACACCGCGGGCCTGACGACCCATCGGACGCACGTCGTTCTCGCTGAAACGCACGGCCTTGCCGGCGTCGGAGAACATCATCACATCGTGCTTGCCATCGGTAATGGCCACACCGACCAGGAAGTCTCCCTCGTCGAGCCCCACGGCGATGATGCCGGCCTTGCGCGGATTGGAGAAGTCGGTAAGCGGCGTCTTCTTGACCGTGCCCTGGGCCGTTGCCATGAAGATGAAGTGACCTTCGTCGAACTCCTTGACCGGCAGCACGGCGGTGATCTTCTCGCCCTCAAGCAGCGGGAAGAGGTTCACGATCGGCCGGCCACGCGAGTTGCGGGTGCCTTCCGGCACTTCATAGACCTTCAGCCAGTAAAGGCGGCCGCGGTTGGAGAAGCACAGGATGTGGTCGTGAGTATTGGCAATGAAGAGCTGGTCGACGAAATCGTCTTCCTTCACGGCGGCTGCCTGCTTGCCGCGACCGCCGCGCTTCTGGGCACGGTAATCGGTGAGCGGCTGGCGCTTGAAGTAACCGGTGTGGGACAAGGTCACAACCATGTCCTGCGGTGCAATCAGGTCTTCAATGTTGATGTCGGCGGTGTTCATCACCACCTCGGAGCGCCGCGGGTCGCCAAATTGCTGTTTGATCAGCGCAAGCTCGTCGCCAATGATCGCAGTGATCCGCTCCGGACGCGCCAGAATGTCCAGCAGGTCGGCGATCACGTTCATCACGTCGCGATATTCGGCAACGATCTTGTCCTGCTCGAGGCCGGTCAGGCGCTGCAGACGCAGCTCCAGAATGGCTTGCGCCTGGGCGTCGGAGAGGCGGTAGCCCTGCTCGGACAAACCGAACTCCGGCGCCAGCCCGTCGGGCCGGTAGCTGTCGGCCACGGCACGGGAGAGCATTTCCTCCACCAGGGCCGAGCGCCACTGGCGCGCCATCAGGCCACGCTTGGCTTCAGGGGGCGTCGGAGCGGCCTTGATGAGGGCGATGATCTCATCCACATTCGACAGCGCAACGGCCAGACCTTCGAGAATGTGGCCGCGCTCCCGCGCCTTGCGCAATTCAAAAACAGTGCGGCGGGTGACGACTTCACGCCGGTGGGCGAGGAAGCAGTCGAGCATCTGGCGCAGGTTGAGCAGACGGGGCTTGCCGTCCACCAGCGCCACCATGTTCATGCCGAAAGTGTCCTGGAGCTGGGTCTGCTTGAACAGGTTGTTCAGCACCACGTCAGGCATCTCGTTGCGCTTGAGCTCGATCACCATGCGCATGCCGGACTTGTCCGACTCGTCACGGAGGTCGCTGATGCCTTCGATCTTCTTCTCGTTGACCAGCTCGGCGATCTTCTCGATCAGCGTCTTCTTGTTAACCTGGTACGGCAGCTCATCGACGATGATCGCCTGGCGATCGCCCTTGCCGATGTCCTCGAAGTGGGTGCGCGCGCGCATCACCACCCGGCCACGGCCGGTGCGGTAGCCCTCCTGGACGCCGGACAGGCCATAGATCAGCGCCGCAGTCGGGAAGTCTGGCGCCGGCACGATCTTGATCAGTTCGTCGATGGAAACATCCGGCTCCTGCAGCAGACGCAGGCAGGCGTCGACGACTTCGGTCAGGTTGTGGGGCGGGATGTTGGTCGCCATGCCCACCGCGATGCCGCCCGATCCATTGATCAGCAGGTTCGGGATGCGTGCCGGCAGAACCAGCGGTTCCTTCTCGGAGCCGTCGTAGTTGGGCCCGAAATCGACGGTTTCCTTCTCGATATCGGCCAGCAGCTCATGGCCGATCTTGGCCATGCGGATTTCGGTATAACGCATGGCGGCCGCGCTATCGCCGTCCACCGAACCGAAGTTGCCCTGGCCATCCACCAGCATGTAACGCAGGGAGAAGTTCTGGGCCATCCGCACGATGGTGTCGTAGACAGACTGGTCACCGTGGGGGTGATACTTGCCGATGACGTCACCGACAATACGGGCAGACTTCTTGTAAGCCTTGTTCCAGTCATTGCCCAGCTCGTGCATGGCAAACAGCACGCGCCGGTGTACTGGCTTGAGGCCGTCACGCACATCCGGAAGGGCCCGCCCGACGATCACGCTCATCGCGTAATCCAGGTAGGCGTGACGCATCTCATCTTCGAGGCTGATGGGGAGAGTTTCTTTGGCGAACGGGATCATGGCACCGCGAGGAGTCGACTATTCGTCGAAAAGACGAAAAGCAGTGAGTTTAGCACGTCAGGGATGCCCAATTCCGGCTCCCTGAGACCTGTCAAAGGGCGCCACCCCCTTGGCGCGGATTGTGATTCGCCCCCCTCGTATGCTCTAATCGGCCGGCACCAACCATCACGAGACAGGCGCCTTGAGCGCCTCACCTATTTTGAGGAGGAAATCCATGACCGCAGCGAACTTTCGCCTGGCGACCGCCACCCTTCTGATGCTTGCCGGCATCTCCGCCATGGCCCAGTCCAAGGACATCATCGTCGACCCCAAAGGCGACGTCCCTTACGCCATCGACCAGCGCAATGCCGTCGTCAAGAGCGGTGCCGACCTGTGCTGGCGCACCGGTTCATGGACCCCGGGAGCCGCCACCGAGACCAAGGCTGGCGAACTGCCGGTGGCCTGCGAATGCGACAAGGATGTGGTCGGCGCCGACAAGTGCGTCCCTGCCTCCGCCCGCGCCGCCGCGGCGCCTGCTGCCGCTGCCGCAACAGCCCCGATCGCGGCCCCGGCCGGCCCCAGAAAATGCGATTTCAGCGTAACTCTTTCCGCCGATGACGCCTTCGCCTTCAACAAGGCTGCCCTCACCAAATCGGCCAAGGGTACGCTCGACAGCGCTGTACTCGCCAAGCTCAGCACCTGCGCCGCGGTCAATACCGTGATCATCAACGGCCACACTGATCGACTCGGCTCCCAGTCATACAACCAGAAGCTCTCCGAAAAGCGCGCCGACGCCGTCCAGTCCTACCTGGCCGGCAAGGGCCTGAAGGCCGAGAATGTGGAAACCATGGGCTCCGGCAAGACCCAGCCGATCAAGAGCTGTGACGACAAGCTCGGCCGCAAGAAACTGATCGAATGCCTCGCACCGAACCGCCGCGTCACCGTGGACGTCAAGGGCCCGGCCAAGTAATTCGCTCACATTCAAGCAAGCCCGAAGAACCCCGCGCAATGCGGGGTTTTTACTGATACCCACGAGAGCCGCCATGACAACACCGGTCGACCTGCTAATAGAAGCACGCTGGATCATCCCCGTCGAACCGGACAACACAACCCTCGAACATCACGCCATCGCCATCCGCGACGGGCGCATCGTCGCGATCCTGCCGACAGCCGAAGCCCGGACTCTTTACGCTGCGACAGAAACCATCCACCTGCCCGAGCACATCATCACTCCGGGCCTCGTCAACCTGCACTGCCACGCCGCCATGACCATCATGCGCGGCCTTGCCGACGATCTACCGCTGATGCGCTGGCTGCAGGAGGCGATCTGGCCAACCGAAAGCCGTCACGCCTCCCACGCTTTCGTGCGCGACGGCAGCCTGCTCGCCGCAGCCGAAATGTTGCGTGGCGGCATCACCAGCTGCAACGACATGTATTTCTTCCCGGAGGCAACAGCGGAAGCTTTCGACCGGCTCGGCCTGCGGGCAGTACTCGGCATCACCGTCATCGAATTTCCGTCCCAATACGCATCGGATGCCGACGACTACCTGCACAAGGGTCTGGCAACCCTGGACGCGTGGCGGGACCACCCGCTGATCCGCTTCTCCCTCGCCCCCCATGCGCCCTACACGGTATCAAACAAGACTTTCGAGCGGATTGGCGCCCTCGCCGACGAACTGGAACTTCCTATCCACATTCATCTCCACGAGACGGCTGGCGAGACAACCGACAGCCTTCGCGATTTCGGGCTGCGCCCCATTACCCGACTCGACGAACTAGGCCTGCTCGGCCCCAACCTCATCGGCGTGCACGCCGTCCACCTCGCCCCCGAGGACATCGAGCGGCTCGCGCTGCACCAGTGCGCCATCGCCCACTGCCCCACCTCGAACATGAAGCTCGCCAGCGGCGCAGCGCCAACGACAGCTCTCCTTGAGCGCGGGCTGGCCGTTGGCCTGGGTAGCGACGGCGCCGCCAGCAACAACCGCCTCGACCTCTTCCGCGAAATGCACCAAGCCAGCCTCCTCGCCAAGCTGTCCACCGGCGATGCCTCCGCCCTGCCCGCTCGGCAAGCCCTGCGCATGGCCACCCTGGAAGGCGCCCGCGCCCTCGGCCTCGACACCGAAATCGGCTCCCTGCTCCCCGGAAAGGCCGCCGACCTCTGCGCGATCCGGGTAGACGACCCTGACAGCCTGCCCTGCTTCCAGCCCACATCGCACTTGGTATACGTACTGGATCGCCGCGCCGTATCAGACGTATGGGTTGGCGGACAGCAACGCGTCAAGGACGGAGAACTGTTGCAAATATCCAACACTGAGCTATTGAGCATTGCCCGCGTATGGCAAAATAGGCTCCGCCAATGAATTGGATATGCTGCCTGAGTTCATAGTGTACTCCGGCGACAAGGATAAATTTTCCGGTTCTACCCCTTTGCCTTGCGACGAGGAAAACGATGATCAAACAAGCCAAAAAACAACTGCTGATGGCTGCCGCGCTGGCCGCTCTCGGCCTGTCTGCCTCCGCCAGCTTCGCCAAAGATGTCGTCGTTGATACGAAAGGCGAAGTGCCTTACGTGATCGACTCGCGTGCAGTCGTTGCCCGCAGCGGTACCGACCTGTGCTGGCGCACCGGTTACTGGACCCCGGCTGCCGCCTCCACCACCCTGGCTGGCGAATTCCCCGTGGGCTGTGAATGCGACAAGGATGTCGTGCCGGCTGAAAAGTGCGTGAAGGCTGCTGCCGCTCCGGCTGCTGGCTCCAAGGGTGCTGGTGCACTCGCCGCCCCCGCTCCGGTTGCCGAAAAGGTCAAGCTGGCTGCCGACGCGCTCTTCGAGTTCGACAAGGCTGTCCTGCTGCCCGCCGGCAAGAGCAAGCTTGACGATCTGGCTGCCAAAGCCAAGAACGTGAAGCTCGAAGTGATCCTGGCCGTTGGTCACACCGACCGTGTTGGTGGTGACGCCTACAACCAGAAGTTGTCCGAAAAGCGCGCTGCCGCTGTCAAGGACTACCTGGTCGGCAAGGGTGTTGAAGCCAACCGTGTTTACACCGAAGGCAAGGGCAAGAAGCAGCCCGTGACCGGCACCAGCTGCAAGAATCTGGGCAAGGAAAGCGGCAAGAACAAGAAGCTTGTTGATTGCCTGCAGCCGGATCGTCGCGTGGAAATCGAAGTCATCGGCACCAAGTAATCGCCGATAACTGACACCACGTCAGTCCTCAAAAAGCCCTGCCCTGCAGGGCTTTTTGTTTTTCCGCCGTAGCCATGGGTCTAGCAATACAATCGCACACTGGCTTACCGACATTTAAATCACGCTTCCTCTCCATGAACGCCGATCCCGCCGAACTGCAGAAATTCAGTGACCTCGCCCACCGCTGGTGGGACCCCGAATCCGAATTCAAACCACTTCACCAGATCAATCCGCTTCGCCTTGAATGGATTGACAGCACGGTTCAGCTCAACGGCAAGAAAGTCGTCGACATCGGCTGTGGTGGGGGAATTCTCGCCGAATCCATGGCAGCCCGCGGCGCCCAGGTGACCGGCGTAGATCTGTCCGAGAAGGCCCTTGGCGTAGCCCGACTACATCTCTATGAAAGCGGCCAGACTGTCGATTACCGGCTCATCTCTGCCGAAGACATCTCCCGCGAGGCACCCGGCAGCTTTGACGTCGTAACGTGCATGGAAATGCTCGAACACGTACCCGATCCCGCCAGCACAATCCGCGCCTGCGCAGCGCTGGTCAAACCCGGCGGCTACGTGTTTTTCTCGACACTCAACCGCAACATCAAGTCCTACCTGATGGCCGTGGTTGGTGCCGAGTACATCCTCAATTTACTCCCCAAGGGCACCCACGAGTACGCCAAATTCATCAAGCCCTCCGAGCTCGCCCGCTACGTGCGCGAAGCCGGGCTGGACGTGGAAGAGCTCATTGGCATGAACTACAACCCGCTCAACAAGGTTTACTCCCTCGGCCGCGACACCGACGTGAATTACCTGATGCGGACCTCCCGGCATGCCTGAAGCTGTGTTCTTCGACCTGGACGGGACACTCGCCGACACGGCCCCCGACTTGGCCGGCACGCTCAACCGCCTGAAAGCAGACCACGGCCTTGAACCGAGCCCCTTCGAGCAGCTCCGTCCCCAGGTTTCCAATGGCGTGCGGGGCATGCTCAGCGTGGGCTTCGGAATTACTCCCGAAGAGCCGGCCTACGCCGGACTTGCACAGCGCTTCTTGAGTCTTTACGCAGAATCCCTGTGTGTTGAAACCTGCCTCTTCCCCGGAATGGCGGAACTACTCGACCAGCTCGACGAACGAGGCATCGTGTGGGGTGTGGTGACCAACAAGGCCGAACGCCTTGCCCGACCACTCATCGACGCACTCGGCCTCACCAAACGCAGCCTCTGCGTCGTCGGGGGTGACACCGCGGCCCGTGCCAAGCCGTTTCCCGACCCCTTGCTCCTCGCCTGCTGCATGGCGGGAGTCGCCCCATCCAGCAGTCTGTATGTCGGCGATGACATCCGCGACATCGTTGCCGGCAAGGCGGCAGGCATGCGGACAGTGGCGGCAGCCTACGGCTACCGGGGCAGCCACACTCCAATCAGCGCCTGGAATGCGGACACGATCATAGATCACCCCCTCCAAATCCTTCAGCTCCTGGAAAACGCTTGAGAGCGTGCTATTATTGGGAACTTATTGCTAACCGCTAGCACTAAGTTAAGCAGCACAAAAGGGGCCGACCTGGCTTCGACGTGGGTTGCAAAGCAGATCAGGGCATACCGAGGACCAGTTACCTCGTAAATCCACTGGAAAAAATACAAACGCCAACGACGAGCGTTTCGCTCTGGCCGCCTAAGGCCTAAGCCGCTGCACTGACAGGTCTCCTGGGTCAGATGGGGTCAAACCCATTGCAGCGTCATTTACAGGGACTAGCAAAGGATCGGGTTACTTGGTCCCGCGCGAAACTCAAGGTAACTCGCCCGTGGTCGGCCTGCCGACTGGCTAAACCCCGGGTTAAACCCAAATAGGTCGGCTAAGTATGTAGAACTGACTGTAGAGGACTTGCGGACGGGGGTTCGATTCCCCCCGGCTCCACCAATTCGACGCCAAGTGATTGATTTCACTTGGCGTTTTTCTTTGCGGCTTGGCTTTTACCACTCAGGTGTGCCATTTCGGTGTGCCATCTGCGGAACCAGCCATGCCCATCCGCATCCCCTCGCACCTCTACCGCAACCGCCACGGCACATTTTATTTTCGTCTGGTGATCCCTGCCGACCTTCGGCAGGCGGCACAACGTCATGAAATACGCCTAAGCCTTCACACAGAGCAGAGGCAGGCGGCCATACTGACCGCCCTCCCTTTGATGGAAGACCGCCCGCTCTTGCTGGCGGACCTTAGACGCATGGCTGACAACGACGAAACAGCACCGCCCAACTACTTCAACGAGTGGCGGGACATGCTTTTCAAGAACACCGCCCTAAAAGCCAGAATCAAGTCACTGAAGGCCGATCTCGACAAGAAGGACGAGATCATCGCCGGGATGGTCCCTGCCAGCAAAGCCAAGATTGTTGCGCAAATCTGGCATGACAAAGGCCAGCTACACGGCAAGAAAGAGCTTGAAGAGCGGCTAATCTTTCCGTGGCCTGCGGAAAAAACGAAGCACTTCACAGAGCTGCACGCCGCCTACATGAAGAGCTTCACGCATCGAGCAGAGGGCGGCGTCAAAAAACCCCCGACGCGAAAAACGATAGAAGCCTACGAAAAAGATATCGGCTTTTTTATCTTCGCAATGAAAGACATCCGCATCGGCGAGATAAGCCGAGAGCTTGCCGGTGAATATTTCGCCATCCTTCGCAAGCTTCCGGGAAATCTAAGCCGCATTGCAAAGTATCGCGGGAAGGAAATTTCCGAACTACTGGCTATGGGTGATCCGCCACAATCCGAGAGCAACGCCAGCAAGAAAATGGAACGTGTCTCAACCATGTTCGAGTGGGCACTTGAAGAAAAAAGGACATGGGGAATCGATGCAAACCCATTCAGGGGCTACGGACAGGCCAGCAACAACGAAAGCGCTCGCCGCCCCTTCACGTGCGACGAACTGCGGGCGCTTCTCAGTCACCCAGCCTATCTAACAAAGCATTTCCGAAGCACCTATAGCTTCTGGCTTATCCCTCTAGCCGTCTTCACCGGCGCGCGTCTGGGCGAGCTTTGCCAGCTTGAGCTGAAGGACTTTGTCGAGATCGACGGCGTCCCCTGCATCGACATCAACGATATCAACGACACCGCGGCGCCGGGTGACGAAGAGAAAGGCACCAGAGGAAAGCACGTCAAAAACGCGAACGCAAAGCGCCTTGTTCCCATACATCCGGAGCTTGTCAGAATGGGGCTACTTCGCTACGTTGAGACGCTACGGGAGAAGGGGCAAATTAAATTCTTCCATGACCTTAACCACGAACGCCGGGACGGCCCCGCACAAGGAGCCTCGAACTGGTTTCAAGGATTCAGAGATCGCGCCGGCCTTACGGAAAAACAAGCAACCGTCTTTCACAGCTTCCGCCACCTCTTTATCACGCGCATCCTTGACGCCGGAACGGCGCCGCACTTGCTCGCCCCCGTCGTCGGGCACGAAGCCGAGCTTGTCACGGGAAAGGTCTATTGGAACACGCGCGATGCAACAAAGCGAAAGCCCACAGTGGAAGCCTTCAAACTGCCCCCTGAACTGCTCACAATGTTCCCCTGCATCGAAGATGTTACTTTCACAAAGAAGCAGGGCGCAAAGGCGAAAATCACAAGCTAAACGACGCTACGGCCGCCACAGACGAGAACCCGGGTCATTTCTTGGCGGCAGCGGCAGCTTCCTTGCGAAGCTTCTGAATGCGAAGAACGCGATCCGCTTGCTCCATACAGCCGACGAACTCCAGACTCCCAGCAGGAGCGGCTTGAGCCTTTCTCATGTAGTCGCTGAACTTCTCGACAAGCTCCGACCCGGTGAAGGTTTGAAGCTCTGCAAACTCATAGACAGCGCACAGGGTCGCGCCACCCGCAGAGGCGAAGGGTGAGACAAGACACAGGGCGAGGAGAGCGGTGATGGTCTTCATGATGGTTCCTTCCAAAAAAGAAGCCCGCAATCAAGCGGGCCATTGAGTTGAGCGAGGATGTTACCTGAATATTTTCACCAGTTCTGACCGTCGATGATCGCCCAATGAAGCAAGCCGCCGACGATAAAGGGAATTAGCCCACCAGAGCTCCCGCCCTTTAGGGCGGGCCACCTCGCCTAAATCACAGCCAAAATCAAACCACCTTCTTCTCTGCGCAGTAACGCTTCACCGTCGCCTCACTCAAATCAAACTGAACTGCGGTCTTGGCAATGCTGGCCTTGTTCTCGTAGCGCCACGCCTGAACCGCCTTAGCATCAGCAGCAAAGGGGCGTCCCAAACTCTCTTTCCCCTTGTGAGTCTTGCCAGTCTTGGCAAGGCTTGCGCGAGCAGCCACACGACCGGCCTCACAGCGTTCAACAATTCGCTTCCGCTCCATGTCCGCGACCTGCGCGAGCACGGCTAGAATAAGTTCGCCCACGCCGGGGCCGATCACACCAAGACCATGCACGTGAACGCTGACCCCTTTGTTCAGCAGAGCGCGAACCGTCTGCTGAACGTCGATAGCATCACGCCCCAGACGGTCAACGGCATACACAAAGATCGTATCGCCCTTCCGGCAGAACTTCAGCAGATCCGCAAAACCGGGACGCTCACCGGCCAGAACGGCACCGCTTATCCCCTCGTCAGAAAATTCATTGTCGAAGCCACCGTCACCAAGCGCTGCACGCTGGGCTTCAATGGATTGATCAGACGTTGAAACGCGGAAGTAGGCGATACGTGCGGACATTGCAACCTCTCTAGCTCAAAAGATACCGCTTTGCTTTGATCGTAGGTCACAAGTCAATTTTGTATCTTGTGACCCACCCTTTGACCCCTGCTTTGACACAGCGCATAACTTACAACTTATGAGCCGAACGAAGTGTATCTGAAGCCCTGCACCACATCAATCACTTTTCGATCTTATATTGACTGATTTGTGATTGAAGCGTAATCTGCGCCCATTGTGGATAATCAGACGAGGCAGCAATGAGCGAAGAGCTTTTGAGCAACAGCATGGCGGCGCAAGCCCTGAGTGAAGAGCTTCACGGCCGGACGGCCGAAGAGTGGGCGGGATGGCTTCAGAACAACCGGAACCAATCGCGGCGCGTTCCCTACCGTATCCCCTTTCAGCGCATCAGCGGCGGTATCTTCTACGCTCGCGGCGAACTGGAGAAGTTCATAGAGTTCGAGAAGGGCCGGCAACTCGGCAGCATCAAGCTGACCGGACGAGCGGCGCAGGTCGCGCAGGCCTTCGGGATTGGCACTGACGGTGCTTCGACCAACGGACGAAAGTGGAAAGGTGGAAGCGCAAACCTCGCCACCAGTGAAGGCCGCGTATTTGTTCAGGTAGTCATCAACGAGCCGCTTATGGTCTTCGACGTAACGCCAGAACAGGCTATCGAGCATGGGCGAGAGATGATGGAAGCAGGCCGGGCCGCACTGCGACAAAGTAGCCCAGCCGACATGATCGACTACAAGACTGTCGCAGATGATCAAGACGTTCAGATTCGGCGGAAAGGCAAATCATGAAGACGCCCATTGAAACCATCAGCGCCGCCGATACGGCTTTCTTCCTTCGCGCTCAACTTGGACCGCTTCGCAACTGGGGGAACTTTCTGGCTGACAACATTCGTGGAAGGCAGAGCCTTGCAGGCCATACCCTCAAACCCTGTGCCCGACAAAGCGATGGGCGAGCATTCCGCCCTATCTATTCACTTTCGGACGTGAAGGTATTCATCGCACAGATTCTTGCCGCTGTTCCCAGCGCGGGAAGGACACCCGTCAAACCGACAACACTGTCAGTCGATAGCGGACGTGGCTGGCGGATCAATAAGTTCGACAAGAGCGGCGCTCCGGTTGTAGCACTGTGTCGAGTCAATGGCCTACTCTCTGCACACGCACACTAGCTCCTCGGGAGAGGCAGGACTTCGACTGAAAGCCGCCGTCGATTGGCTTGAGCTTGAAATCAGGACGACACAACGGACTCAAGCAAAGCATCTTCACGCTCTCGTGAAAGGTGCTTTCTCATTCGTTACCGGTTGCAATGAAGATACCGGGAAGCCGTTTGAAAGAGGTTTTGAAAACACCGCAAGCACGATCTTTCGATGCCGGGTTCAAGACCCGAAGAGCTTTCAGGCGATCAGCTCTTTGTTTGTGTATGTTGGGTGTAAGTTGATAATTCAAGGCTCTCCACGCCTAACAAGCATCGAGGTTTCACTTGATGCATACACCGATGGGGCAAGCGTCCATGACCTCGCGGAGATCGTGACGGACCGTTGCAGGTTCTCGACCTCGCCACCTGGAGACAACTGGTATTTTTATCGAAAAGCCGGAGAAGGACGCCCCTACCTGACCGCTCTTGAAAACCGAGCATCCATAGTTCGACACTTTGAAGATGGCTGGAACCTCACGGACAGGAACGATCAAAGCGCAAATATCCGCTACCACGCGTATGTGAAGACGCATGACGGGAAAGGCGATGACGGCAAACCGCAGCAGCTCCATGCGTCACAGCACCGAGCGCGCTTCGAGATCACGCTGAAGGGTAAGGCTTGCCCATGTTCAACACTGGAAGAGCTTGAACGACTCGACTTCACAAAGCTGGCGGAGCATTTCAAGTTCAGAAGACTATCGGACGATCTACACCCCGCCGCCAGATATGCGCTTGCGCACTGGAGCCCAACACAGCTTGGCATGAGGGGGAAGTATCGCCGCCGACACGCGAGCATCGTCGGAAAGCAAAGCGGCACCAGCACCTTCAGAGGCTCGACCGTCGCGGACGAAACGCTTAACGCTTTGGCTTATGAAAAGCTTCGCGAGCTTAGCGCCCGCTGGCAGGTCAAGCCGCGCAAGACAAGCGCCCCCTCAATGGTAGCCGATGCGGATTTTCCGGGGATTTCCCCTACTGCCAGCGACGAAGAACCCAACCACAGCGCGGGATACGGCAGTTCAACGGCACCCGCTCTAATAATAGTATCTACAACACCTTCACCCACTGCCACTCACATCACAGCCGATGATGAACCGGCCAAGCCGGTTCATTCAGTCCGTGCGCAAGTGAAGACAGAAGGAGCTGCCAAGCAGTCGGACGGATTGGCTTCGCCGATCCATCGCGACAAAGCACACGGACCCGACACCTTGACTTCGCTTTTCCCGGATATCTTCAATCAGTCACCGAGACTTGAAGCAGAGCTTGACCGCATCGACAAACTCATGGGCGAGGACGAAGACCCGCCCCCCTTTGAAGTGAAGTCCTAGAAGGATCTGACTTTGCTCAAAGGATAGCGTCTTTCAACTGACGATGATTTTCACGAACTCTTATAGAAAGCCCAGCCGCACCGGGCGAAGCTTAGACGCCCCACCCCAAAGCCACCAGAAAACCCCGGAGCCGGCTTTGAAGCCCTGCATCACCGCGGCCCTCCCGATACATGAAAAACCCGCTGGCGGGCCTATACGGAGCCCGGGGGCATTGCCGGCGACAGTGAGGACGGGAGTTCGATTCCTCCATTAGGAAGCGAACAGTGCTAGGCTCCACTCAGGTGTGCCACTTCGGTGTGCCACCCCCCTACAATCTGTGCGCTAGGCCGTTGATTTTGTTGGAGATTATATTCCGGGTGGAGCCTCCCCCCGGCTCCACCAGAATCGAGTCCGGAGCAATCCGGAGAAGGCCGGAAACCCCAGTAAAATCAGGGTTTCCGGCCTTTTTTACGTCCATATGACCAGCCGCCTCACCATCAGCCAGAGCTTCTGGGCTTGCCATTGAAAGTGGCCTCTGAGAATCAGAGATTGCCCCTCACGGTCAGGCTGTGAAAGCGACGGCTCAGGAATTCGGCGATGTAATTTTGGGCAGTGCTGTCATCGGTCAAGCGCAGGTACTCGCTATCAGCCGCATTGGCGGCTGGCGAAAAACACGTTTCCTGAGGAAGAAGTGAAGCAGCAATTCGGCCAGAGCCATCCATATCCTGTATGCGCCACGCAATGACAGCCAGCGCCTCTTGATTAAGGGGTGAATCGTACTGCCTCACCTCTACGAGAAGAAAGCCATCGGCACCTTCTTGCCAGGCTCTGGCATCAAGTTCCCACTGCATGCCGCTCGCGCCTTCAACCTTTTGCCTCACCCCACCCGTTGCCAGATTGATTGCCTCCCGCATTCCGGCGATGACGCTCTGTGCCGCATCCTCGTAGGCTGCCCATTTCTTGCGCATTCGATTCCCGTCCCTTGTCATTGATCCCTGCGATTACCCGCAGAAGTAGCACTTGTACTCGGTAAAACACACTGGCTGCGCCTCCACTATCGCACGCAGTGACCAGCCCCGGGCCTGAAAACAAGCGATGACGCCAGCGGAAGCTCCAATGAAACAACAAAAGGGTCCCTTGGCAAATTCTGGCCTGGACAACAGAATGGTGTGCGGCTGACTCCCGGCCGACAAAAGGAGACGACTTTGCAGCAATCTCTTCAGATTCGTACGCCAATCATGCACCTTACGACCAAGAGAAACTGATGCTCTGGCAAGCGATCGGTGCGGTCCGCGACTTGGGCCGCCTGCATGAAATAGCCGGCGTTCTGATCCGCTATGGCTTTGGTGACATGGTGCGCAGGATCGGCATGGCGCAGGCACTCGAAGGAGCCGGCAAAGCCCTGCACTGGCGGGAACCGGAGCAACTGGCGCGACTGGAGCCGCCTGCCCGGGTACGCCGTGCGCTGGAAGAACTCGGTCCGAGCTTCGTCAAGCTGGGACAGATTCTGGCGACCCGTGTTGACCTCTTCCCGCCCGAATGGATTGCCGAATTCAGCAAGCTGCAGGACGATGCCCCCGCCCGCTCCTTTGCCGAGATTCACGCACAGTTGACCGAGGATCTGGGTGAGCCACCGGAGAACATCTTCGCGGAACTGGATCTCCATCCCTTGGCTGCAGCCTCTCTGGCCCAAGTGCACCGGGCGAAGCTGGCTGACGGCAGCGCGGTTGTGCTCAAGATACGGCGACCGGGCATTCGCCCCACCGTCGAAGCGGATCTTCGCCTGCTCGCCCGCCTCGCCGAGATCATCGAAACCGAAACACCCGATTTGCGCCGCTACCGGCCCCAGGAGGTGGTCCGGCAATTCACCTTGTCCTTGCGCCGCGAACTGGACTTTGCCGCTGAATGCCGCAACGCAGAACGCATCGCGGATCAATTCATCGATCACCCGGAGATTCTTATTCCCCGCATCCATTGGCAGTGGTGCGGGGAGCGACTCAACGTACAGGACTTTGTCGAAGGTATCTCAGGGCGCGATCTGGCCGCCGCCGATGCTGCGGGCCTCGATCGCAAACTGCTTGCCCGCCGGGGCGCAGAGGCGGTGCTGAAGATGATGCTGGAAGACGGCTTCTTCCACGCCGACCCGCACCCCGGCAATGTCTTCTACCTGCCTGACAATCGCATCGCCTTCATCGATTTTGGAATGGTCGGGCGTTTGCCGGAGGAGCGCCGGATTCAGGTTGCAAGCCTGTTGCATGGCCTGTTGACCCGCGACACAGAAACAGTTGCCGGAGTGCTGCTCGACTGGGGAAGCGAAGGGGAAAGCAGCGGTGGTGACGCGGAGCTGACACGCTTGAAGAGCGAAATTGGCTCTTTCGTCGACATGTATCACGGCGTCCCTCTACATGGGCTCAACATGGGAGCCATGCTCTCTGATCTGGTCAGCATCCTGCGGGAGCACGGTCTGCCCCTGCCTCCAGATCTGGCACTTATGTTGAAGGCTTTTATCACTCTGGAAGGAATGGGTCGTCAGCTTGATCCAGACTTCGACATGGCTGCGGAGGCCACGCCTTTCCTGAAGAACATCCTGCTGGCCCAGACAACACCTGACGCCCTTGCACGGCGGGGCTGGCACGCGCTTACCGACACCATTGGCCTTGTTTCCAGCCTGCCGAAAGATTTGCGCCAGTTTCTGCGTGCAGCGCGCCGTGGCAAACTCCAGGTGCAGGTCGAGATACTACCGCTCAAACAGTTTGGTCAGCAGATCGACCGGGCCGCCAGCCGGCTGGCCCTGTCCATCTCGATTGCCGCCCTCATTATCGGATCGGCCATTGTAATGACCGCGGACAGGTCAGCTGCACTAACGGCCCTGCCCTCCTTCGGGCTGCTCGGCTTCATCGCGGCCGTCATTGGTGGACTGTGGCTTCTGCTTTCCATCTGGCGCAGCGGACGCTCGGACTAAGCCGAGCGCACGCTAGCTGCCAGAAGCCCCTTCCTCACCAGACTCATCGCTGAAGTTGCGGGCGATCGCGGCAAAATCGACAGCAACAAGCAGCAAGGCATCAACGATGTCCGGGTCAAAATGGCTTCCCTTCTCCGCGACAATCATCTCGATGGCCTGCTCATGGGGAAACGGTGGCTTATAGACGCGTCGGGAGATCAGGGCATCGTAGACATCGGCGACGGCCATCAGCCTTGCAGAAACAGGAATCGCCTCCCCGGCAAGCCCCTCGGGGTAGCCGCTACCATCCCAGCGCTCGTGATGACCGTAGGCGATTTCAGCGGCGTAACGCAAAAAGGAAGCATCGACAGCCCCGCCGAGGGCATTTTCAGCCTGAACAATGGCGTTACGCCCATATTCGCAATGCAGCTTCATGACTACCCACTCTTCCGGGGTGAGCTTGCCCTTTTTCAAAAGGATGGCGTCCGGCGTCGCGACCTTGCCCACATCGTGAAGCGGAGCAGACTTGAAGAGCAGCTGGATAACGTCTTCATTCAATTCGCCACGGAAACGTGGATGGCTTTGCAGCGTCTCGGCAAGAATCCGCACGTAGTGCTGGGTGCGCCGAATATGGTTGCCGGTTTCGTTGTCGCGCGCCTCGGCAAGTGCACAAAAGGCGGTGATGGTGGCAGCCTGGGCTGCAATGACTTCCTGCTTGCTGGTGACCAGACGACGGGTTTGTTCGCTGATTTCAGCCGTGCGTTCGGCAACGAGGAGTTCCAGGTCGGCATTGCGGCGCTGAAGTGCGCGGGTAGCGCGTGAGAGGGCCAGATGGGTTCGCACCCGGGCACGGACCACCGGCGGCGAAATCGGCTTGTGGATGAAGTCCTCTGCGCCGAGGGAGAAGCCGAGCTCCTCATCCTCGGGCCGATCAAGCCCGGTGAGGAACATGACAGGGATAGCCCGGGTCGACTCCGAGGACTTGAGACGCCGACAAACCTCGAAACCATCAATATCCGGCATCATCACATCCAGCAGGATCAAGTCAGCACGCCCCCCCGTTGCCAGGTAGTCGAGTGCCTCGGTACCATTTGTAGCGGGATGGACATCGTAGTGATCCGACAGGACATCCTCAAGTATCAGGAGGTTGTCAGCCTGATCATCCACCACCAGCACGTGGGCACGCTGCTTCATTCCTTGCTCCTGAACCAATAATGAGTATGTCTATCATTTGATAACGGCAACCCGCGTTCGGTTCTTCACCCCAGTCCCGTGAAGTCTCACACATGTAGCAGCACTCTTTAAGGATCGCCGCCTCTCATGCCCCTGATCCACAGCTTTCCGCCCATTGAAACTCCAACAGCGCGTATTTTGATCCTGGGCAGCATGCCGGGTGGCGCATCGCTACGTGCCGAGCAATATTACGCCCACCCACGCAACCTCTTCTGGCCAATTCTGGGCGACCTCGTGGGCGCCCACCCCGGCCTCCCCTATCCGGCCAGGCTGGAGATACTCAAGTCGGCCGGAATTGCGCTATGGGATGTACTCCAGAGCTGCGAGCGCGAAGGCAGCCTGGACAGCCAGATAACCCCTCTGAGCATCGTGCCAAACAACTTTGCCGACTTCTTTGCACACCACCCGAACATCCAGCACGTGTTCTTCAATGGCGCCATGGCCGAGACGACCTTCCGGCGACATGTTCTGACAACGCTGCCTCCCCTGGGGTACGGCTATCATCGCCTGCCCTCCACGAGCCCGGCCAACGCAGCCTTCAGCTTTGCCCGCCGCCTTGAGGCCTGGCAACTGATCACGGCAGGAACTCAGCTCTCCAGCACGTAAGTTCCAGGTGCATCGGCAAGAGCCGGATAGGCATCAACAGCAACAGACACAGCGTCACGCATCTCGCCACACTGAGGCTTGAGCCACGCCATCCAGTCTTCCCACCAGCTGCCTTGATGCATTTCTGCACCGCCGTGCCAGCCATCCGCCGTGTCGCTCCGCCGAGCCTGACCAACCCAGAACTTCCGCTTGGGTGGCTTGACCGGTGGATTGACGATGCCAAGAATGTGGCCGGAGCTCGACAGCACGAAACGCTTTGGTCCCGCAACATAGTTCATTGTCCGGAAAGTCTGGCGCCACGGTGCAATATGGTCGTCTTCCGCAGACACTGCGTACACCGGCTGACTGATGGCTCCCAGATCAATCGTCTCGCCGGCAAGCGTCAGGGCCTCCTTCTCGATCAGCTTGTTGTGCAGGTAGAGCTCCCTTAGATACCAGGCATGCATCGCGTAAGGCATGCGCGTCGTGTCCATGTTCCAGTAAAGGACATCGAAAGGCGGCGGTGTTTCGCCGTACAGCCAGCCATGCACCACGTAATGCCAGATCAGGCTGTTCGAACGCAGCAGGCGGAACGAGGAAGCCATCTCGGCACCATCCAGATAACCTTTGCGCTCCATGTTCTGGGTGATGAAGCGAATACTGCTCTCGTCTACAAAGACTTCGATATCGCCCGGCTTGTGAAAATCCACCAGCGTGGTGAACAGGGTCCAGTGAGCGACCGGAACATCGTCCGGCGCAAAGTGCTTGTTGGCCCATGCCATGTAGGCCGACAAGGCGGTACCGCCGATGCAATAGCCTACCGCATGGACTTTTTCTGCCCCGGTTACACCCTTGGCCGTGTCTACCAGCGCCTGTATACCTTCGGTCAGATAGTCGTCGAAGCGCACCTCGCGCATCTCCGCACCCGGGTTTTTCCAACTGGTGATAAAGACATCAAGCCCCTGATCAAGCAGATACCGGATCATGCTTTTCTTGGGATTCAGGTCGAGGATGTAGAACTTGTTGATCCACGGCGTAACAATCACGACCGGAGTTCCATGAACTTGGGGCCGGGTCGGCGTGTAGTGAATGACCTCCAGCAGCCGATTGCGAAACACGACCTTCCCCGGCGTCACTGCCAGATTCTCTCCAACCTTGAAATCGCCCGGGTCGGTCATGCGAATGTTGCCGGCGTCCATGTCGGCAAGAAAGTTCTGGAAGCCGCGAACCAGACTTTCCCCGTGGGTTTCCATCGCAATCCGCATCGCAACCGGATTCGTCCACAAAAAGTTGGACGGAGCCATCGCATTGAGCCAATTCCGCCACCAGAACGCCGCCCGACGACGCTCCTTCTGAGAGAGCCCCGGCGTCTCGTAGAGCATGTCCTGGGTGTGGTGGGTCAGAACCAGATACCACTCTTTCACGACATCCCAGGAAGGCGATTCGGCCCACACCGGGTCAGCGAAACGATCATCATCCCCGTGCGGTCTGACCGGATCCTGACTGGGCAAACCGAGCAAACGCCGCCAACTGTGCCACTGCAGAGCCCACAAGCTGTCGGTCATCTTTGCCATGGCTTCGGCCAATTCCTGCGGATGAGACGCCCATGCAAGCTGTGCATGAAGCAGTGGAGCAGTCATGCCGAGAGGGTCGACAGATGACTCAACGGTCTCATGAAACTGCTGCAGCGACTTTCGGGCAAAGTCGATCGGAGGGGCGGATTCGTGGCGTGACATGATCGGGAACTCCTTCGGTGCGGGCCACAAGAAACGGGCAAGATGCTGACAGCACTGCCCTGTGCCCAGTAGTAATCGTGATCCAGGCTCCTTGCGCTCCGATTGACATTCATCAAGCGGAAGACGAAGAGAGCCCGCCGTATAATGAGGCCACCAAGGTCCTCAGGAGCATCATCATGTTCAAGAACATTCTGGTTCCCACCGACGGCTCGGAGTTGTCCGACTCAACGGTTGCGAGAGCCATCGTCTTTGCCAAAGAAGCCAATGCAAGGGTGACCTTCTTCTATTCACAACCGGACTTCCCCATGCCGATCTACGGCGAGGGCGCCTTGATAGACCCGACCACCCCCGAACAGTTCAGCCGTGCGGCGGCAGCAGAAGCGGGGTCGATCCTGGCGCGAGCAAAGACCGAGGCAGACATTGCCGGCATCGAATCCAATGGCGACACCGTCATCAGTGAAGTTCCCTACGAAGCGATCATCGAAGCGGCCGAACGGAATCAATGTGACCTGATCTTCATGGCGTCCCATGGCAGGCGGGGGCTGAGCGGGCTGCTACTCGGCAGCGAGACCCAGAAGGTGCTGACCCATAGCAAGATTCCGGTACTTGTCTATCGCTAGGCCGACGACAAGCACACCTGTGCATCAATGCAAAACAGGAAAGCCCCGCGAATGTCTTGCGGGGCTTTCCTGTTTTTAGGTGCTGGTGCGGAACCACTGGGGCCCAGCGCCCCGCTTCTCTCAAGCGCCGTCCGTGCGATTTATCTCGTCAGATGTTTGCTGAAAGAAGAGCGTTGCCAGACTCGACGCGGCGCAAATGAGCCAGAAGCCGAAGAAGCCGATGGAGTATGTTGCGATGGCCGAAAAATGGACCGCCTGCCCCCACAAATAAAGCTCCTGCGGGTTAACCACGGTGAAAAAAATAATCTCGACTATCCCGGCCACCAGAAACGAAGGCCATAAAACCTGAATCAGCTTCAACATGCTCTAGCTCCCTGGGCGCAGGCCTTCAATAGACCCGCAAACTTCAACTGTGCGAACGTTTCTCGTCCTCTGCGATATGGCTCTTGGCAAAACGGTACATGTACGTCCCGATTACCAGGACGAAACCAATCGTAAGCAAGCTCAGAATCCCAATATCGGTACTGAACAACTCTTTCCAGGCCATGACATCCTCCTTGTCAATCTACAGGTTTGAGATCGGCTGAATCAATCCGAATCTCTGTCTCTGAGGGGAGGAATGTGGTCCCTGACAGCCTCCAGCTGCGGGACTCATCTTCTAGTAGCACTTTCCAGTGAGCGCTGTTCAGTGCGGACTGAACCTTGCCGCGATAGACGCCAGCAGCGCCTTCGAGAACTAGCTTCTGGTCAAGCCCACCCTTGGTCGGATGGGCAAGAGTGACCAGCAGCTTGGCGGGCAGCTCAACCCCTTTTTTTGCGGCAAGGACGACAGCGACATCTTCAGCCGTAAATCGCACCTGCGCCGTTAGACCCAAGTCCATGGCTACCGTTGCCCGGGCCAGGGTCTGATTGATGGCCAGCCCCTGCTTGTAATAGTCGTCCGTGACCAGCCCGTCGAAGGTCGTCACGGCCAGCCACATGGTGATACTGCCAGCGACTACGGCGGTAGCGGGCATCAGCATCAGGAGCCAGGTCCAGCGCTCCTTGTACCAGGGATTCGGGCTATGGTTGGGTTGGGTAGCGCTCATATTCATTCGTATCAGTCTTTATCGGGGCAGCAGGAATGCTGTTTTTTCACGAACAGAAACCGTCTCGTCATCCAGCGCCTTAACCTCGATATAAACGGTATTCGACCCCGGCTTGCCGGACTCGGGAGGAACTGCAACCTCCACCGTCACAGCCTTCAGGCCGGCGGCGTCTACATCAAAAGGCTCGGCGGGGGTGATTCTGACACCATCAAGACCGCTCACCGACAAGGCGAACCGACGTGGCTTCTCGGTCATGTTCATAACTTGAAGATTGTACACGTTGGCTATCAAGCCACCCTCCACTTCACGACTGAGGGTCGACCGGTCCTTGATGACATCCACACGCAGCGTGGACCGAGTGGCAAGCCCCCAGACAAAGGCAGCACAGATAACGACAAGCACGGCAGCGTAGATCATGATTCGTGGCCGCAATACATGACCGACGATTTCCTTCCGGCCCCAGTGCCGCTTCATTGCGTTTTCAGTGGTGTACCGGATCAGCCCCTTCGGGTAATTCATCTTGTCCATCACCTGATCGCAGGCGTCGATGCAGGCAGCACAACCAATGCACTCGTACTGCATTCCCTCGCGGATATCAATACCTGTAGGGCAAACCTGGACACAAATTCCGCAATCAACGCAATCGCCCTTGGCCACGACTTTCGGATCGACGCCTTTCTTGCGGGGGCCGCGCGGCTCGCCACGGTCGGGATCGTAGGTGATAACGAGCGTATCAGGATCGAACATCACAGCCTGGAAACGGGCGTACGGACACATGTACTTGCAGACCTGCTCCCGCATTACGCCGGCAAACAGGTAGGTAAAGCCACCATAGAAGCAGATCCAGAACAACTCCCATGGACCAAAGCTAAAAGTCATCGCTTCGCCAACCAGTTCGCGGATGGGCGTGAAGTAGCCAACCAACGTAAACCCGGTCCACAATGAGACCAGCCCCCAAGCACCGAACTTGGCCGCCTTGGTACCAACCTTCCGGGCACTCAAGGAAGCCTGATCCAACTTCATGCGCTGGCTGCGATTACCCTCGATCTTCTCTTCGATCCACATGAAGATTTCGGTGTAAACGGTCTGGGGACACGCGTAGCCACACCACAAACGTCCGGCAACAGCGGTAAAGAAGAACAATGAATAGGCGCTGATAATCAGCAGGATTGCCAGAAAAAACACATCCTGCGGCCAGAACACCCAACCGAAAATGTAGAACTTGCGCTCAACAACATCGAGAAGAACAGCCTGGCGGTCTCCCCAGGGGAGCCAGCACAAACCGTAAAAAATCAGCTGGGTTGCCCACACCAGAATCCAGCGCCAAGTCGCAAATATCCCGCTAACCGCACGGGGATAAACCTTTTGCCGGACAGCGTACAAAGTGTCTTCGGCTTCTCCACCGGCCTTCGCTTGCGGGTCGGGCTTTTTTGGGGCTTGGGTGTCTGGCTGGCTCATTATAGTTAAATAATAATATTCTAATATTTAATCTCAAAAACTCCCCGGGACCGGCCCGGGGAGTTCTTTAACAGGAGCAATATTACTCCTTAACAGCCTTATTTCTTTGCTTCAACTGGCGCAGCAACGTTCTTTGAGAGGCTCAGAACGTAGCCAGCCAACAGATGCACCTTGTCTTCACCCAGGAAGTCCTGGAATGCAGGCATCTGATTGGTGCGGCCATTGGTCACGGTTTCGATGATCGTCGCTTCGGCAGAACCATACAACCAGGTCTTGTCGGTCAGGTTCGGGGCGCCGAGAGCTGGCGTGCCCTTCGCTTCCGGACCGTGGCAAGCCACACAGTTCTGGGCAAACAGTTCCTTGCCGCGCTGAGCCCGCAGGGAATCATGGGCCAGGCCGGAGAGGGAACGAACAAAGTTAGCCACATCCTTCACCCCATCCGCACCGAGAGCCGGGCCGAACGGCGGCATCATGCCCTGACGACCGCCGAGAATCGTCGTCTTGACGGTTTCCGGCTCACCACCATACAGCCAGTCGGCATCGGTCAGGTTCGGGAACCCCTTGGCGCCCTTGGCATCCGCACCGTGGCACTGAGCACAGTAGGTGACAAACAAACGCTGCCCCATCGCATTGGCTTCCTTGTCGCCAGCCACCGCATTGAGATCCATGCTGCGGAACTTGGCGAAAATCGGACCGTACTTCTCGGCTGCAGCCTTTTGCTCTGCTTCCCACTGACCCACTGCAGACCAGCCGAGTTTGCCCTGGTTGTTACCAAAGCCCGGGTACATCGCCAGATAAGCGATCGCAAAAATGATCGTGATCCAGAACATGTACATCCACCAACGCGGCAGAGGATTGTTGTATTCCTGCAGGGTTTCATCCCAGATGTGGTCATGCAAGCCCACGGGACCCGACGTCCGCTTGGTCGTATTCGAGACCAGAACGAACACGCAGAAACCGATGCTCAGGAACACCAGCACCATCACGTAGGCGTTCCAGAAACCGCTAACAAAGTCAGCCATTTTTATTTCCTTCCTTGGTTTGCCGCCCTGCATCCAGGACCGGCAAGTCGTCCTCGCTGAACGGCAGGAGTGCTGCCTCGTCAAATCCCTTACGCGCTCGCCCGCTGAACGCCCACAGGGAAATGGCGATGAAACACACCAATCCCATAACGGTCAGCACCGTACGTGCATCATTGATATCCAAGGTCACACTCCTTCGTTCTCAGAATGGTCTTCCCGAAGCCGATCAACTGGCCGGGTTGAGCTCGACACGACGGGCTTCAGCATTGTCGCCAGAACCGGTAATGCTGACCGGCGGCTTCATGTTAATCCTGTCTTCCGGAACACCCGCAGCCTTCAGCGCTTCGCGGACAGCCTTGGCGCGCTCCTTGGCCAACTCGAGGTTCTTTTCGACGTCACCGGATTTGTCGGTGTAGCCGGTCAAATCGAGTTTGGCATCAGCCTTACCTTTGAGGAACTCGGCAGCGGTATTGACAGCAGCAGTTGCATCTGCCGGCAGTGCGCTCGAACCAACCTCAAAGAAGACCTTGCCCAAGGCGTCAGCAGCCGGAGCTGCCGTTTGAGCGGCCTCGGCAACCGGAGCCGGCTTGCCGGCGTTCAGCGCAGTGCCAAGCCCTTGCAGATAGGCGATCACTGCCTCTAGCTCGGTCTTGCCTTCAAGTGCCTTGCGGGCGCCCTTGATCTCCTCGTCGGAGTAGGGGACACCAACCTTGCGAAGCGCCGTCATCTTTGCTTCGATGTCGTCCACTCTGGCCGGACGGTCAAGCCAAGGGAAAGCAGGCATGTTGGACTCGGGCACAACGTCGCGCGGGTTCAACAGGTGGATGCGGTGCCACTGGTCGGAGTAACGGCCGCCAACACGATGCAGATCCGGACCAGTACGCTTGGAACCCCACTGGAAGGGGTGGTCATAGACGTATTCGCCGGCAACGGAGTAATGGCCGTAGCGCTCAGTTTCGGCACGGAACGGACGGATCATCTGCGAATGACAGTTAAAACAACCTTCGCGGATGTACACGTCCCGGCCAACGAGGCGCACCGGGTCATAAGGCTTGAGACCCTCTACCGGAGTAGTGGTCGAGTGCTGGAAGAACAGGGGAACGATCTCTACGAGGCCACCAACACTGACGGTCAGCAGAGTAAAAACGATCAGCCAGCCAACCTTGCGTTCGATAAAGTCGTGATTCGATTGAGCCATGATTATTTTTCCTCCCGATCAGGCGTGAGCGCCAGCAGGTGCCAGCACCGGAGCGTCATAAGCCTTCTGACCGGCGATCGTTTTCACCATGTTGTAGAACATGATCAGCATGCCAGCCAGGAACAGCACACCGCCCACAACACGGATGGTCCAGAACGGGTAGCTAGCCTTTACGGATTCGACGAAGGAGTAAGTCAGGGTGCCATCCGGGTTGGTGGCACGCCACATCAGTCCCTGCATAACGCCCGAGATCCACAGTGCGGCGATATAAAGCACAACGCCGGTAGTCGCAACCCAGAAGTGGGTCGTGATCAGCTTGGTGGAATACATCTCGGTCTTGCCGTACATCCGCGGGATCAGGTAGTACATCGCGCCGATTGAGACCATCGCAACCCAGCCAAGAGCACCGGAGTGCACGTGACCAACGGTCCAGTCGGTGTAGTGGGACAGGGCATTAACCGTCTTGATGGACATCATCGGACCTTCGAAGGTCGACATGCCATAGAAAGACAGGGAGGTGATCAGGAACTTCAGGATCGGGTCGGTGCGCAGCTTATGCCAGGCGCCGGACAGGGTCATGATGCCGTTGATCATGCCGCCCCAGGACGGAGCCAACAGGATCAGGGAGAAGACCATACCCACGGACTGGGTCCAGTCGGGAAGCGCGGTGTAATGCAGGTGGTGCGGACCAGCCCACATGTAGGTGAAAATCAGCGCCCAGAAGTGCACCACCGACAGGCGATAGGAATACACCGGACGGCCAGCCTGCTTGGGCACGAAGTAATACATCATGCCGAGGAAGCCCGCGGTCAGGAAGAAACCCACCGCATTATGGCCGTACCACCACTGGATCATTGCATCCTGAACACCAGCGTAGGCTGAATAGGACTTGGTCAGGGTAACGGGGATCTCGGCGCTATTGACCAGGTGCAGCAATGCCACCGTAATGATGAAAGCGCCGTAAAACCAGTTAGCCACATAAATGTGGGAGGTTTTGCGGGTCCCGATCGTACCGAAGAACACAATCGCGTAGGAAACCCAGACGACGGTAATCAGGATGTCGATCGGCCACTCCAGCTCGGCGTACTCCTTGCCGGACGTGTAGCCCAGAGGGAGCGTGATCGCAGCGAGAAGGATCACCAGTTGCCAGCCCCAGAAAGTAAAGGCAGCAAGGCCTGGGGCAAAGAGACGGGTGTGGCAGGTACGCTGGACGCAGTAGTAGGACGTCGCAAAAAGGGCACAGCCACCAAACGCAAAAATCACGGCGTTGGTGTGGAGCGGGCGAAGCCGTCCAAAGTGGAACCATTCGGCAAAGTTCAATTCGGGCCATACCAGCTGTGCTGCGGCGATAACGCCAACCAGCATGCCTACAATGCCCCAAACCACCGTCATGATGGCGAACTGCCGCACGACTTTATAGTTGTAAGTCTGCGATTGCATGTGAGTCACCTCATCTTAGAAAAAACAAAACCCCCCTGACTGCACGACAGCGGACCGTCGGCAGGCTTCCGCGGAAGGATACGCCGCGATAAGGGCGACATTTTGACACAGATCAACTTTATTGCGCCGCGGGAAAGCCGGTGAGCGTTACGGTGTGTGGCTCTTCACAGGACGCGTACCTCACAGGAAAACAGCACGCAGACCACTATCCGGGGGCGACGGAGAACAAGCGCGCCCCACGACTGTCGGCTTCCCGACAATTGTCGCAAGCCTTCGCCGCACCGAAACCGTGCCAGACAGCTAAACACCTGCACTTAAAAGGGTTTTCGATCGGGCGGCTGGCTGGCACGCAGTATGCGACAGAGAGGGCAGAACACTCACCTGTGCCTGCTGCCATGAACGAGTTTGCCCTTCTCCTGTTATCCACCGCCATCGTCAACAACGTTGTGCTGGTCAAGTTTCTTGGGCTGTGCCCCTTCATGGGGGTTTCCAAGAAGATCGACGCTGCGATGGGCATGGGAATGGCGACCACCTTTGTGATCACCCTCGCAAGCGGTGCCTGCTGGGCCCTGGAGAACTTCATTCTTGGGCCCTTCGGCATCGAATATCTGCGGATCCTGATCTACATCCTGGTCATCGCTGCGGTCGTCCAGTTTGTCGAAATGTTCATCCGCAAATCGTCACCGGGCCTCTATCAGTCTCTCGGCATCTACCTGCCGCTGATCACGACCAACTGTGCTGTTCTTGGCCTGCCGCTCATCAGCGCACAGGAGAAGCAGGGCTTCTTTCATGCAGTGATGTTCGGATTCGGATCCGCAGTCGGCTTTTCCCTCGTTCTGCTGATGTTCGCCGGCCTGCGGGAGCGGCTGGCCCTGGCCCGCGTGCCTGCGGCTTTTAGCGGGGCACCGATCAGTTTCATGACCGCCAGCCTGCTCGCCCTCGCCTTCATGGGTTTTTCCGGCCTGAACTTCAACTGAGCCGCTTGTCGCAAGGAGAACCAGATGATCATCGCCGTTGCCAGCCTGACCCTGTTGAGCCTGATCCTCGGGCTCATCCTCGGCTTTGCCGACCGGATTTTCGCCGTCGAGGGCAACGCCTTTGTCGGTGAAATAGAGGCCATGATGCCCGGCTCGAACTGCGGACAGTGCGGCTTTCCCGGCTGTTCGGGCGCAGCCAACGCGATTGTCGACGGCTCTGCCGACGTTACCTGCTGCCCGCCGGGAGGCAAAGCCCTGGCCGCCGCGCTCGCCGCCAAGATGGGCATAACCATCGATCTGACCCAACTCAAGGACGACGGTCCGAAGATCGCTGTCGTCTCCGAAGAGATATGCATCGGCTGCGCCCGCTGCGCCAAGGTCTGCCCCACCGACGCCATCATCGGCGCCGCCAAACAGATTCACAACGTGCTGCGCGAAGCCTGCACCGGCTGCAACAGCTGCGTCGAAAAGTGCCCGACGGAAGCCCTCTCCCTAAAGCCGCTGCCGATCACCGTGCAGCACTGGGTGTGGCCGAAGCCGCTCGCCGCCTGAGGAGAACGACATGGGTTTCATGGATTTTTTCAAGAGTTCCTGGGGTGTTCATCCGGACGACCACAAGCGGCCGGCGGCCGACGTCACGGCCCGCCGGATTCCGGTTCCGCCGCGGGTATACATTCCATTCTCCCAACATGTGGGTGCGCCGGCCCGGCCGCGCGTCGTGGTTGGTCAGCATGTGCTCAAGGGTGAATGCATCGCCGAAGCGCAGGGGAACATCTCGGCACCGATCCACGCCTCCACGTCCGGCAAGGTTACTGCCATTGGCGAGATCACTGCTCCGCATCCGTCCGGCCTCCCCATCCTGGCCGTCACCATTGACAGTGACGGGGATGACTCCTGGATCGCCACCGAGCCCATCCACGATCCGTTTGCCCTCGCCCCTGCCGATCTGGCCCGCAAGGTGGCGGAAGCGGGTGTCGTCGGTCTGGGTGGTGCAACCTTTCCGTCAGCGGTCAAGCTGGCCCTCGGTCTGCGCTCCAGGATTACCCAGCTCATCATCAACGGCAGCGAATGCGAGCCCTACCTGTCCTGCGACGACCGTCTGATGCGCGACTCGCCGGACGGCATCATCGGCGGCATCCGCATCATGCTTCACGCCACAGGGGCGAAAGAAGCCCTCGTCGGCATCGAGGACAACAAGCCGGAAGCCATTGCCGCCATGCGCAAGGCGGCCGCCCCTTACTCCGAGATCCGGATCTGCCCCGTGCCGGCCCGCTACCCGATGGGCTCCGACCGTCAATTGATCCTCGAGCTCGCCGGCAAGGAGGTGCCCTCCGATGCCCGGGCCGCCGACGTGGGCGTGATCGTCCATAACGTGGGCACCGCCTTCGCCACCCGCCAGGCCATCTACGAAGGCCGCCCGCTGGTCTCCCGGCTGATGACCCTCAACGGCGGCGCCATGGCCAATCCGGGCAATTACGAAATCCTGGTCGGCACCATGGTGTCGGATCTCATCGCCTTCTCGGGCGGTTACAAGGGCGAGGCCGCGCGCCTGATCATGGGCGGGCCGATGATGGGCTCGGTGATCCCCCATGCCCATGTGCCGGTGGTGAAGGGCACCGCTGGCATCCTCGCGTTTACCGCCACCGAAGTTGCCGAAGAGGACGCCCGCAACTGCATCCGCTGTGGCAGTTGCATCCGCGCCTGTCCGATGGGGCTCCTGCCTCTCGAAATGGTCAACAACATCCGGGCCGACAAGCTTGATGGTGCCGAACAGCTCGGCCTCGGCGACTGCATTTCCTGCGGCTGCTGTTCCTACGTGTGTCCATCGCGGATTCCGCTGGTCCAGTACTTCACCCACGCCAAGGGCCAGCTATGGGCGCAGGAGCGCAGCAAGCTGCGTAACGAATCGACGAAAAAGCTCGCCGTCAGGCGTACCGAACGCATTGAGCGGGAAACGCGCGAGAAGGCCGAAGCCGCAGCCAAGCGCAAGGCCGACAAGGCAGCGGCCGCAGCCGCAGCGGCGGCCAAGAAGGAAACCACCGGAGCATGAGCATGAGCCAGCTATCCATCGCCCAGGCCGCCCCCGCGGCCGCGCCCCACGTACCTGGCAAGGCTTCGGTCAGCCGCACGATGTTCCTCGTGCAGGCCACGCTGGTGCCGGCAACGCTTTACGGCTTCTGGCTGTATGGCTGGCCGGCAATCTTCCTGTTCCTGCTCACGGTCGGCTCCTGCGTGTTCTGGGAAGCGGCCTGCATCCGTATGGCCGGGCGCCTTACCAAACCACAACTCACCGATGGCTCGGCCATCCTCACCGGCTGGCTGCTGGCCATGACCCTGCCCCCCTGGGCGCCGTGGTGGGTTGCGGTAGTCGGCGGGCTGCTGGCCATCGTCTTCGGCAAGCAGGTCTTCGGTGGCATCGGCCAGAATCTTTTCAACCCGGCGATGGTGGCACGGGTGGCGCTGCTGGTGTCCTTTCCGGTGCCGCTCACCCTGTGGGTGATGCCCCTGCCCATCACGGCGGCGGCCGCACCGGGTTTCATCGAGAGCATTCACCTCATCGCCGGCACCGTGGCGATCCCCGACGCCGTGACCAGCGCATCGCTGCTCGGCCACGCCAAAACAGAGTTAAGCCGCGGCATCGATCTGCTCCACTCCTTCACCGGTGAGCACGCCCCGGTCATTTCGTGGATTGGCGCCCGTGCCGGCAGCCTGGGCGAATCAGCCAGTCTCCTCATCGCGGCCGGCGGTCTGAGCATGTTCTTCCTCGGCATCATCACCTGGCACATTCCGGTCGCCATGCTGCTTGGGGTAGTCATTCCCGCCGCCATCGGACACAGCGTCAATCCGGCCCGTTATCTGGACGTCAGTGCCCACTTGCTCTCCGGCGGCGTGATGCTGGGTGCTTTCTATATAGCAACCGACTACGTCACGTCCCCTTCCACCGACAAAGGCAAGCTGATCTTCGGCTTCGGCTGCGGCTTTCTCACCTACGTGATCCGCACCTGGGGCGGCTATCCGGAGGGCGTCGCCTTTGCCGTGGTGCTCATGAACAGCCTCACGCCGGTGATCGACCGAGTTACCAAGCCCCGCATCCTGGGCCGGGACAAGCGTGGCCGCCCGCTGCAAATCAAGGACTGACGCGAGGACCACACCATGAACTTCGAACAACTGCGCGAGAAGATCGGCTACCACAGCGTGCTGCTGGGGGTCATCGGACTCGCCACCAGTGCAGCCCTGGCCCTCGCCAACCATTCGACCCTGGATTCGATCCGGGCAGCAGAGGCCAAAGACCTGCAGGACTCTCTCAAGCAGGTTCTGCCTGACGGCCTCGCCGACAACGATCTGCTGAAGGACGCCACCGAGTTCACCAAGGACGACGGCAGCAAGGTCACGGTCTATCGCGCCCGTCTCGGCAGCGACCCGAAAGGCGCCGTTTTCAAGGTTGCGAGCCGCGGCTATGCCGGTGACGTGGTTGCCCTGATGGGTGTGGATGTGAAGGGCCGCATCCTCGGAGTGCGGGTCATCAAGCATCAGGAAACCCCGGGCCTCGGCGACAAGATCGAGATTGCCAAGGGCACGTGGATCACAGCCTTCGACGGCAAATCCCTGGCCGAGCCGGACACCGCCCACTGGGGCGTCAAGAAGGATGGCGGCATCTTCGATCAGTTTGCCGGAGCCACGATTACCCCGCGGGCCGTCGTCAAGGCCGTCAAGGGTGGCCTCGACTTCTACGCGGCCCACAAGGACGAGATCTTCACCAAACCGGCGCAGCTTGCCGCCAAGGAGTGATGCCATGACTACCAACTATCGTGAAATCGCGGCCAACGGCCTGTGGGACCAGAACGTCGTCTTCGCCCAGGTTCTGGGCCTTTGCCCGACCATGGCCGTGACCACCAGCGGTACCAACGGGCTCGGCATGGGCCTGGCGACGATGGCCGTGCTGATCGCCTCCAATATCATCATTTCCAGCGTGCGCATGTTCGTCACCGCCCAGGTGCGCATCCCGGTCTACATCGTGTTGATTGCTACGCTGGTGACCATCGTCGACCTGGTGATGAACGCTTTCATGCACGACCTCTACAAGGTGCTCGGCATGTTCATCGCCCTGATCGTGGTGAACTGCGCCGTACTCGGCCGCGCCGAGGCCTTTGCCGCCCGCAACACAGTGGTCGCCTCGGCGGCTGACGGCCTCTTCATGGGACTCGGCTTCACGCTGGCCTTGGTGGTGATCGGCCTGATCCGCGAACTGATCGGCACCGGTACGCTGTTTTCCCAGGCAAGTCTGCTCCTCGGCCCCGCTTTCTCCTTCCTGGAGATCACGATCCTGCCCGGCTACGGCGGAACCCTGCTGATGATTCTGCCGCCCGGCGGCTTCGCCGTCCTCGGTCTGCTGCTGGCCGGCCGCCAGTACATGGAGCGCCGTCGCGCCCAGCAAGCCGAAGCCGCCAACACATCGGCCCTTGCCGCCGCTTGAAACCCAGGGAGTAATGAATCATGCAAGTCGGCATCGCCTATTCCGAACCCTCCCAACAGGTGTGGATGACCCTCGAAGTTGCCGACGGATCCACCGCCAGGGAAGCCATCGACGCCTCGGGCATTCTCAAGCAGTTTCCCCACCTCGACCTCGCCGCCCAGAAGGTCGGCGTGTTCGGCAAGCTGGTGAAGCTGGATGCCCCCCTCAAACCGGGCGACCGGGTGGAAATCTACCGGGGCATCATCTGTGACCCGCAAACCGTTCCGCGCCGCCAGATGGACGAAGAAGACGACGACGATTGAACCCTGTCCGCCTCCACTCAGAGACATTGACCGGGAGCACTACATGGACGACATGATCGAACACGCCGGCATCGTGGAAAGCGTATCCGGCGGGCGCGCGCTAATCAGCGTTACCACCGACGGCTGCGACAGCTGCAGCCATGGCGGCGGATGTGCAATGAACAAATTGGTGCGCAACGGCAAATCCACGCATATGGAACTCCCCGCGCCGGCCGGCCTGCACGCTGGAGACCACGTCATCCTGCAGCTTCCCGAAAGCCGCATGCCGCTCACGGCTGTCCTGGGCTATCTGGTTCCAGCCCTGGCCGTCCTGGCAGGCGCCGGTTTCGGCAATGAGGTCTATGGCAGCGACGGGGCGGCGATGCTTGGTGCAATTGGCGGCTTCCTCGCTGCGATGGCCTTTGCCCGCTTCGTCCTGCCCCATATTCCGGGCTTGCTGCCCATGCCCGACATCGTCGTGACCTCTCGCGCCAACCGAACACATCCGCTATCCAGCCGATAAGAGAAGGAATCCCTCCATGAACGCCAACCCGAGCTGGACCGAACGCGCCAAAGCCCTCGAACCCGCCATTGTCGAGGTGTGCATGCTGATACCCGTTTCGGCCGGGCCGGGTGCGCTGACCAAGGAACTGGCCCGGCACCTGCCTGACCTGCATTTCCGCCGCACCCTGTGCCGGGGCGGCTGGTACCGCCTTGGCGGCGTACTGACGGCTGACGGAAAGCGGGTCTCGGACGACCTCGAAGGTTGGGCGGAAATGGCCCTCGAGGCCTGCGACGGCGACTTCGAGATCCTGCGCGAGGAATACGCCGACAAGGGCCTGATCGCCACCCGCCGGGTCGGCCGCACCCACTACTTCATCGCCCAGACCGGCGACAAACCCGGCGACTTCCTGCAACTCGAAATCGAGGACCTGCAGGAAACCCAGGCTCACAAACTCTTCGCCCAGCCCCCCGCCCCCACCCATCTGGAAGAACTGGTCGACCCGGATCTTGGCCACCACAACGGCCAGCCTGTCGGTCTGCCCTGCTACACCTTTCGCCGACTGACCCACATTGGCGACCTCCTCGCCCGCATCCGCCACCAGAAACCCGAAGCCCAGCCCATCCACCGCTTCGCCGAAGACTGGGGCAACAGCAGCGCCGGCCATGCCACCGGCCTCGGCAACCAATGGATCATTGCCGTGCGGGAACACCTCGACCGCTTCCGCCAGACCATCATCCGTGCCCAGCCGGTGCCGGCCATCGACGGCGAGGCGCCCGTTTTCAGCGCCCGGGAAGGCACCCGCGAACTGGCCCTGCACGACGCTCTGGTGGCCTTCGACCGGGCCGCCGGTTACCCCTTCGCCTGGTACTTCCACATGCTCACCACCAAGGCAGTGCCCCACTGGGTCGCCCGGGTTGTGGTGGAAGACGCCATGGCCGGCTTCGCCTATCTGCCGCGTCGCGACGAAGACGTCGTCCGTCACTGGCTGCACGCCCCCTATGCACTGTAATGAGGCGTTAGTGGCAGCGTTTTTGTGGGGAATGGAACAAGCGCACTCCTTCGGGGCAAAGACCATTTTGTAGAAATGGGAATTGGGTTGGAAAAGTGCCGGGCACGCACAAAGGCCCAACTCTTGCTAGAAAAGGCACAAAGGTCCGCCATCGCTCCGGGTATCGAGCCGGACCGCAGTCAATTCGCCCCGTTTGACGGGGTTCGCCTACGAGCACGAGGTTTCGCCATGACAGAAGTCACCAAGGGCCACTCCCGCTCCAGCGGGAAGCCGACTGACCAGCAGCCCACCGACGGCAGCCAGCCAGGCGTCGCCGATGCCCTGCTGGCCTCCGTTCCGGTGGACACCTTGCGGGCTGCACTCGCCGAAGCCCTTGATAACGCCCCCGGAGGCGAAGAAATCGTCAGCGAACTGTCGGCCGCCCAGTCCTTCCCGAGCCGCATCTGGCTCTTCCTCGAAGCCGTCGAGCAGGCCCCGATCGCCATCTCGATCACTGACCCGCATGCCCGCATCCTCTACGCCAACCCGGCCTTCGAGGGTGTCACCGGCTATACACCCAGCGAAGTGCTCGGCCTGAACGAGTCGATCCTGTCCTACAAGACCACCCCCCGCTCGGTTTATGAAACCCTCTGGAAAGCCCTGCAGGACAAGAAGACCTGGAACGGCACGCTGGTCAACCGGCGCAAGGACGGCTCCCGCTACATCGCCGAGCTGACCATCACGCCGATTCTCGACTCCCGCGGTGAAACCGCCTACTGCCTGGGCATGCACCGGGATGTCACCGCACTCCACTCGCTCAAGCAGAAGGTGCAGAACCAGAAGGCCCTGATCGAATCGGTCATCGACGTTGCCCCGATTGCCATGGCCCTGCTCGACGACCAGCAGCGGGTCGTCCTCGACAACCACGAATACAAGAAGCTCATCGGCGACCTGGGCATCACCGAGCCGGCCCTGCAGGTTCTTACCGAGCTGCGCAGCACCATGGGCCTGGCCTTCGAGGCGCCCAAGCTCGGCGGACGCAACTTCGTTGACGAGGAAATCTGCATCCAGCCCACGTCCGGCAAGCCGGCCCGCTGGTTCTCGTGCTCCGGTTCCTGGTTCGAGCAGCAGGACTCCCGTGCAGACTCCTTCTTCGACCCCCAGGCCCGCGCTTACCTGATGCTCCTGATCAAGGACATCACCGCCGCCAAGCGCCAGCGCGAACTCGAACGCATCGGTGCCATCCGCGCCAACATGGCCGAGGCCGAACTGGTGCAAAGCCTGCGCGAAACCCTGTCCGGTGCCGTCTATCAACTGCGCGGCCCCCTCAACATGATCCGGGCCGCCTCCAACATGCTAGACCGTCGCGGCACCCAGATCGACACCGCGATGCTCAAGAACGCCCTCAAGGACGCCCTCAACGCCGGCGAAGCGGCCCTCGACACCTTCGAAGCCTCGATGCCCGAATCGCCCCAGGAAGCCATCGCCCCGATCAACCTCAACGACATCCTGCGCGACGTGATGATGCTGCTCACCGAGCGCCTGCTGGCCGCCGGCATCACCGTGGTGTGGCAACCCACCTCGCGCCTCGCCCACTTCCACGGCCGCGCCAACATGTTGCGCAGCATGTTCAAGGAAATCGTCGAGAACGCCATCGAGGCCATGAACGAACGCGGCCGCAATCTGCGCGAACTGCGCGTGCGCACCGAACAGCAGGACGACCGCATCGTGGCGGTCATCGAGGACACCGGCCCCGGGATCGCGCCCGAGCTCCGCCACAAAGTTTACGAGCCCTTCTTCACTACCAAACGCCCCCTATCCCACTCGGTCGGAATGGGCCTGGCCATCGCCCAGGACGTTGCCAGCCGCCACGACGGCACCATGGACATCGACCCGGATTACACCGGCGGTTGCCGTTTCATCGTCAGTTTCCCGCCCTCGGGAAACTGAACCATGCACGCCCCTGAATGGACCCGACGCCCGTGAGCGAAAATCTGATCCAGGCCCCCGGCGCCCTCCTCGAAGCGGAACTCGACACGCTGTTCAGCGTGAGTCAGGTCCTGTCCCGCTCCCTCGACCTGCAAGACACCCTGAAGGAGGTGCTGCAGATCATCGGCGAAGGCTGCGGCCTGCGCCTGGGGCTCGTCGCCCTCCTCAGCGACGAAAGCGGCAACGAACTCTTCATCAGTGCTGCCCACGGCCTCGACGTCGAAGCCGCCGGCCACATCCGCTACACCCGCGGCGAAGGCGTTCTTGGCCTGGTGCTGGAGCGCGGCCGCAGCGTGATCCTTGATGAGGTCGCCCGCGAACGCCGCTTTCTCGACCGTCTGGGCGCCTACGCCCCCGACAAGCCCTTTATTGCCGTACCGATCCGCATCGGCTCGGAACTCGTCGGCGTCCTCGCCAGCCAACCGGAAACTGCGGAAGACAGCCTCCTCGACGAACGCGCCCATTTCCAGGAAATGGTCGCCAACCTGATCGGCCAGAGCGTGCGCCTGGCCCGCCAGGTAGCCCGTGAAAAGCGCGACCTGGTGGACGAACGCGACGACCTGCGCCGGGCTGTGCGCGGCCAGTACGGCTTCTCGTCCATCGTCGGGCGTTCCGAAACCATGAAGCGGGTTTTCGACCAGCTTCGGCAGGTGGCAAAGTGGAACACCACCGTATTGATCCGTGGCGAAACCGGCACCGGCAAGGAGCTCATCGCCAGCGCCATCCACTACAACTCACCGCGCTCGGCCAGCCCCTTCGTCAAGCTCAACTGTGCGGCCCTGCCCGAGAACCTACTCGAATCCGAACTCTTCGGCCACGAGAAAGGCGCCTTCACCGGCGCCATCTCCCAGCGCAAGGGGCGCTTCGAGCAAGCCGATGGCGGCACCCTTTTCCTGGACGAAATCGGCGAAGTCTCCTCCGCCTTCCAGGCCAAGCTGCTGCGCATCCTGCAGGAAGGCGAGCTTGAGCGGGTCGGCGGCAGCCGCACCCTGAAGGTTGATGTGCGAGTCATCGCCGCGACCCACCGTGACCTCGAAATGGCCGTCGAAGAAGGCAAGTTCCGCGAAGACTTGTATTACCGCCTCAACGTCATGCCCATCTACGTGCCGCCGCTCCGCGACCGCATCGAAGACATCCCGGAAATCGCCAACTTCCTCATCGCCAAAATCGCCAAACTGCAGGGACGCGAGCTGGGCATCACCGACAGTGCCCTGCGCTTGCTGACCCAGCACCTGTGGCCAGGCAACGTGCGGGAACTGGAAAACTGTCTCGAACGGGCTGCCGTGATGTGCGATGGCGCCCATATCGACCGTGACCTCATCCTCATGTCAGGAATCGAGGAACGCCTGCAGGCCCATCGCCCGCGGCCAGCCATGAACACCAGCGCACCGGTCAGCACCGCCGAGCTCGCCGATGACAACATGGACGAGCGGGAACGGGTCATCGCCGCTCTCGAACAGGCCGGCTGGGTTCAGGCCAAGGCGGCACGCCTGCTCGGCATGACCCCCCGGCAAATCGCCTATCGCATCCAGACGCTCAACATCACAGTCCGGCAAATCTGAATCCGGCTCACCTGACATTCAACTTTTTACGAACTGACACTACCAACAATTCTGATTTTCTTTGTCTCCCGGGGAAGCTATCCTTCACAGGTCAGTACTCTCAAACTACAGGAGACACGCATGAAATCGATTGCCCTGATGACCGCCGCCCTGGCGCTGGGCCTCACCCTCGCGGCCGGCGATGCCGATGCCGCCAAGCGCTTTGGCGGTGGCAAATCTTCGGGCATGCAGCGCCAGGAGATGAGCCAGCCGAAGTCCCCCAACGCGACGCCGGCAACCCCGGCCCAGGCTCCAGGTGCCGCCGCAACTCCCGCCCGTTCCCAAGCCGCAGCAGGCGCCCCGGCAGCCCAGCCCAAGCGCTCGTGGATGGGTCCGCTGGCCGGTCTGGCCGCCGGTATCGGTCTGGCCGCGCTGGCTTCGCATTTCGGCTTTGGTGAAGAACTCGCTTCGATGATGATGATGGGCCTGCTCGCCGTTGGCGTGATGTTGGTGATCGGCTTCTTCATGCGCCGCCGCGCGGCAGCCCAAAAGCCGGCTCTGGCTGGCATGGGCGGCATGCAGTACGCCGCAGCGGGTGCATCCCCGGCGCCTGCAGAGGCCTCGCCTGCTCCGGCCTTTGGTGGTGGCAGTGCAGCACCGCTTGAAACTGCCGCCGCTGCCACGGTGGGCAACATTCCCGCCGACTTCGACACCGAAGCCTTCGTGCGCAATGCCAAGCTCAACTTCATCCGCCTGCAGGCCGCCAACGACGCCCGCAATCTCGACGACATCCGCGAGTACACCACGCCGGAAATGTTCGCCGAGATCAAGATGGGCTGGATGGACCAGGCCGCCGGCACCGACAAGACCGACGTGGTCACTCTCAACGCCGAAGTGCTCGACGTTGCCGAAGAAGCCGCCCGCTACATCGTCAGCGTCCGCTTCACCGGCCTGCTGCGCGAAGAAGCCAACGCCTCGCCGGAAGTCATCGATGAGATCTGGCACCTCACCAAGCCCCGTAGTGGCAACGGTGGCTGGCTGGTCGCCGGCGTCCAGCAGGTCGTCTGAACGCCTGACGACTGAGCAGTAACAAAGCCCCTGCACGAACCGCGAGGTCCGGCGCAGGGGCTTTGTCATGTCCTGCCTTCTCCTGTCAATCCCTTGTATGCTCACCGGGCGACACCACGCCGCCGCTTCCCATCGCCTCCAGACCCGCCTTGGCCGCCGCCGAGATGGCCAGTACGCAAGGGTGGGTCAGGCGCCGCTCCACCGAAATCGCGTAATACTCGATACGCACCTCCTCGGCCCGCCCCAGCACAACCAGATCGCCTGTCCCCAGGATTTCCTGCTCAATGGCTGTCGGCACTGCGAAGGCACCGACACCAGCCCGCCCGAAGGCCGTCATCAGCGCCGTATCGTCGAATTCCCCGGCAATACGCGGGCGCAGACGCTTCCGGTCGAGCCAGTCCTCAAACTTGCGACGGATCGCTGAATCCTCCCCCGGCAGCAGCGTCGGCAACTCACCCATGCAGCCCGGAAAGGCGTGCGCCTTGTCGCCAAGCAGTGAGCGGGCAGCAATGAAGCTGAGACCGGACTCGCCCAGCCGGTGGTTGTAGGCGCGCACATCCACGGTGGGCGGAATCGGCGAATCGGCGATCACCAGGTCCAGCTTGTGCACCGCCAGCTCGGTAAGCAGGCGATCCAGGCGCCACTCCCGGCAGATGATGCGCACCGGATCCACAGGATCGACAGCCGGGCGCAGCAAACGGTAGGCTATCGACTTGGGTACCGCATCCGACACCCCCACCCGGAACTCCACCGGCCGGCCCTTCGGGTAATGGCGCAGCGCCTGCTCCAGCTCGGCGCTGAGAGAGAACATCTCGTCAGCGTACTCCATGGCCATCCGCCCCGCCGGGGTCAGCTCCAGAGCCCGCCCGTCACGGGCAAAAAGCTGTGTATCGAGGCTGTCTTCCAGCAGGCGGATCTGCCCGCTGATAGTCTGTGGCGTGACATGCAGGGCCTCGCCGGCCTTCACCACGCCGCCACTGCGGGCGGTCTTCCAGAAATAAAAAAGGTGCTTCAGGTTCATCCACAGGCTCCCCGCCAGGCGCATCAGTTACTTCGTAAAAACCGAATACAAAATCACTTTAATACGACTTTACCGCAACATCGAACAACCCTAAAGTGGAACCTCTGCAACGCAAAGGAGATGTCACCATGGAAGTCCAGATCAAGGCCAAGGGCCTGCCCGCTGCCAAGCATCTGCGCAATCACGCGGCCCGCCGCATCCGCTCGGCGCTGGAGCGTTTCGGCCATGCAGTCCAGTCGGTTACGGTTCGCATGTCCGACATCAACGGGCCACGCGGCGGTGCCGACAAGCTGTGCCGGATCGTGATCCAGATGAAGAATCGCTCCGTCGTGATGGAGGAGCTGGGATCGGACATGCGCAGGGTGATTGACCGCCTGAGCGACCGGGTTCAGTACAGCGTGTCGCGCCAGATGGGAAAACTCGTCCAGGTGAAGCGCCTCGCACTCGTCCCGCAGCAGTTCGAACCACTCCCCGCCTAATCTCCTTCCGCCCCTGTGGCAGCCCCGGACGGGGCTGTCGCATTCCTCACAGCCTGTGGCCGCCCGACGTGTGGCATTCACGACAGGCAGCCACCTTCTCCGACACGACAATCCTTTAAATTCATAAGATTACGGCAGAACACCAGGCTGGTACGGGGCTTGCACATTCATTCCCACAACGAACCGAGTGGGGACCCCAACCATGGAACTGCCAGTCATCAGCAACTCTGCCTCCGACGCCGGCGGCTGTAGTTCGCACTCCTGCGGCTCTACCGCGGACCAGATCAACCAGATCCCTGACGAAATCCTCCAGAAGGTGTTCAATCACCCCTGTTATTCGGAGGACGCCCACCACCACTTTGCGCGCATGCACGTTGCGGTAGCGCCGGCCTGCAACATCCAGTGCCACTACTGCAACCGCAAGTACGACTGCGCCAATGAATCCCGTCCGGGTGTGGTGTCCGAGCTGCTGACTCCCGATCAGGCGGCCAAGAAGACCCTGGTAGTCGCCTCCGAGATTCCCCAGATGAGCGTGCTGGGCATCGCCGGCCCGGGGGACCCCCTTGCCAACCCGGAACGCACCTTCGCCACGTTCCAGATGCTCAGCGAGCACGCACCGGACATCAAGCTGTGCGTATCCACCAATGGCCTGATGTTGCCGCAGTCGGTGGACGAGATCGCCAAGCACAACATCGACCACGTAACGATCACCATCAACTGCGTCGACCCCGACGTGGGCGCCAAGATCTATCCGTGGATCTTCTGGAACAACAAACGGATCATGGGCCGCGAAGGCGCCGCGATCCTCATCGAGCAACAACAGAAGGGTCTCGAGGCGTGCATCGCCAAGGGCATTCTGGTCAAGGTGAACTCGGTGATGATTCCCGGCGTGAATGACGAGCATCTGAAGGAAGTCAGCCGCGTCGTGAAGTCCAAGGGCGCCTTCCTGCACAACGTGATGCCCCTCATCGCCGAGGCCGAGCACGGCACTTTCTACGGTCTCACCGGCCAGCGCAGCCCGACCCAGGACGAGCTGCAGGCCCTGCAGGACGCCTGTGCCGGCGACATGAACATGATGCGCCACTGCCGCCAGTGCCGTGCCGATGCAGTCGGCCTGCTCGGCGAAGACCGCGGCTCCGAGTTCACCCTCGACAAGATCGCCGAGTACGAACTCGACCTGGAAGGCGCTGCCGCCCGGCGTGCCGAAGTGCGCGACCGCATCTCCGCCGAACTCGAAGAGAAGCGCAATGCCAAGGCCGAAGCACCCGCGCCGAAGCTGGTCGCCCTCGACATGAGCGGTGTGGCGGTAAGCACCCCGCTGCGCACGGTAAAAATGGCCGTAGCCACCAGCGGTGGCGGTCTCATCAACCAGCACTTCGGGCATGCCAAGGAGTTCCTGATCTACGAAGCCTCCGGCAACGGCGTGCGCTTCGTCGGCCACCGCAAGACCGATCTCTATTGCGGCGGCGGTGACACCTGCGGGGACACCGAAACCACGCTGGAGCAGACCATCAAGGCACTCGAGGGCTGCGAAGTCGTCCTGTGCTCGAAGATCGGCTACGAGCCCTGGGGCATGCTGGAAGAAGCAGGCATCGCACCAAACGGCGAACACGCCATGGAAGGCATCGAGGACGCGGTCATGGCCGTGTATGCCGAGATGGCCGCCGCCGGCAAGCTGGTTCCGCCGCTCGACACGCCCGTCCAGTCCGCAGCCTGATTCGATACGCAAGGAGCCCGAACCATGGCACTCGAAATCAACGACTTGTGCGTCAACTGCTGGGCCTGCGAGCCCCTGTGCCCCAACAAGGCGATCTTCGCGGCCTCGCCGCACTTCGAGATCGACCCGGACAAGTGCACGGAATGCGCCGGTGACTACGCCGACGCCCAGTGCGCCGAGATCTGCCCCATCGAAGGGGCCATCGTCGACGAACTGGGTGATGCGCTGAACCCACCGGGCTCCCTGACCGGCATCCCGCTGCAACTGCTGGCAGAAGCAGCCGGCAGCGCAGCCGGGACGGCGGCCAAGACCTGAGCGGGGGCGGCGCGATGCAGACCATCGAGTTCTTCGAAAAGCCCGGCTGCTCGACGAACACGACGCAGGTGGCGAGTCTGCGGGCGGCCGGGTGCCTTGTTGCCACCCGCAGCCTGCTGACCCACCCCTGGACGGCGGAAACGCTGCTCGCCTTCCTCGCGCCGCATCCTTCGCCGGCCTGGTTCAACCGGGCCGCGCCGAAGATCAAATCAAGGGAAGTCGTCCCGGAGGATCTTTCTCCGGGCGATGCCCTCACCGCCCTGCTGGCCGAACCGCTGCTGATTCGCCGCCCGCTGATCCGCATCGGTAATACCTACCTGCTCGGCTTCGATCCGGTCGCCATCGCCGCCGCCCTCGGCCGTCCGGGCGAAGGCTTCCTCGGCACGCCGCCGGGCGAAGGCTGCAGCCACAAGCCCGGCACCCCGTCCTGTGACAGCGGAGGCAGTCCATGACCCCCGCCCCCGTCCGCCTGCGCCGACCCGGCGGCGATTTCGACGCCGTACCGGTGGCGCCTGCCGTGCACTGGATCGGCGCCCTCGACCCGACCCTGCGCAGCTTCGACATCATTCTCAAGACCGCCAACGGCACCACCTACAACAGCTACTGCGTGCGCGGCAGCGAAGGGGTAGCGGTCATCGACACGGTCAAGGCGGAGTTCGCCGACGAATTCTTTACCCGGCTCGAACAGGTCACCCGCTACGACGAAATCACCACCATCGTCCTCAATCACTTGGAACCCGACCACACCGGTGCGCTGCCCGAACTGCTGCGCCGGGCACCGCACGCGCGGCTGTACATTTCCCATCGCGCCCCGCTGATGCTCAAGGGCCTGCTCAAATACGACGGCGAAACCCTCGATTTCACCACCGTCAGCCAGGGCGACACCGTCAGCCTCGGCGACCGCACGCTGCGCTTCATTCATACGCCCTTCCTGCACTGGCCCGACACCCAGTGCACCTACATCGTCGAGGATGGCATCCTGTTCTCCGGTGACATCTTCGGCTGCCATTTCTGCGACACCCGCCTGTTCAACGACCAGGTCGGCGACTTCCGCTTCTCCTTCGAGTACTACTACCAGCACATCATGCGGCCCTTCCGGGAGCACGTGCTGACGGCCCTGCCCTTCATCGAAGCCCTCGACCTGAAGCTGATCTGCCCCGCCCACGGCCCCATCCATCGGGACGCGCCCCGCGGCTACGTAAACCGCTACCGCCAGCTCGCCGCCCCGCTCCTCGCCAATGAGGCCGGCCAGCGCGACAAGACCCTGGTGATCTTCTACATCTCGGCCTACGGCAACACCGCCATGATGGCCCAGGCCGTCAAGGACGGCGCCGAGTCGGTGGAAGGCGTGCGCGTCTCCGTCTATGACCTGCAGGGCGGCGAAGTTACGCCCTTTGTCGACCTGATCGAGGAGGCCGACGGCCTCGCCATCGGCTCGCCGACGATCAACGGCGACGCGGTCAAGCCCGTCTGGGACCTGCTCTCGTGCCTGACCCAGGTGCCCCTCAAGGGCAAGCTCGGCGCCGCCTTCGGCTCCTACGGCTGGAGCGGCGAGGCGGTCGGCATGGTCGAGGACCGCCTGCGCGGACTCAAGCTGCGGGTGCCCTGTGCCGGCATCAAGCTGAAGCTGATTCCCACCGGCGAAGAACTCGCCGAATGCCACGCCTTCGGGCGCGAGCTCGCCCTGCACCTCACCGGACGCGCCACCTTCCGGGTCATCGACATGGCCGAACTCGCCTGACCATCCCACACCGATTTTGCCCACATCCCCGGAGGAATTCCCATGCCCAAGGCCCAGGTACTTTTTGAAGACATCGGCGTTGCCGTCACCGTGCCAGCCGGCACCCGCCTCATCGAGGTTTCCGAGAAAGTCGGCGCCGGCATCACCTACGGCTGCCGCGAAGGCGAATGCGGCACCTGCATGATGAAGATCGTCTCCGGCATGGAAAACCTCGCCACCCCCTCGATGCTCGAGACCAAGGTCCTGCAGGAACAGATGGCCAGCCGGCACAACCGCCTCGCCTGTCAGGCCCAGGTTCTGCAGGGCAAGGTCGTCGTTCGCCCGGGCTAAGAACAACCATCAGCGACAGAGAGAATCGTTGTGGACCCCGCGGCGCCGCCCCTACCGGTACGCCGCATCACTCAAGCAGGAGTTAGCAAGATGGCACTCATCACCTTCACCAGTCCGATGCACAAGGACAAGACCGTTTACGCCGTGGCCGGCAGCCACAAGAAAACCGTTCTCGAACTCGCCAAGGAAAACCATGTTCCTATCGATTTCGGCTGCCAGAACGGCGAATGCGGAACCTGTCTGTGCAAGGTCACCAACATCACCAAAGGCGGCATCGTCCATGCCGGCCCGCTGACCAACAGCGAGCGCAAGACCCTCAAGGAACTCGGCAAGCTGTCCTCCGACGAAGAATCCAAGATGGACGTGGATGACATCCCGACCCCGTGGCGCCTCGCCTGCCAGATGATCGTGCGGGACGAAGACATCACCATCGAATACCCCAGCACCTGATCGCTGTCTCCGGAGACCTGACACCATGCTCCCCCCGAGTGCGTCGTCGGGTTGTCCGGACCCCATTCTCTCCGCCCGCGCCGAGGCCGCCTATCTCGGCCTCGCCTTGGGCGATGCGCTGGGCGCCACCGTCGAGTTCATGACCCCACGGGAAATCGTGGCCCAGTACGGCAGCCACCGCCACATCTGCGGCGGTGGCTGGCTGAAGCTCAAGCCCGGCCGGGTCACCGACGACACCACCATGGCGCTGGCCCTCGGCGACGCCATCCTGCGCACCGGCCATGTGGACGCCCGCGCCTGCGGCGAAGCCTTCGACGCCTGGATGCGGGCCAAGCCGGTGGACATCGGCAACACCGTGCGCCGCGGCATCATCGAATTCCGCCGCACCGGGCGCCTGGCCTCGCCGCCCAGTGAATACGACGCCGGCAACGGCGCCTGCATGCGCGTGCTGCCGGTGGCCTTCGCCACCCTCGGCCAGCCCGAAGACGCCGTGCGCACCGCCTGCCGGGTGCAGGCTCACCTCACCCACAACAATCCGCTCTCCGACGCCGGCACCGAGATCGTCGTGCTGATGGTGCAGGACGCCCTGCAGGGCGTCAGCCGCGAAGCGCTGATCAAGGACCGGATGACGCCCTTCATTGCCGCCCACCCTGTTTTCGATCCGGCCGGCAAGCGTGAGGAAAACCCATCGGGCTTCATCAAGGACACCCTGCGCGCGGTCTTCCAGGCCCTGCTCGACACCGACAGCTTCGAAGCCTGCCTGATCGACGTGGTCAATCGCGGCGGCGATGCCGACACCACCGGCGCCATCGCCGGCATGATCGCCGGCCCGCTGTATGGCCTGGACGCCCTGCCGCTACCGTGGCTGGCAGCCCTCGACGGCGCCACCCGCGAAGCCTGCATCACCCAAACCCGCGCCCTGCTCGCCCAGAGCCTGGCCGAGATCGGATAAAATCACGGCCCGAACGCCATCTGCGGGATCAAATATCCCGCCATGACCGCCATGCTGCGACTCTCCGAACTCCGCCTTCCCCTCGATCACCCCGCCGAAGCCCTGGCCCCCGCCATCGTCAAGCGCCTCGGCATTTCTGCCGAAGAACTGATCAGCTTCACCGTCTTCAAGCGCAGCTACGACGCGCGCAAGAGCCACTCCTTGTCCTTCATCTACATCATCGACCTGGAAGTGAAGAACGAGGCCGCGCTGCTCAGGAAGTTTGCCGACGACATCCACGTCAAGGCCACGCCGGACACCGAATACCACTTCATCGGCAAGGCCCCGCCCCACTTCGACCATCGCCCGGTAGTCATCGGCTTTGGCCCCTGCGGCATCTTTGCGGCGCTGATCCTGGCCCAGATGGGCTTCAAGCCCATCGTGCTGGAGCGCGGCAAGGCCGTGCGCGAGCGCACCCAGGACACCTGGGGCCTGTGGCGCAAGAACACCCTGAATCCTGAATCCAACGTGCAGTTCGGCGAGGGCGGCGCGGGCACCTTCTCGGACGGCAAGCTCTACAGCCAGATCAAGGACCCGAAACACTACGGACGCAAGGTGCTCACCGAGTTCGTCAAGGCCGGTGCCCCTCCCGAAATCCTCTACGTCGCCAAACCGCACATCGGCACCTTCCGGCTGGTCGGCATGGTGGAGGCCATGCGTGCTGAGATCCAGCAGTTGGGCGGGGAAATCCGTTTCCAGCAGCGCGTCACCGAAGTCGTGATCGACGACGGCCAGGTGCGCGGCGTAAAGACCGCCAGCGGCGACGAGATCCGCACCGACCACGTGGTGCTGGCCCTTGGCCACAGCGCCCGCGACACCTTCGAGATGCTCCACGAAAAGGGCGTTTTCATGGAAGCCAAGCCCTTCTCGGTGGGCTTTCGCATCGAACACCCGCAAAGTCTCATCGACAAGGCCCGCCTCGGCGCTCACGCCGGCCACCCGCTGCTCGGCGCAGCCGACTACAAGCTGGTGCACCACGCCGCCAACGGGCGCTCGGTATATAGCTTTTGCATGTGCCCGGGCGGCACGGTGGTGGCGGCCACCTCGGAGCCGAACCGGGTCGTCACCAACGGCATGAGCCAGTATTCGCGCAACGAACGCAACGCCAACGCGGGCATCGTCGTCGGCATCACGCCGTCCGATTACCCGGGCGGCCCGCTGGCCGGCGTCGAATTCCAGCGCCAGCTCGAAAGCCACGCCTTCGTACTTGGCGGCAGCACCTACGAAGCCCCCGGCCAGCTGGTCGGCGACTTCCTGAAGGGCAAGGCTTCCACCGCGCTGGGCAGCGTCGAGCCGTCCTACAAGCCCGGTGTGCACCTCACCGACTTGGCCACCGCCCTGCCCGACTACGCCATCACCGCCATGCGCGAGGCCCTGCCGGCCTTTGATCGGCAGATCAAAGGCTTCAACCTCTACGACGCGGTGCTCACCGGCGTCGAGACACGCACCTCCTCGCCGCTACGCATCACCCGCGGCGAAGACTGCCAGAGCCTCAACGTAAAGGGTCTTTACCCGGCCGGCGAAGGCGCCGGTTACGCGGGCGGCATTCTGTCGGCGGGCGTCGACGGCATCAAGGTCGCCGAAGCCGTGGCAACGGAACTACTGAAGGCGTCGTAAACGGAAAAGCCCCCTTTCGGGGGCACACAGCGGCCTCGCGTCTTCAGCGGTTCACGTAGGAACGGAAGGCGTTTTCGCGCCCCAGCATGAGACGGCCGAATTCGTCGAGCAGGGCCGGGCCGATAACATCCTGCTGCAGGACGCAGGTGGCGTAACCCAGGCGCTCCAGGTTGCGCGACTCGACCACCACCGTCCGGTTCTCGAAATCCGCCCGCCACACCACCTGCACGCTGATCTCGTCGACCACCGTGAAGGCGCCATGCTCCAGCTCCCGCTGGCGGTTGCGACGCTCCTGGCATTCGAACTTAAGGCCCAGATCGAAGAGCACCTGACGCAGGCGCTCGACCGCCCCGCCAGCACGCTCAAGGGTGCGCTGGCCGGGGCCCTTGAGGGTATAGCCGAGGGTCACCCGCTCGATACAGCCGCCATCCTGCTCGCTCTGGGTACGGAAATCCGAGTAGCCCTCGAGCCAGGCGAGGTTGCGAAACGCATCGTCGGAATCGAGAAAATAGTAGCGCCGGGCCACCTGCGGCTTCAGGTAGTTGAGCTGGCTGGTCAGATCGTGGAAGTACTCGAAGACCGCCCTCAACTGACGGTCGAGCGCCGAACGCGCGACGTCAACACGCCGGGAGGCATTGCCTTCCGCCACCTTGCGGTTGGCCACCTCGTCCTTCAACTGGCCGAGCAGACTGCCGCCCACCGGCGCCGGAGCCACTGCCGGCTGCGCAAGCGGCGCAGGTGTGGGCGACGACTCGGCGACGCGAACCGACGGAAAGTCCTGACCCGAGGATACCTCCGGATACGCGGCCTTCGACCCGCTCATTCCGGTGTAACGGGCATCGATCTGCTGCACCCGCTTGCGTGCTGCCTCGATATCGAAGGCGGCGATATCCGCCAGCAGGGCCGCAGCCTCGGCGTCGAGACTGCCCGCCTCATCGCCTTCACAAGCCGGCTCGGCGGGGGAGGCCGAAACACCGGACGAGGGCCGGGAACCGGGAAAAGCAGAAGTCATAAAAGCAGCATCGCGCACTGTCAGGAAATATTCAAAAAGAAACAAAAACGTGCAGGGCGCAAGTATTCCGCCACAGCCCTTCGGGGTCAATCCCGAAATCAGATTAAATCCTCTCGACATCTTTGGGCCGGCAGCAGGAATGTTTGCACTGAACCGAAAACTGCGGTTAGACTTCGCTTCGTTACGGGTGCCGACTCCGCTTCTGCGGGGAAGGTGAAACGGGAAGTTCGGTGACGTCGGGAGCATGCTCTCCCTGACCATTCCGACGCAGCCCCCGCTGCTGTAAGCCTGACGACTCTGCTCCACGCCACTGTGCTTTTTTGCATGGGAAGGTTGGCAGAGAAGGATGAAGGCGAGCCAGAAGACCGGCCTGTGACGTTGTGGTGTGGTATTGGCCCCGGGGTGTGGGCAGAGCCGACCGATGGGCTTGCCCGACCATTGACGTCCGTCCCGTTCCCTCCGCATTTTCCGGAACCGTTCCCGCCACTGGTCTGTTCCTGCCCGGCCTTCCGGCCACCGGTCCGTTTCCTCGTTTTTCGCTGCCTCTGCACGCGCCCCGATGTCTTGCCGCACTTCGTCCAACCGTTACGAAGGAAAGCAGAATGCACATCGAACCGGGGTACGTCGCCAGTGCCAAAATCGTCGCCGCCAACATCGCCACCGTGGCCTTGCTCGGCAGCCAGTCCGTCCATCTCCTCAAGCAACCGCAACTGATCATCCGCAGCCTGTTGGCGGGCGTGTTCTTCACGCTCTTCATGCAGGCCTTCCACCTCAAGGTGGGTCCGTCGGAATTGCACTTCCTCGGCGCCATGCCGATCTATCTGGCCCTCGGCTTCGTGCCGGCGCTGTTCGGCTTCGCCCTTGGCCTGCTCGCCCAGGGCCTTCTCTTCGAGCCGACCGATCTGCTGCATCTGGGGGTCAATACGCTGTCCCTCGCCATCCCGCTGGTGCTGGTGCATGCCACCCTCGGCCAGCGTCCGGGCAAACTGTCCGTGCGCAGCATCGTCAAGCTCGACGCGGCCTTCTACAGCGGCGTCACCCTGATGGTCGGCTTCTGGCTGGCCATCGGTGAAGTCGCCACGCCGCTGTCGGCCTGGCTGGGCTTTGCCTCGTCCTACGCCGCCATCGTGATCGTTGAGCCGGTGTTCACGCTGCTGGTGCTGCACGCCCTCGCCCGCCGGCAGGACAGCGCCGCCGTGCGCTACTGCTTCCAGCCCCAGGCGGTCTGAGCCATGACCGGCAAGGTCTGGTTCGTGGGCGCCGGTCCGGGCGACCCGGAGCTGCTCACCGTAAAGGGTCGCCGCCTGCTTGAAGAGGCTGGCGCGGTCCTCTACGCCGGTTCGCTGGTCAGCCAGGCGGCGACCCTGTTTGCCCCGCCGGGCTGCGAGATTCGCGACTCGAAGGACATGACGCTGGAAGAGATGACCTTCTGGCTCCTCGACCAGAGCGCCCGCCACGCCACCGTGGTGCGCCTGCAGACCGGCGACCCCGGGCTGTACGGCGCCCTCATCGAGATGACCCGGCCGCTCAGCGCGGCGGGGATCGACTGGGCGGTGGTGCCGGGCGTGTCCTCGGCCTTCGCCTCGGCGGCGGCGGCCGGCGAAACCCTGACCCTGCCGGAAGTGACCCAGACGGTGATCCTCACCCGCGTGGCCGGGCGCACACCCATGCCGCCGGGCGAGGAGCTCGAAGCCCTCGCCGCCCACCGCACAACCCTGTGCATTTTCCTGTCGATCACCCTGCTCCACGAGGTGCAACGCGCGCTGCGTGCCGCTGGCTGGGCCGAGGACGCGCCCATTCTGGTGGTGCAGAAGGCCAGTTGGCCCGGCGAGGAGAAGGTCGTCCGCGGCACCCTCGCCGACATCAAGAAGCGCTGCCAGGCCGAGAAGATCGCCAGCCAGGCCATGATCATCGCCAGCCCCGCCATGGGCGCCGCCGACTGGCCCACCCTCGCCCGCTCCAAGCTCTACGACCCTGCTTTCGGCCACCGCTTCCGCAAGGCCTCGGCGATCCCCACGGAGAACCCCGCATGAACACCACTTCCATCCTGCTGGTCGGCCACGGCTCGCGCAACCGGGACGGCAACACCGAAATCCTCCACTTCGCCGCCCAGTGGCGCGAGCGCCACCCGGCCTGGTGCATCGAAACCTGCTTCATCGAACACGCCGACGTGCTCCTCGACGGCGGCCTCGACCGAGCCGCCCGCGACGCCCGCCAGGTGCTGGTGATCCCCTTCATCCTCAACGCCGCCGGCCACGTGAAGATGGAGCTGCCGGCCGCCATTGAGGAAGCCCGCGCCCGCCACCCCGGCGTGCGCTTCGCCTGCACCCGCCACCTGGGCATGGGCCGGGAAATCCTCAAGGTATTGCAGGGCCAGCTCGACCGCCTGATGAGCGCGCTCCACGTGCCCGACCCGCAGACCACCGGCGTGATCCTCCTCGGCCGCGGCTCGTCGGATGCCGGCGCCAACGGCGAGCTGGCCAAAATGGCCCGGTGGCTCTTCGAAGACAACGATTTCGAGCTGGTGGACCTGGCCTTCACCGGCGTCACCTGGCCGCGCCTCGAAAGCGTCGTCCAGCGCCAAGCCCGGCTGGGCATGACGCAGGTGGCCATCGTGCCGGTGTACCTCTTCACCGGCGTGCTGATGGAGCGCATCAAGGCCCAGGTCGAACGCCTGCGCGAGCAATACCCGCAGATCGCCTTCGCGCTGGGCACCCACTTCGGCTTCGACAAGGGCGTCTTCGAGCTGCTCGACAGCAAGGTGGCCGGGGCCGAGCTGCCCGAGGGCGGCCTGCTGGAGTGCGACGGCTGCAAGTACCGCCAGGCCGCCGAAGCCGAGCACCTGCACGACCACAGCCATACCCGTTGTCATCATGAACACGCCCATGCGTGACCTGTAGGGGCGACTTCAGTCGCCCGCAGACTTCGATGGGGGGCTGTGGGGGGATGGGCGACTGAAGTCGCCCCTACGAGTCGCACCTACGAGTCGCCTCGGGCTCAACTTCTGACATCACCATGACCAACATCGTCACCGAGCAACTCACCGCCGCCGGTCGTGCCATCGAGCACGACTCCTTCGCCATCATCGACCGGGAAGTCGGCCACCACGCCTACAGCGCCGAGCAGTGGCCGCTGGTGCGTCGCATGATCCACGCCAATGCCGACTTCGAATTCAACGGCCTCACCGCCTTCCACCCGCGAGCCATGCAGGCCGGCCTCGCCCGCATCCTCCAAGGCGGCACACCGGTGGTGGCCGACGTGGAGATGATCTGTGTCGGCCTGTCGGCCCCGCGCCTGGCCCACTTCGGCATCACCACCCACCAGTTCATTTCCGACCCGGACGTGATCGCCGCCGCCCAGGCAGAAGGCACCACCCGCGCCGTACAGGCGATGCGCAAAGCCTGGCGCCTCGGCCTGCTGGAAGGCGCCATCATCGGCATCGGCAACGCCCCCACGGCGCTGATAGAAGTCGTGCGGCTGATCCGCGACGAAGGCTTGCGCCCGGCGCTGGTCGTCGGCATGCCGGTGGGCTTCGTGTCGGCGGCGGAATCGAAAGACTTGCTGATGGCCATCAAGGACGTGCCCTGGGTTGCCATTAGCGGACGCAAGGGCGGCTCGACGCTGGTCGTCGCCGCGATCCACGCCCTCCTCGGCCTGGCCGAGGAACACCAGCGCCACGCCGCCTGAGGCTGCAATGACGGTTCATGCCCCCGCCAGCACATCAACTGAAAAAATCCGCAAGGGCGACCCCAAACGGGATCGTGGCAACCGCACGGGCTTTTCCACCGGCGCCAACTCGGCCGCCGCCGCGGCTGCCGCCACCCTCGGGCTGGTGCACGGCCGGGTGCCGGAGGCCATCGATTGCGTGCTGCCCAACACCCAGCGAGTGCGCTTCACGATCACCGACGGTTGGACCGACGGCCAGCGCGCCCGCGCGGTCAGCATCAAGGACGCCGGCGACGACCCGGACGCCACCAACGGCGCCCACCTCACGGCAGAAGTCGAACGCCTGCCTGGAGCAGAAGGCCAGATCATCCTGCGCGGCGGGCCGGGCGTCGGCATCGTCACCAAGTCCGGCCTCGGCCTCGACGTGGGCGGCCCGGCCATCAACCCGGTGCCGCGCAAGAACATCAGCGACAACGTGCGCGCCGCCGGCGCCCCCATTCTCGAGGCCGGCGATGGCATCGCCGTGACCATCTCGGTGCCCGGCGGCGAGGAGATGGCCAAGAAGACCCTCAACGCCCGCCTCGGCATCCTCGGCGGCATCTCCATCCTCGGCACCACCGGCATCGTGCGGCCCTACTCCACCGCAGCCTTCCGGGCCAGCGTAGTGCAGGCGGTGGACGTGGCCGCCAACCAGGGTCAGACCAGCGTCGTCTTCACCACCGGCGGGCGCACCGAAAAATGCGCCATGCGCAGCTTTCCCGAACTCGACGAAGCCTGCTTCGTGCAGATGGGCGACTTCGTCAAGGCCGCCTTCCAGACCGCGGTGAAGCAGAACATGCGCCACATCATCGTCGGCGCCATGGTCGGCAAACTCACCAAGATCGCCCAGGGCCTGTCGGTCACCCACGCCTGGCGCGAGGAGATCGACCGCGAACTGATCGCCTCCGCCGCCGAAGAAATCGGTGCCCCGCCCGATCTGGTCGCCGAAATCCGCGCGGCCGAAACCGCCCGCTTCGCCGCCGAACGCCTGGCCGAACTGAACCTCGCCGTGGCATTCCACCGCGCCCTGGCCGAACGCGCCATCCGCAGCCTGCGCGAACGCTACCCCGGCCCCCATCGCCTCACTGTGCTCGCCTGCAATTTCGAGGGCGTGCCCATCGTTACCGTGGAAGAACATGAACTCGCCTGACCCCTGCGCCCTCATCGGCATTCTCGACGACGGCTGGGCTGGCCTGGGCGACAGCGCCCGCGCCCGCCTGATCGAAGTCGACCTGTTAATCGGCGCCCGCCGCACGCTGGAACTCCTTGCCACCCACCTCCCCTCCCGGGTGGAGCAAAGAGCGATGGACGGCCTTCTCGGCCGTGTCCCCGAGTGGGTCCGTGCGGCGCGGGGCACCGGCCAAACCTGCGCCGTGCTCGCCACCGGCGACCCCCTGTGCCACGGCATCGGCAGCTTCCTGCTCGGCAAACTCGGCGCCGACGCCATCGACATCCAGCCGGCCGCCTCCACCCTGCAGCTCGCCTTCGCCCGCCTCAAGAAAAGCTGGCAGACCGCGAAGATCGTTTCGGTACATAGCCGCGATGCGGGGGAGTGGGCGCCTGGCGCCACGCCCGAGCACGGCCTGTACGCCCTTGTGCGCGCCGCCGCCGAACACCCGCTGCTGGCCGCCTTCACCAGCCCGGAGAACAGCCCGGATCGCATCGCCCGCGCGCTGATCAGCGCCGGCCACGGCGAGGACTTCCGCATCTCCGTCGCCGCCCGCCTCGCCCTGCCCGACGAAGCCCTCTTCGCTAACCTGCCGCTAGCCGACGCCGCAGCGATGCATTTTCCCGACCCGAACATCGTCGTGCTCGAACGCATCACCCCTCCCGACACCCGCGCCACCTTCGGCTTCGAAGACACCGACTTCGTCCAGCGCGCCCCCGAAAAAGGCCTCATCACCAAACAGGAGGCACGCGCCCTGTCGCTGGCCAAGCTGCGCCTGCGCCCCGACAGCCGGGTGTGGGACATCGGCGCCGGTTCCGGCTCGGTAGGCCTCGAAGCCGCCCGCCTGGCGCGGAACGGCCACGTGTGGGCGATCGAGAAGAACCCCGGCGACGCCGCCAACGCCCGCGAAAACGCCCGGCGCCTGCGCGCCAGCAACTACACCCTGATCGAAGGCAAGGCTCCGGCCGGCCTCGACACCTGGCCCGACCCCGACGCCGTATTCATCGGCGGCTCCGGTGGCGAACTGGCCGAGTTGATCCGCCTCGTCCTCGCCCGCCTCGCCCCCGGCGGCCGGCTGGTGATGAACTTCGTGACGCTGGAAAACCTCGCCACCGCCACCGCTGCGCTCACCGAAGCCGGCGCCACCTGGGACGTGGTCCAGCTGCAGGCCGCACGCAGCCAGCCCATCCTCGACATGCACCGCCTCGCCGCCCAGAACCCGGTGTGGATCGTTTCTGCCACAAAGGAAATCCCATGACCACTCCGCCCCTTGGGCGCCTTATCGGCGCCTCCCTCGGCCCCGGCGACCCGGAACTGATTACCCGCCGCGCGTGGGCCGCCCTGCAATCCGGCGCCCGCTGGCTCTACCCGGTAAAGAAGGCCGAGGAATCGTCCTACGCCCTCGGCATCGTCGAGCGGGGCGGCCTGCCCGTGCCGGCCGACGCCGAAGCACTCGTCTTTCCGATGACCCGCGATCCGGTCGCCCTTGCAAAGGCCTGGGCCCGCGCCGCCACCCGCACGGTGGAACTGCTGCAGGAAGGCCGCGACCTGGTCTTCCTGGTCGAAGGCGACGCGTCCACGTTCGCCACCTTCGGCCATCTGGCGCGGGTAGTCCGCGAGCTGGCGCCGGAAGTCATCGTCGCCACCATCCCGGGTGTCAGCTCCTTCGCCGCCGCCGCGGCCAGCACCGGCCTCACGCTGGCCGAAGAGGACGAGACCTTCGCCGTGATCCCCGCCGCCTACGGTGTGGCAGTGATCGACCGCCTGCTCGACGAATTCGACACCCTGGTGCTGCTCAAGGTGAAACCCCTGATCGACGAGGTGCTGACGCTGCTCGAAAGGCGCGACCTGCTCGCCACCAGTTGCTTCATCGAGAAGGTCGGCTCACCCGACGAGCGCATCGTGCGCGACGTAGCCAGCCTGGCCGGCGAGAAGGTCAATTACCTGTCCCTGATGCTCGTCCAGAACCCCAAACGGGTCCGCGGCGAACTGCGCCGAGGCTGCCGAAAACGCCAAGGGACGCTATAGGGGCGACTTCAGTCGCCCTCGGACTTCGATCAAGGGCTTGCCTGTGATCAACGAGAAGGTGGGCGACTGAAGTCGCCCCTACAAGTCGCCCTCATTTATCCGGAAACTGCAAAACCCACGATGTCCCAGCACCTGCCCTTTTCCCACGAGCGTATCGCCGTCGTCTCCATCACCCGCCACGGCATCGCCCTGGCCGGCCACGTCGTCGCCGCCCTGCCCGGTGCCCGCCTGTTCGCCCCCGAGAAATTCGCTGCCGAAGCAGAAGCCGCCGCCCCCGGCGCGGCCAGCTGCTACGCGGGCAAGACCGGCGAGCAGATTCCGATCCTGTTCTCCAACTTCGACGGCATCGTCGCCATCGTGTCGCTTGGCGCCATGGTGCGGTTGGTCGCGCCCTACCTGGGCAAGAAGGAATCCGACCCGGGCGTGGTGGTCATCGACGAAGCCGGCCGCTTCGTCATCCCCATGCTCTCCGGACACCTGGGCGGCGCCAACGCGCTGGCCGGCACCATCGCCGCCGCACTCGACGCCACCACCGTGCTCACCACAGCCTCCGACGCCCGCCAGACCCTCGCCGTCGATCTGCTAGGCCGCGAGCTGGGGTGGACCTTCGAAGCCAGCCACGACGAAATCGTCCGGGCCAGCGCCGCGGTGGTGAACGATGAACCCGTCGCTCTCGTGCAGGAGGCCGGCAGTACGGACTGGTGGCCACGTCATGCCAACGGCCGCAGCGGCGCGCTGCCCGCCAACCTGCACTGCTTCACGCGCCTCGAAGACGTGGAACCGGAACGCTTCGGCGCGGTGTTGTGGATCAGCCACCGGCAGCAACCCGCCGACCTTGCTGCCCGTCTGGCCGGCAAGCAGGTGACCTACCGCCCGCCGCTCACCCCATGAATGCATTCCGGCCCATCGCCCTCGGCATCGGCTGTGACCGGGGCACCCCGGCCACGACCCTTGTATGGGCCGTCGTCGACGCCCTCGCCGCCTGCGACGCGAGCTTGCTGGACGTGGTGGCTGTCGCCAGCATCGACCTGAAGGCCGACGAACCCGGCCTGCTCGAACTCGCCCGCTGGCAGGGCTGGACGATCCATTTCTACCCGGCCGCCAAGCTCGCCGCGGTATCCGTGCCGCACCCCTCGGAAACGGTGCGCAAATACACCGGGACACCGTCGGTGTCAGAAGCAGCCGCGCTGCTGGCCGCCGGCGTGGGCATGGAGCACCTGATCGTCGAAAAACTCAAATACCGCGGCCCCGACGGCCGCAACGCCACCGTCTCCATCGCGAGGATTCCCCAATGAACGAAATCGTCACCGCCCGCAACGCGCCGCGCGGCAAGATCATGCTGGTCGGCCTCGGCCCGGGCAGCAACGCCCATCTCACCGCCCGCGCCCGCGCCGCCATCGCCGAAGCCGACACCATCATCGGCTACGTCACCTACATCCGCCTGGTGGCGGACCTGGTAGTCGGCAAGGAAGTCATCAAGAAGTCGATGACCGAAGAACTCGACCGGGCCATCGAAGCCTTCGACCGGGCCCGCCAGGGCAAGAAGGTCGCGCTGGTGTCGTCCGGTGACGCCGGCGTGTATGGCATGGCCGGGCCGACCTTCGAAGTGCTCTTCCAGGCCGGCTGGACGCCGGATTCGGACATCGAGGTGGAGATCATCCCCGGTGCCTCGGCGCTCAACACCTGCGCCGCGCTGGTCGGCGCCCCGCTGACCCACGACTTCTGCGCCATTTCGCTATCCGACCTGCTGACCCCGTGGCCGACCATCGCCCGACGGCTCGACGCGGTGGCCTATTCCGATTTCGTCGTCGCCCTCTACAACCCCAAGAGCGGCCGCCGCACCCGCCAGATCGTCGAAGCCCAGCGCCTCTTCCTGCGCCATCGCCGGCCGGATACGCCCGTCGCCATCGTCAAGTCAGCCTACCGGCCCAAGCAGCGCATCGAATTCACCACCCTCGACAGGATGGCCGAGAGCGATATCGGCATGCTGTCCACGGTACTCATCGGCAACTCGAACACCTTCATCCAGCACGGCCTGATGGTCACGCCGCGGGGCTACCGCAACAAGTACAACGTGGAAAACGGCACCACCCACGACGGCGAAAAGGCCGGGCGGTCGCTGTCCACCGGCCTCGACGGCTGGCTCGCCGGCCTGCACGCCAGCGGCCACAGCGCTGCCGAACTGGCCCGCGAGCACCGCCTGCCCGAGGAATACATCGCCGCCCTGCTGGCCGAGCCCCTGGCCACCGACGACACGCAAACCGACGAAATAGAAGCATGAGCGAAATCATCAAACCGAAAATCGGGCCCTACCGCCGCCACCTGCTGCTGTGCACCGGCCCCCGCTGCGCCGCCGACGGCCTCGCCCAGGCCCTCTTCGACAGCCTCGGCGACAAGTTCAAGGCGGCCGGACTCGACACTGGCGAGATGCGCGTCAAGCGCACCCGCACCGCCTGCTTCGCCGCCTGCAAGGGCGGCCCGATCCTGTGCGTGCAGCCCGACGGCACCTGGTACTACGGCGTCACCGATGCCGTGATGGACCGCATCGTCAGCGAACACCTGGTCGGCGGCCAGCCGGTGGCAGAACACGTTTTCCACCAAACGGTGGAGAACGACGAGACCCCGGCCCCATGAAGGCCAGACTGACCCGCAGCCTGCACCTGGTGCACCGCTGGCTCGGCATTGGCGCCGGCCTGCTGGTGCTCGGCTGGTTCGTCTCCGGCCTGGTGATGCTCTACGTCCCCTTCCCCAAGCTGACGGCCGAAGAACGCCTGCCCCGCCTTGCGCCCATCCCGGCACAAGCCGTGCGGATCAGCCCGGCCCAGGCCGCCACCCTGTGCCCCGGCGAACCCCGAAGCCTGCGCCTGACCACGCTGGATGCGCGGCCGGTCTTCCATTTCCTGGGCAAGAGCGGCGCCTGCAGCGTATGGGCCGACAGCGGCCTGCCGGTCGGGCCGGTCTCGGCCGAAGCGGCCCGCGACACAGCCCGCCGCTTCCTCGGCGCAACCAGCATCGGCGAAGCCGAGCCCATCCAGCGCGACCAATGGACGGTGTACAGCAGCCACAACGCCCACCGCCCGCTCTACCGGGTGGCGGCCAATGACGCGGCCGGTACCGAGCTCTACATATCCTCCCGCACAGGCGAAGTACTGGTGGACACGACCCGCTTCGAACGCGGCTGGAGCTGGATCGGCACCGTGCTGCACTGGGTCTACTTCACGCCCCTGCGTGACAACAACGAGCTGTGGCGGCAAATTGTCCTGTACCTGTCCTTCGTCGCCCTGCTCACCGCCACCACCGGCCTGTGGCTGGGCATCCAGCGACTACGCCTGAAGAAGCGCTATCCCCGCGGCCACGTCACCCCCTACCGGGGCATCAAGCGCTGGCACCACCTGCTGGGCCTCACCGCAGGCGGCTTTGCATGCACCTGGCTGCTCTCGGGCTGGCTGTCGCAACACCCCTTCGGCCTGCTGGAGGTGAGCAGCCCGCCCCCCGGTGCGGCCCGGCGCCTGACTGGCGGCTCCCTGCAGGCTTCCGCCGACCTCGACCTGCTGCATCGCCAGCTGGCCCGCCTGCCCGACACCCGGGAAGCCGAGTGGCAGCGTTTTGGCGGCCAAAATTACCTGGAACTCCGAGCCCCCGGCAACAAACTGCGGGTAGACGAGCACGCCGAGATCGCCCCGCCATTTTCAGTGGAGACCCTCGCCGAAGCGGTTCATGCGCTAGAAAGCGCCCCCGTCGCCCGCGCCGAACTGATCCACGCAGCCGACCTGTATTACTACGGCCACCGCTCACCGCCGATCCTGCCTGCCGCCCGCATCCGCTTTGCCGACAGCCAGAACACCACCTACTACATGGACCCGGCCAGTGGCCGCATCCTCCTTCGCCTCGACAACGCCAACCGGCGCCACCGCTGGATCTTCAACGCCCTTCACCGCTTCGACTTTCCGCCCATCGGCAGTCTCCACCCCCTGTGGGACATCGTCGTGACCACCCTGTGCCTGCTTGGCGCAGTCCTCGCCACGAGCGGCTGCATCCTCGGCTGGCGACGAATCAGCAGCCGACACCACTCCCGCCCCTGAAAGGCCCCGCCATGTTTTTTCGATCCCGTTTAGAAACGGGCAGCAGGACGCCCCATTGCCTGTCGCTTTGCCTGGCCACCTGCTTTTTACTGGCCAACAACACCCACGCTGCCGGTGTACCCACCCTGCAGGAAGTGGTCGTCAGCCCCGGCAGCCAGGACCTGATCGGCCTGGCCGACTCGGCCACCGAAGGCACCGTCACCGCCGCCCAGCTCGCCCAGCGGCCCCTGCTGCGCCCCGCCGAAGCCCTCGAAACCGTGCCCGGCATGATCGTCACCCAGCATTCCGGCGACGGAAAGGCCAACCAGTATTTCCTGCGTGGTTTCAACCTCGACCACGGCAGCGACTTCGCCACCCGCGTGATGGGCATGCCGGTAAACATGCCCAGCCACGCTCACGGCCAGGGCTACATGGACCTCAACTTCCTGCAGCCTGAACTGATCCGCAGCATCGCCTACCGCAAGGGCCCCTACGCAGCCGACGACGGCAACTTTGCCACCACCGGCTCGGCACGCATCGATTACCAACGCAAGCTGGCGGCAAACTTCATCGATATCGGACTCGGCCAGAACGGCTACCGCCGCCTTGGCGCCGCAGGCAGCCGGGACCTGAACGGCCTGCAACTGCTCGCTGCTGCCGAATTGACGGGCTACGACGGCCCGTGGGAGCAACCAGAGAAACTCACCCGACGCAACATCGTGCTGCGCCTGTCGGACGGCACCGCCGCCCATGGCTTCTCGCTCACTGCCATGGCCTACGAGGCCGACTGGCGCGCCACCGAGCACGTGCCCGAGCGAGCCGTCGCCAGCGGTGAAATCGGCCGCTACGGCGCCCTCTCGCCCCGCGACGGCGGCCGCACCCACCGCTACAGCCTGTCCGGCGAATGGGCGCGTCTCACCGACGCGGGCGCCACCAAGGCCAACCTGTACCTCATCGACTACGGCCTGAACCTGTTCTCCGCCCCATCCGGCTACATCACCGGGCCGCAGGGCGACCAGCACGAACAGGCCGACCAGCGCCTCGTATGGGGCGGCGACGCCCGTCACACCTGGCTCCCCGGCCCCGCCTGGCACGACATGGAGATCACCGCGGGCACCCACCTGCGCCAGGACCGCATCGGCCGGGTCGGCCTCTTCGCCACCGAAAACCGCCTGCGCACCCGAACCGTACGCGAGGACAAGCTCACCGAAACCAGCTTCGCCCTCTACCTAGAGGCGCGCAACCAGTGGACGCCCTGGCTGCGCAGCACCGTCGCCCTGCGCCGGGATGAAATCTTTGCGGATGTCGGCCCCCTGGGCGGCCAGTACAACATGGGCAATGGCGGCAGCACCCGGGCCGGCCAGACCAGCCCCAGGCTCGGTGCGGTCTTCGGCCCCTTCAATCTCGCCGGCAGCACCGAGTTCTACGCCAACTGGGGCCACGGCTTTCACAGCAACGACGCCCGCGGTGCCACCAGCAACACCAATCCGGCAGACGGCAGCCCCATCAGCCGGGTGCCCCTGATCGTCAAGGCCAGGGGATCGGAAATCGGCCTGCGGGCAGCGCCGCTGTCCGGCTGGAACACCAGCTTGTCCGTGTGGCAGATGGATCTCGCCTCCGAGCTGGTCTTTATCGGTGACGAAGGAATTACCGAGCCCAAAGGCGCCTCACGCCGCCACGGTCTGGAATGGTCGAATTACCTGACCCCGGCCGACGGCATCATCGTCGACGCCGACCTCGCCCTGTCGAAAGCCCGCTTCAAGCAGGCCCCCGCCGGTGCCAGCCACGTCCCCAACGCCATCCCCCTGACCGCCTCCCTTGGCCTGACCGCCGACCGCGGCGGCCCCTGGTACAGCGGCCTGCGTCTGCGCTACCTGGGCGCCTACGCGCTGGAAGAAAGCGGCGAACAGAAATCCACTCCGTTCTGGACCGCCAACCTGAAACTCGGCTACCGGATCTCGAAGCAGCTGCAACTCAGCATGGACGTACTCAACCTCTTCAAGCGCAAAGCCAACGATATCGAATACTGGGGCGCAGCCTGCACCCGCAACGAAACAGCCGCCAACAGCTGTAACGGGGGTATCGACGGAAGACTGGTGCATCCGCTCGAACCGCGCAGCCTGCGGCTCGGGCTGCGGCTGAGCTTCTGAGGACGAGGAAGGCACGGACACCAAAAGAAACAAATGGCATTAAAGAAGACCGCAGTCATGCCGATAACAGCTCAGTCTCCTCCATTGCTCCCAGCGAGCATCTGACAGACCGTCGGGCTAACTCCTCCCTCTAGCCTGGCGGTCTTTTTTTTGGCCCGTAAACCGGGCGCTGCCTGGCACACCCAAAACAAAAAAGCGCCCCGAAGGACGCTTTTTAAAGGTATTTCTGGCGGAAGCGGTGAGATTCGAACTCACGGACCCTTTCGGGCCGCCGGTTTTCAAGACCGGTGCAATCGACCACTCTGCCACACTTCCTGCTCAGGGCGCGCATTCTAGCACGATGCACCGCCCAGCCAAGATGCCCGGGGCCACGGTTGAAACTTTATGGAGCCTCCGCTACTCTCAGTCCGTACAGGTCATCCTGTTTAATGTCATTCGGAGGATTTAAATGCAACTCGACACTTACGGTCAGCAAACGCAGGTTCTGTCGCAAGGCGCCAGCCGCGTGCTGCGCAATACCTACATGCTGCTCGCACTCACCATGGTGCCGACCGTTGCCGGTGCGCTACTCGGCGTACAACTGCAGTTCTCGTTCCTGGCCGGCAGCCCCTTTATCGCCTTCATGCTGTTCCTCGGTATTTCGTTCGCGTTTTTCTATGGCATCGAGAAAAACAAGAACAACGGCCTCGGCGTAGGATTGCTGCTGGGCTTTACCTTCTTCATGGGCTTGATGCTGTCGCGCATCCTGCAGGTTGCCCTCGGCTTCTCCAACGGCGGTTCAATGATCGCCCTGGCGGCTGGCGGAACCGGTGCAATTTTCGCAACGATGGCGACCATCGCCAGTGTTTCGAAGCGCGACTTTTCGAACATGGGCAAGTTCCTGTTCGTCGGCATGATCGTCGTACTGCTGGCCGGCGTGGCAAACATCTTCTTTCAGATTCCCGCCTTGTCCCTGGCGATTTCGGCGGCCGTGGTGCTGATCTTTTCGGCCTACATCCTGTACGACATCAACCAGATCGTGCGCGGCGGTGAAACCAACTACGTGACAGCCACGCTGTCGGTGTACCTGGACGTGTACAACGTCTTCGTCAGCCTGCTCAACCTGATCATGGCCTTCACCGGCGGCGACCGCGACTAAGCGCTGTCAGTTCAGCAAAAAGGCGACCTGCGGGTCGCCTTTTTTTGTGCGTCGAGGAGCCGGGCCTGAACCAGGCTCAGTCACGCTCGAAGAGCGCGATCGACTCCACGTGGGATGTCTGCGGAAACATGTTGGCGATACCCGCCCCCTTCAGGCGATAGCCCTTCTCCTGGACCAGCACCGCGCTGTCCCGGGCCAGCGTGGCCGGGTTGCACGAAACATAGACGATCCGCCGGGGCGCCGAAGCCCCCATCGCCCTGACCACGGCCAGCGCGCCTTCCCGGGGCGGGTCGATGAGCATCTTGTCCAGCCTGCCAAGCGCCGCAATGCTGTCTTCAGTGGCCTCAAAGAGGTTCGCCGCATAGAACTCGCTACGCCCGGCCAGGCCATTGGCGGCAGCGTTCTCACCGGCCCGCCTGACCAGCGCATCACTCCCCTCCACACCGATCACATTGGCACCCAGACTGGCGATGGGCAGGCTGAAATTCCCCAGCCCGCAAAACAGATCGGCGATCCGCTCGCCCGGCTGCGGATCCAGCAGTTGCATGGAACGGCGCATAAGCAGACGATTGATGAACACATTCACCTGCGTGAAGTCCGTCGGCAGGAAGGCCATCGACACGCCGAACTCCGGCAAGGTGTAGGTCAGCCCGGGCGCCTTGACCGGGTAAAGGCGATGCGCCGACTCCGGACCGCTTGCCGGCTGCAGCCAGACCTGCACTTTCTCGGCGGCGGAAAAGGCGGCGAAACGGGCATCGTCGCCCGCGCTGATGGGCTGCAAATTGCGGAACAACAACACCGTGATGCCTTCGCCCTCGGCAATCTCGATTTGCGGCACGCGCTCCGGCGCCGACAGGCTCGCGACAAGCTGGCGCAAGCGCGGCAGCATGTCCGAGATGTGCGGCGGCAAAACGTCGCAACGGCTCATGTCGGCGATGTGGCTGCTGCGCCGCTCATGGAAACCCAGTTGCACACCGTCCTTGCCCGGCACCACGCGAACACTCAGCCGCGCCCGGTATCGATAGCCCCAGTCGGGACCAACGATGGCAGGGTAGATGACTTCGGGCTTGACCCGGCCGATATGCCAAAACGCGTTTTCCAGCACCCGCTGCTTGGCTGCCATCTGCGCCGTCGGCTCAAGGTGCTGCATGCTGCACCCGCCGCACACGCCAAAATGCGGGCAGCGGGGCGTCACGCGGCGCGAACTGGGCTGCAGGATGCGCACGACCTCGGCCATCTCGAAGCTCGGCTTGCGGCGATAAGACGTGTAAGTCACCCGCTCGCCGGGCAAGGCACCGTCGATAAAGACCACCTTCCCGTCCGCATGGGTAACGCCGCGACCTTCATGGTCGAGGGACTCGATGACGGCTTCGCGGATAGCGACTTCGTTCATGGCTAGGAGGGTATGAAAACGAAGGGCGCCATTTTAGCGGCCAGAACAGCCTTTGCAAGGCACGGCGTTATAATTGCAGGATGACAAACACACTTCTCGGCGGCCTGTCGGGCGAGGAATTCCTCGCCGAGTACTGGCAAAAAAAACCGCTCCTCATTCGCCAGGCGGTTCCCGGATTCACCGGCGTCGTCACCAAGGACGAACTTTTCACCCTCGCCCGCGACCCTGACGTCGAATCCCGCTACGTCTGCCACGACGAAACCCATTGGGACGTCATCCACGGCCCCCAGAAAGCCGCCGACCTGCGCCGCAAGAAGCAGCCCTGGACGGTACTGATCCAGGGCCTCAACCTCTTCTGTCCGGACGGCGACACCCTCCTGCACCGCTTCGACTTCATCCCCCAGGCCCGCCTGGACGATCTGATGGTCAGCTATGCGATTGACGGCGGTGGCGTCGGCCCCCATTTCGACAACTACGATGTGTTCCTGCTCCAGGGCATCGGCAAGCGTCGCTGGCAAATTGGCAACCAGGACGACCGCAGCCTCATCGAGGATGCCCCGCTCAAGATCCTGCAGGATTTCCGCCCCGTCCACGACTGGGTGCTGGAACCGGGCGACATGCTCTACCTGCCGCCCCACTGGGCCCACAACGGTATCGCCATCGGCGAATGCACCACGTATTCCATCGGCTTCCGCTCGCCCACCGCCCAGGAACTCGGCCAACAATTCCTGATTCACCTGCAGGACACCATTCAGCTCGAGGGCATCTACGCCGACCCGGATCTGAAGCTCCAGGCACACTCGGCCGAAATCAGCGACCAGATGATCGATCGCGTTGCGGAGATGCTCAACCGCATCACCTGGAACCGTGAGAACGTGCGCAGCTTCCTGGGTGCCTACCTTACCGAGCCAAAGGCGCACGTGTTCTTCGACTCACCGGAAGAACCCCTCGAGCACGAGGAATTCGTGGCGGCCTGTCTGGCCGAGGGCTACCGGCTCGACGCCAGCAGCCTGCTGCTTTTTTCCGGCGGCCAGTTCTTCATCAACGCAGAACCGGTGCCTGTGCAACCAGAAGACATGGCAATCCTCCAATGTCTGGCCGACCACCGCCGCCTCGACAGCGTTGCCGGTCTATCGGAGGAAGGCCTGGCCCTCCTGTACGACTGGTATTGCTGTGGTTTCGCCTACGCATCAAAAACTTTGATGGAATAAGGTGTTCACGCGAGAAAGGCACTTGACAAAGGCGTATCCCTGTTGCGGCAACGCAACAATGTCTTTATTCAAGCACTTCCTCCGTGATAGCATTCGGGCCAGATCGGGTTCCCCACCTGATTGCTCCTGGATTTAGCTTGCTGTACTTCATTTATCGATAAGGGAAACCAACAATGAAACAATCTCTCCTGGTTGCTGCTCTCGTTGCACTCGCTGTTTCCGCCTGCGGCAAGAAGGAAGAGCCGAAGCCCGTTGAAGCTCCGGCTCCCGCTGTTGCTCCCGCCGCTGAAGCCAAGCCCGCTGAAGCCGCTCCGGCTGCTGCTGACGCCGCCAAGCCCGCTGAAGCCGCTCCGGCTGCCGCTGCTGACGCTGCCAAGCCCGCTGAAGCTGCTGCTGCCCCGGCTGGTTCGACCGCCGAAAACGCTGCTGCCGCTGCTGCTGCCAACACCGAAAAGAAGTAATCTTCTTTCCAGTGATGAAAAAGCCAACCTGCGGGTTGGCTTTTTTGCGTCTGTTGTTTGCCGAAGAGTTTCGTTCCGGCGAAGGGCGCAAAAAAACGCCGGGGATGTCCCGGCGTTTTCGCAGAACGGCAAAGCCAGCCTTTTGGCTTACTTGAGCTGCTGGAACAGCAAACCCAGGATTTTGCGGGCAGAAGCTGAAGTGTCCGTACCGCCTTCACGGGTCAGCACCTTTACAGTGGACGTGGCATCAGGCCCATTCACGTAGATCCGGTACTGGCTGCCGGTAGGTGCCGGCTTGGCATCGCTGCGCCAGAAGGCGAGCTTCGACAGCAAACCATCTTCATCCTTCTTCTTCACGTCCACCTCGGGATCCACGTAACGGACGTAGTAGATGCCCTGGGAACGATCGCGGTCTTCCACCGTAAAACCAACCCGGTCAAGGGCAAGGCCCACGCGACGCCAGGCCCGGTCGAACCCTTCCTGAACCTGCAGCACGGCCGCACCGTCGGGAGCGCTCTGCAGCTTGGCCTTTTCGGCTTGCGGAGCCGCAGCGATCTGCGCCTTGGCTCGCGTCTCATCGGCACCAAGGCGAATCATCAGGCGCTGCAGCAACTCGGCTTCCAGTTCCGGATCGGCTGCACGGGGTTGCCAGATCGTCCGGTCCTTCGCCTCATTCGGGTAGATCTCCATCATGCCGCGATGGCTGATGTATATCTCCACAAAACCGGCTTCGCCGCCGTTTTCGAGACGCGTACGAAACTTGTCGCGCTCGGGTGTCGAGTAAAGACCGTCGATCACCTTGCCGATGGTGTTGCGAATCAGGCCGTTGTCGATCTTGGCGCGATTCTCCGCCCAATCGGTTTCCATGACGCCGATCTCGGGACGATCCACGTTGAGGATGAAGCCGTTTTCCTGCCAGAACTCGCGCACCTGCGGCCACACCTTGTCGGCAGTGCCCGGAACCACGAGCCAGCGCTGGGTGCCCGAACGCTCGACACGCATCTTGTCGATGGACTGCGGAGCAACAGCGGCAACCGGAGCAACCACGCTGCCACCAGCAGCCGAAGACTGGCCGGAGCGCTCGGCGTTATAGGCCGAGAAGGTCGCGGAGCCCTTCGGGTTCATGTCCGGCACGGCGTAGCGGTCATCCGCCGTCGGCGCGGTGAGGTCGGGCGGAATCTCCAGAGAAGGCAGCTTGGATGCCACTGCGGAACTCTTGTAGTCGATCTTCTTCGATTCCAGCAAGGAACCGGAACATCCGGCGAGGGCGATCGAGATAACGACCGCCGAACCGGAAGCCAGCTTTCGGCTTTGCATGCGTAAACCTCGGGGTGGGAGAGACAAACTCAAACTTCGACGCCGGCCTGACGCATGGCGTCGAGCACGCGCTCGTGGCAGGACTCGGACAGGTGGGTCAGCGGCAGGCGGATACCCTTGCCGACAAAGCCCATTTGTTCGACTGCCCACTTGACGGGAATCGGATTGGCTTCGCAGAACAGGTGGCGGTGCAGGCCCACCAGTTTGGCGTTGATCTCGCGGGCACGCACGCCGTTACCGGCCGAGGCCGCCACGCACATTTCGTGCATGTGGCGCGGTGCCACGTTGGCCGTGACCGAAATCGTGCCGTGACCGCCAAGCATGATGAAGGCCATGGCCGTCATGTCGTCGCCGGTGTAGAGCGCGAAATCCTTCGGGGCGCGGGCGATAAGATCGCAGGCCCGATCCAGGTTGCCGGTCGCGTCCTTGATGCCGATGATGTTCGGAATCTCGGCCAGGCGCAGCGCCGTGTCGTTGGACAGATCGGCAACGGTGCGACCCGGCACGTTGTACAGGATCATCGGCAGCGGGCTGGCTTCGGCGATGGCCTTGAAGTGCAGGTACAGGCCTTCCTGGGTCGGACGGTTGTAGTAGGGCACCACCGAAAGGCCTGCAACAGCGCCGGCCTTACGGGCGAACTCGGTCAGCTCGATGGCTTCGCGCGTCGAATTGGCACCGGTACCGGCAATGATGGGAATACGACCGGCGGCGTGCGCGACGGCGGTGCGGATGAGCTCGCAGTGCTCTTCCACATTCACGGTGGGCGACTCACCGGTGGTGCCGACGACAACGATGCCATCGGTCCCTTCCTGGATGTGGAAGTCAATGAGGCTGCGCAAACGGGAAAGATCCAGGCTGCCATCCTCGTGCATCGGGGTAACGATGGCGACAATCGAACCGGTAATCATGAGCTATCGCTGGAGAGGGAAAGTTGAGTATTGTACCCAATCACTTCCGGAAGGATAGACGGGCGCAAACTGCTGTTACCAAAAGCGGGCGGACAAAGGGGGTGCCGACCCGCCAGAAACACAAAACCCCGCCGCAGCGGGGCCCTGCGGCAAGGCTCGCCAGACTTTACAGGTCGGCCAGCGTCTTGATGTGGGCCACGACGCTGCGCGCCAGGGATGACAGGGAGTAGCCCCCTTCCAGCAAGGACACGATGCGCCGGTTGGCGCACTCGGCCGCTACCGTCTTGAGCTGCTCGGTCACCCACATGTAGTCGGCCTCGACCAGACCGAGGGAACCCATGTCGTCCTCGTAGTGCGCATCGAAACCGGCCGAGATGAAAAGCATTTCCGGCGCATGGTTGCGCAGGGCCGGCATCCAGATGTCGGTGACGATCTCGCGGAACACGTCACCCCGGCTCCCGGCCTTGATCGGTACGTTGACCATGTTTGAGGAGGGGTTGTCGGCGCCGCTGTAAGGGTAGAACGGATGCTGGAAGATGCTGACCATCAGCACGCGGGGATCATCCTTGAAGATGTCTTCGGTGCCATTGCCGTGGTGCACGTCGAAATCGATGATCGCCACGCGTTTGAGGCCATGCACATCAAGGGCATGCCGGGCCGCAACAGCCACGTTATTGAAGAAGCAAAAACCCATTGCCTTGCCGGCTTCGGCATGGTGACCGGGCGGACGAATGGCGCAAAACGCGTTTTCGGCTTCACCCGACATCACCAGATCGGTAGCGTAAACACCGGCGCCGGCAGAACGCAGGGCGGCCTTCATGGAGTGGGGGCACAGCGCGGTATCCGGGTCCAGGTGGCGAATGCCGTGTTCGGGTACGCTGGCGAGAAGCTCCTCGACGTGATCCTGGGGGTGGGCCCGGGAAAGCTGCTCGACCGTGGCGACCGGCGCATCGTGAAAGGAAAGATACATGTCGAGACCAGCTGCAATCAGGCGGTCATTGATGGCACCAAGCCGCTCCGGAGACTCCGGGTGATGCTCACCCATATTGTGAAGCCAGCAGTCCCGATGCGTGATGAATGCGGTACTCGTCATAAACTCTCCCCTGCCTCTCGCTATGCGCTCTAGCCCGTGAATTGTTGCATTGCCCGTCGACCGCTGCGGGAATGCTCTTGTGGAGCCATTATCCACTTAACTTGACGCTGAAAAAAGCCCACACCATGCCGATTCACATCGCCAACCGCCTCGTTGAAGCCGCCAGCCGGATCATCCTCGGCAAGGAGCATGCGGTGCGCCTTGCCCTTGCATGCGTGTTCGCCCGCGGCCACCTGCTTATCGAGGACATTCCGGGCGTCGGCAAGACCACCCTCGCCCATGTTCTGGCCCGCCTGCTCGGCCTGCAGTTTCAGCGCATCCAGTTCACCAGCGACATGCTGCCGGCCGATATCGTCGGCGTGTCGGTGTTCGATCAGCGCGACGGCGCCTTCCGCTTTCATCCCGGGCCGGTGTTTGCCCAACTGGTGCTCGCCGACGAGATCAACCGCGCCACGCCCAAAGCCCAGAGCGCCCTTCTCGAAGCCATGGAAGAACGCCAGATCAGCGCCGAAGGCCGCACCTGGCCACTCCCCGAGCCCTTCTTCGTCATCGCCACCCAGAACCCGGGTGATCAGATCGGCACCTTTGCGCTCCCGGAAAGCCAGCTCGACCGCTTTCTGATGCGGATTTCCCTTGGCTACCCGGACCGCGCCGCCGAACGCGCCCTGCTGGCCGGCGAAGACCGGCGTGATCTGCTCGCCCGCCTGCCCGCCGTGCTACAGCCCGGCGAGCTGGACACCCTGTTTGCGGCAACCCGCCAGGTGCACGTGGGGCCCAGACTCCTCGATTACGTGCAAGCCCTGCTGGCCCACAGCCGGGACGCCAGCGGCCTGTCCCTCGGCCTGTCGCCACGGGCCGGCCTCGCCCTCCTCGGCGCGGCGCGAGCCTGGGCCCTGCAGGCAGGACGCGATCACGTGATGCCGGAAGACGTCCAGGCGGTACTGCCCGCGGTCGCTGGCCACCGTCTGCGCCCGGCCGGCGACGCACCGCAAGCAGCCGATGAACTCACCCGCCGCCTGATCGAAGCAGTTCCCCTGCCCTGATGCACCTGTCGACGCTTCGCACCAGCTTCCAGCGCTGGCTGTTCCGGGTCAGCGGACCGGAGCCCGCCCCGATCCGGCTCGGCCAGCGGCGCATTTTCGTGCTCCCCAGCCGCTTCGGCCTGGCCCTCGGACTGACGCTGCTGGTGATGCTGCTGGCCTCCATCAATTACGCCCTCAGCCTTGGCTTCGCCCTCACCTTCCTGATCGGCAGCGTAGCCTGGGTGAGCATCCACCACGCCTTTCGCAACCTGGTGGACCTGAGCGTGGCGCCGGGCCGTGCCGAACCGGTGTTCTGCGGCAGCCAGGCACGCTTCGGCATCCTCCTGCACAACGCCACCCTGCGCCCACGCCTCGGCCTCACGCTGTGGCCAAGCAGCACCACGCATACGGCTCGCGAAGTCCCCTTCGACCTCCCGCCCGAGGCCGTCAGCGCACAGGAAGTGGCCATCGACACGCAAACGCGCGGCTGGCTGCCACTCCCCCGCCTGACCCTCGAAACCCGTCACCCCCTCGGCCTGATCCGCGCCTGGAGCCTCTTCCAGCCCGACCTGCGCTGCCTCGTCTACCCCGCCCCCGAAGCCGAAGCCCCGCCCCTTCCCCTGGGCGACGACGAACGCCCTGGCGACCAGGGACGTGGCACGGGCCGCGACGACTTCGCCGGCCTGCGCCATCACCAACCCGCCGACTCCCCGCGTCACGTGGCCTGGAAGGCCGTTGCCCGCGGTGGCCCGTGGCGCACCAAGGAATTCGACGGAGCCGGCGCCCGCGCCGTGTGGCTGAACTGGAACCAGCTTCCCGCCCCCATGGGCACTGAGGAACGCCTGTCGCGCCTGACCCGCTGGATCATCGACGCCGACGAAGCCGGCCTGGAGTTCGGCCTGCACCTGCCAGGCACCGAATTCCCGCCAGCCCGCGGCCTGGCCCATCGCCAAGCCTGCCTCGCCGCGCTGGCCCTGTTCGGACAGGCCCATGACTGAAGCCCGCCTGCGCCGCGACCAGAGCGGCTGGCTGCTGGCTGGCGCCGCCCTGACCCTCGCTCCCCACGCCGAGCACCTGCCCCTGGCGCTCAGCGCCATGTGCGCCCTGCTGCTGCTGTGGCGCGGCATCCTCGCCCACACCGGTCGTCCCCTGCCCCATCGCCTGCTGCTCCTTGCCTTGGCGACAGGCATGGTCGCCATCGTGCAGATCGAGTTCCAGCATTTTTTCGGCAAGGACCCGGGCATTGCACTGCTGGCCGGCCTGCTGAGCCTCAAGCTACTGGAAACCGACAGCGTGCGGGACGGACGTGCGGTAGTGCTGCTGAGCTTCTTCATGCAACTCGGCCAGTTCCTGTACCAGCAGAACATGGCCGTCGCGGCGCTGGCACTGCTTGGCGCCATTGCTGCCATCGCCAGCCTGCTGGCCCTGCAGGGCTCCGCCGTACCTGCCGGGCTGCGGGCCGGCGCTGCCACCCGGCTGGTGCTGCAGGGCGTACCCCTGATGCTGGTGCTGTTCGTCCTGTTTCCCCGCGTTCAGGGCCCCCTGTGGGGCTTGCCGGCAGACGCCTACAGTAGCGTCACCGGGCTTTCCAACAGCATGGCGCCGGGCGACCTGGCACGTCTCGGGGAATCCAGTGAAATCGCCTTTCGGGCGGCCTTCGAAGGCGATCCGCCGCCCCCCGCCGAGCGCTACTGGCGCGGGCCGGTACTCACCCGCTTCGACGGCCACACCTGGCGCCCGGGACGAACCCACGCCACCGATGCGCCCGCCTACCGCAGCCAGGGCATCGCCTATTCCTACACCCTGACCCTCGAACCCCACAACCAATCCTGGCTGCTGGCCCTCGACTTCCCGGGCACTGCACCCGGCCTGGCTTACACCGACACCTTTCAGCTCCTCGCCCGTGAACCGGTACGCAATCGCCAGCGCCTGACCCTGGTTTCCTACCCGCACACGCCGGTAGGCCTGCACGAAAGCGCAAACACGCTGCGCCAGGCCCTGGAGCTACCTGCCGGCTTCAACCCGCGCACCCGCGAACTCGGTGCCCGTCTGCGCACCGAAGCCAACGGTACGGACGACATCGTGGCGCGTACCATCACCCATTTCCAAGACAGCCGGCTGACCTACACCCTGGAACCTGCTCCCCTGGGGCGGGACGACGTGGACAGCTTCCTGTTCGACACCAGGCAGGGCTTTTGCGAACACTTTTCTGCGGCCTTCGTCGTCACCCTGCGCGCCGCCGGCGTGCCGGCCCGGGTGGTCACCGGCTACCAGGGCGGCGAGCTCAACCCGGTGGACGGCACGCTGGTCATCCGGCAGTCCGATGCCCATGCCTGGACCGAAGCATGGCTGGCCGGGCGCGGCTGGATCCGTATCGACCCGACCGCCGCCAGCGCCCCGCTGCGCATCCAGAACGGCCTCGCTGCCGCGCTGCCCGACAGCGCGCGCCTGCCCTTGCTGGCGCGCGGCGACATGGCCTGGCTGCGCGATCTGCGCAACCGCCTCGACGCCCTCGACAACCGCTGGAACCAGTGGGTTCTCGGGTACAATCCGGCCCGCCAAAAGGCGCTGCTTGCCGCGCTGGGCTTCGCTGAACCCGACTGGCAGGTGCTGACCGCCTTGATGGGCGCCGGAAGTGCGATCGTGATGGGCCTGCTGACAATCTGGGCCCTGCGCCGACGCTCCTCCGCCGATGCCATCGACCGGAGCTGGGCACGTTTTTGCCAGCGCCTGACAGCCGTGGGGTGCGAACGGGCGGCGTGGGAAGGCCCGCTGGACTTCGCCGATCGCCTGGCCTGCGAGCGCCCGGACCTGGCTGACGCAGCCCGTGCCATCGCCGCCGACTATGCCCGCCTGCGCTACGGCCCGGCAGACGCCGACCCGGCTCTTGGCCGACGCTTCCACCAATCCATAAAGAACTTCCGCCCCCGATGAAAACCGCCCTGCCCCGACCGATTCTTGCCCTGGCCTTGCTTGCCGGCCTCACAACGGCCACGCTCAGCCACGCAGCCGAACGCTATGCCGACCGGCCGGAAACCCAGCAGTTCATCGAGGAGATGCAGCAGCGTCACGGCTTCGACAAGGACGCCCTCACCTACATCTTCCGCCGCGCCCAGTACCTGCCGTCGGTCATCAAGGCCATCTCGCCCCCCCTGAATCCGACCAGCGTCCGCTCCTGGCAGCGTTACCGCGGTCGCTTCATCGAGCCGGTACGGATCAAGGCCGGTGTGGCCTTCTGGGAGCGCCACCGGGACACCATCAAGGCGGCCAGCGAGAAGTACGGCGTGCCGGAAGAAATCATCGTCGGAATCATTGGCGTCGAAACCATCTACGGCCGCAATACGGGCAGTTATCAGGCGGTGTCGGCCCTGTCTACGCTGGCCTTCGACTACCCGCGGCGGGCCGAACTGTTCCGCGGCGAGCTGGAAGCCCTGCTGCTGATGGCCCGCGAACAGCACCGGGATCCGCTGGACTACCAGGGCTCCTACGCCGGCGCCCTCGGCCTGCCCCAGTTCCTGCCCAGCAGCGTGCGCAACTATGCAGTGGATTTTGACGGCGACGGCCAGATCGACCTGCTCAACAGCCCGAAGGACGCCATCGGCAGCGTGGCGCGCTACATGCAGATGCATGGCTGGGAGGCAGGTGCGCCGGTAGCGATTCGCGCCAGCGTCGGCAGCGACGCCAACTTGCTGCCGCTGATTGCCAACGACATCAACCCGGCCTTCGACGTAGCCACCCTGAACAGCCACGGCGTGAAAGCGGCCAACGGCAGCGAACCAACCGGCAAGGCAGCCTTTGTCGAACTGGTGACACCCGGGGAAAACAGCGAATACTGGCTCGGCTACCAGAACTTCTACGTGATCACCCGCTACAACCGCAGCAGCTTCTACGCCATGTCCGTGTTCCAGCTGGGTGAAGCGGTCAAGGCTGCGCGCACAGCCGCCCTCACCGCAAAGCGCTAGAGCAGCGCCAGCACGTTTTCCGGCGGGCGGCCGATCACGGCCCGCTCGCCACACACCACGATGGGCCGCTCGATGAGAATCGGGTGGGCCACCAGCGCATCCAGCCATTCGTCATCGCGGAGCGTGCGGCCCTTGTAGTTCGATTTGTAGATATCCTCGCCCGTACGAACGATCGCCTCGGCGGGCAGGCCGAGCTTCTTCAGCAAAGCGGCCAGCTCGTCACGGCCCGGCGGATTCTTCAGGTATTCAACGATTTCCAGCGCCACACCCTTCTCTTCCAGCAACTGGCAGGCCGAGCGGCTCTTGGAGCAGCGGGCGTTGTGATACACGCGAAAAATTTCGCTCATGATGATCTGAATCCGGGAATTTAAACGGGAAGACGGCGCGACAAAACTACAGCAGCACGTCCTTCGACACGCCCCGCCGCTTGATGATGCGGCGCAGCTGGCCCAGGGCCTCAAGCTGGATCTGACGGACCCGCTCGCGGGTCAGCTCCAGGCTGTCGGCAAGCTCTTCAAGGGTCTGGACTTCGCACTCGTCGATCCCGTAGCGATGGCGAATGACCATCCGCTGTTTCTCGCTGAGCTGACTGATCCATTCGCGCACCAGGGTCTCAACCTCCAGATCCTGGATCTGCACATCGGGGGCTTCGGCATCGTCGTCGGCCAGCGACTCGCCAATCGAGAGACTCGGGTCGATATCCAGCGGCGCATCCAGGGACGCCGTGTGCTCGTTGAGAGCCAGTATCGCCCGCACATCCGCCACCGGCCGATCCAGCCGCCGGGCCACATCCTCGATGGTGGTGTCCCCGTTGCCCGCGGCCTCCAGCTGGCGCTGGGCGCGCAGAACCTGGTTGAGCTCCTTCACCACATGCACCGGCAGCCGAATGGTGCGCGACTGGTTCATGATCGCCCGTTCGATGTTCTGGCGGATCCACCAAGTGGCGTAGGTCGAGAAACGGAAGCCGCGCTCCGGATCGAATTTTTCGAGAGCGTGGATCAGGCCGAGATTGCCCTCTTCGACCAGATCGAGCAGCGGAATGCCCCGGTTCAGGTAATGCTTGGCGATATTCACGACCAGGCGCAGATTGCGCTCGATCATCTTCTGGCGTGCGGCAAAATCCCCCTCGCGAACCCGGCGCGAGAGCATCAACTCTTCCTCTGCCGTAAGCAGGGGGTTGGCGCCGATTTCGTTGAGATAAAGCTGGGTGACGTCGCCGAGGAATTCCGCTGTTTCAGCAGTCGGCGCGGGGACTTCGAGGAATACCTCGACCTCCGGAGGCAAGTCCGGTTCGGTGGCTTCCAGTTCCTCAGGCGCGGCTGGTTCGTACATGGAGTCCTCACTGCGTCAGGGGGAGAATCCCGGGCCGGCAAAACACCTTGCCACACCCGCCCCGCCGGTACTCACCCGAAATCCAGCAGCGGTGAAGTCCGGCGTCTATAGTCATTCATATCACGACATCCACCCGCTTCGACCGGAAACCCGAAAACTCAGCGGGGGGGGAGATACTTGCCCGGATCGACCGGCTTACCCTGCCGGCGGATCTCGAAGTGCAGCTTTGGGCGGTCGCTGTCAGTGTCGCCCAGTTCGGCGATTTTTTGCCCTCTGCTTACTGCCTGCCCTTCCTTGACCAACAGGTTCTGGTTGTGCGCGTAGGCACTCAGGTAGCTGTTGTCATGCTTGACGATAACCAGTTTGCCATAACCACGCAAACCCGTGCCGGCATAAACGACCCGACCGCCCGCGGCGGCGAGCACCGGGTCGCCCGGCTTGCCGGACAGATCGACGCCCTTGCTCGAAGTTTCGTTGAAACCGGCGATTACCTTGCCGGAAGCCGGCCACGCCCAGTCGATCTTGTCGTCGCCGCCAGCCGGTTTGGCCGGTTCGGGTTTCTTTTCATCCCTGGCCTCGGGCTTGACGGGTTCAGGCTTGGCGTCAGGCTTTGTTTCGGGCTTGGCCTCCGGTTTGGCTTCGGGCTTGGGATCGACCTTGGCAAGCACCACCGGGGCTTCGGGCTTCTGGGCCTGGGCCCAGGCCTGCTCCGAATAGGCGACCTTGCCCCCCCTGGGCTCACGACGCACACCGTCGCTGCCTAAGGCAACGGGCGCACTACCGGCAGGCGCCACCGGGCGAACCTCGACACCGGACGAAGTCACCGGCCGGCTGACGGCACCGGACTCGGGCGGGCGCACACGCAGCTCCTGCCCCACCTCGATCAGGTTGGCATTTTCAAGACCGCTCCAGGCGGCGATATCCCTGTAATTCTGCCCGTGATCGAGGGCAATGCGAATCAGGGTGTCGCCAGGCTTGACGATATAGTAACCGGGGCGCGCCACCGCCGCCGGCTGAGCCGGTACGGAAGCGTCGGACTTGCCCTGGACACCATTACCCGACCGGGTACGCTCGGAAACCGGAACGGGTGCCTTGGTGGCACAGCCGGCCATGGTCAGGGCAACAAGAAGGCTACTGATACAAACACGGGACAACATCATTCTTGGAAGGTACATCATTCAGTGCCAGGCAGTAGCGGGACAAAGCGCACTGCGCTGAGGCGTGTTTCTCGGATGCCGCGCGCCGTGCGCTCGATAAGCACCAGGACCTGTTCTGCAACACCCACCGGCAAAATCAGGCGGCCGCCTTCGGCGAGCTGCTCGACCAGGGCGGGCGGCACCTTCGGGGCAGCAGCCGCGACGATGATGGTGTCGTAGGGTGCAGCCTCCCGCAGGCCCACGCTACCATCTGCATGTTTCAGGCGCACATTGGGCAGGCGCAGGTGACGCAGGTTGTTGCGCGCCCGATCGAGGAGCGGGCGCAGGCGTTCGACAGAATAGACTTCGGTGGCTACGTGAGACAGCACCGCCGCCTGGTAGCCACAACCGGTTCCGACCTCGAGGGTCTTGCCGAGTTCGCGACCGGCACGCAGCAGTTCGATCATCCGTGCGACAACGAAGGGCTGGGAGATCGTCTGCTGCAGACCCAGCGGCAACGCCGTGTCCTCGTAGGCGCGGGAAGCCAGGGCTTCCTCGACAAACAGGTGGCGCGGCACCGCCATCATGGCAGCCAGCACACGCTCGTCGCGCACGCCCTGCTCGCGGATACGCTCGACCATGCGCGTTCGCGCCCGCAGCGCGGTTTGCATTGCGGTACGCAGCACTTCGCTGCTCATTTGCCCAGCCAGTCGCGCACGGTAGTGATCTGGCCCTGGTGGGTCAGGTCGATCTGCAGCGGGGTAATCGACGCATAGCCGTTGGCCACCGCGTGAAAGTCAGTGCCCTCGCCTGCATCCTGAGCCGCTCCGGCAGCGCCAATCCAGTAAACGACATCGTTGCGGGGATTGGTGCTCTTGATCACCGGCTCGGCCTTGTGGCGCTTGCCGAGGCGGGTAACCTGGATACCCTTGATCTGGTCAAAGGGCAGATCGGGCACATTGACGTTGAGGAGCGTCGGCACCTTTACCGGATCGCGCTGAAAACGCTCGACCAGTTCGCGAGCGATGCGCGCCGCACCGGAGAAATCGGATGCACCCTTGGCCACCAGGGAAATCGCGATCGCCGGCACACCAAGCAGAAAGCCTTCGGTAGCCGCAGCGACGGTGCCCGAGTAGATGGTGTCGTCACCCATGTTGGCGCCGTGGTTGATACCCGACACCACCATGTCCGGCAGTTCGTCGAGCATGCCAGTGACCGCCAGATGGACGCAATCGGTAGGCGTGCCATTTACATAATAAAAACCGCTCGCCGCCTTGCGCAGGGACAGGGGCCGATCGAGGGTCAGGGAATTGCTGGCGCCGCTGCGATCACGTTCCGGGGCCACCACGGTGACCTTCCCAACTTGGGAAAGAGCGGCTGCGAGGGCCTGCAGACCGGGGGCGAAATAACCGTCGTCATTGCTCAGCAGAATACGCATTGGGAACCGGAATCAGGCTTTCTCGAATGGGATGCGGAATCGCGGATCGCCCATTTGGTGCGGGCGGAAGCCCAGGAAACGGACAGTGTGCGAAACACCACGAATAGTGCCCGAGTTTAGCAGAGTCGGCTTCGCGGCAGCTAGGCGCAAACAGCCGGGCGCGACCCGCGGCACCGACCCGCAAACACCTGGGCCGACGCCCGCCGAGCCCGGCAGGCCGCCACGAAACAAAAATAATCAGATCGCCCTGTAATTTCCGGCGCCATGCTCCGTCTACCTCTGCAGACACCGCCTTACAGGACCGACCACCATGCTGATCCGCCGCCCCGCCGACATACTCCCGTCGGAAATCACCGATTCCGGCCTCTACCTGGCACGCCGCCGTTTCATGGCCCAGGCCGGCACGCTGGCCCTAGCCAGTGCCTTGCCAGCAGGCCTCGCCCATGCCGCCGGCCAAAGCCTCGGCCCCCTCGCGAAGAGCCCCTTCAGCGCCACCGAAAGCCAGACGCTCTACAAAGCGGCGACCACCTACAACAACTTCTACGAACTGGGCACTGACAAGGAAGATCCGGCCCAGAATACCCACCGCCTCAAGCCCGCCCCATGGACGCTGCGCATCGAAGGCCTGGTGAACAAGCCCCAGACCTTCGGCATCGATCAGTTGCTCAAGCTCGTGCCGCTGGAAGAACGCATCTACCGCATGCGCTGCGTGGAAGGCTGGTCGATGGTCATCCCGTGGGTCGGCATTCCGCTGGCCAGCCTGCTCAAGCTGGCCGACCCGCAGGGCAGTGCCAAGTACGTGGAGTTCGTCTCTCACTATGACAAGGCCACCATGACCCGCGGCGTGCTCGACTGGCCCTACAACGAAGGCCTGCGCCTCGACGAAGCCCGCAACCCGCTGACCATCCTGGCCGTGGGCCTGTACGGCGAAGTCCTGCCGGTCCAGAATGGCGCCCCGGTGCGCCTGGTGGTGCCCTGGAAATACGGCTTCAAGGGCGCCAAGTCGCTGGTGGCGATCCGTCTGCTGGAAAAGCAGCCGACCACCGCCTGGATGAAAGCCGGCCCATCGGAATACGGCTTCTACGCCAACGTAAATCCCGAAGTCGACCACCCGCGCTGGAGCCAGGCCACCGAACGGCGCATCGGCGAATTCTCCAAGCGCAAGACCCTGATGTTCAACGGCTACACCGACCAGGTCGCCTCCATGTATTCCGGCCTGGACCTGCGCCGTTACTTCTGACCGACACGACACAACAAAGCCATGACCCCCGACAACCGGCAACTCTCCGCCATAAAGGCCATCCTGTTCATGGTCTGCCTGATTCCCGCCTTTCTGCTGTGGCGCGGCTTCGAGATGGACAGCCTCGGCGCCAACCCCATCGAGGCCATCACCCGCAACACCGGCGAATGGACCCTGCGCTTCCTGCTCATCACGCTCTGCGTCACGCCCCTGCGCAAGTACAGCGGCTGGCACTGGGTGGTGCGCCTGCGCCGCATGCTCGGCCTGTTCGCCTTCGCCTACGGAGCCGCGCACTTGTCCACCTACCTGTGGCTCGACCAGTTCTTCGACTGGCAGGCCATCGCCAAGGACATCCTCAAGCGCCCCTTCATCACCGTCGGCTTCGCCGCGCTGGTGCTGATGACCCCGTTGGCCCTCACCTCCAGCAACTTCACCATCCGCAAGCTCGGCGGACGGCGCTGGCAAAGCCTGCACCGGGCGATCTACCCCATCGCCATGCTCGGCTGCATCCACTTCTGGTGGCTGGTGAAGAAAGACGTGACCGAGCCGCTGATCTACTCCGTAATCCTCGCCGCGCTGCTCGGCCTGCGGGCCTGGTGGCGGGAACTGGAGAGGCGCAAGCAACTGGCCGGTGGCTACCTGCAGCAGCCGAGATTTGAAGGCAAGGTCATCAAGATCTTTGCGAAGTAGGCGAGAGATCATGCGCCATCAGGGCAGAAGCACGCCATCGCGTGGCGACAGCCATTGGCCATTGGTGCTGGCAGCCGGCTTCGTCGCTGCGCTCGCGCTGGCCAGCCTGAACGGACGGGCACCACTGTCAGTTGTCGGACTGTATGCGGCGGCGAGTCTGGTCGCCTTCATCGCCTACGCGCAGGACAAGTCTGCGGCGCAGAACAACGCGCGGAGGACGCCTGAAAATACGCTGCACCTGCTCGCGCTGGCAGGTGGCTGGCCGGGGGCGCTGCTGGCCCAGCGAAAATTCCGCCACAAGACGCAGAAAGCATCGTTCCGGGCGGTCTTCTGGCTGACGGTGATCTTTAACTGCGGGGCTTTGGGATGGCTGCTTGCGGCGCCGGGAGCGGCGCCGATTCGGGCAAGCCTGGGTAGCGCCTGAGAAACAGGCCCTACCCACAGAAACAGAAGTCGACCGTTCAGGCCTTCGGACGGATCGCCGACTTGGGCCGAAAGGCCTTCGCCACGGCTTCGTTCGTCTCGATGTACGGCCCGCCGATCAGATCAATGCAGTAGGGCACCGCAGCAAAGATGCCCGGCACTTTCTGCGTCCCGTCGGCATCCTTCAGGCCTTCCAGCGTCTCGGCGATGGCCTTCGGCTGGCCGGGGAGATTGATGATCAGCGTCTTGCCACGAATCACCGCCACCTGCCGTGACAGGATCGCCGTCGGCACGAAGGCCAGGCTGATCTGGCGCATCTGCTCGCCAAAGCCCGGCATCACCTTGTCGGCAATCGCCACAGTCGCCTCGGGCGTCACGTCACGGGGCGCCGGGCCGGTGCCGCCGGTGGTCAGCACCAAGGCACAGCCTGCCACGTCGCACAGGTCGACAAGCGTTGCCTCGATGCTTGCCTGATCGTCCGGGATCAGCCGGGTTTCGGCGCGAAACCGGGTTTCGAGGGCCTTGCCCAGCCAGTCCTGCAAGGCCGGAATGCCCTTGTCTTCATAGACGCCACCGGAAGCCCGGTCGCTGATCGAGACCAGGCCGATCACCACTTCATCGCTCATTCTTCAGCCTCGTCGGACTCATCGTCGAACTCTTCGCTCTCGACGCCACCGGTTTCCAGCTCGCGCAGGACGCGGAACAGTTCACGGAAAGCCCGCGGCGGCTTGTTGAGTTCCTTCTCCTTGAGCGCATTGCGACGCATGACGCGCAGCTGCTGCAGATCGACGCCGGGGTGCTTCTCGGCGATCTCGTGCAGCGTCTTCTCGTCCTCGAGCAGGCGCGTGCGCAGGGCTTCGAGCTTGTGCATGCGCGCCGTTTCGACCGCCGAGACGCCGCGGAAGGCGTCCAGTGCGGCACGCACCGGCTCCGGGTCGACGTTGCGCATCAGCCTGCCGATGTATTGCAACTGGCGGCGCTTGGCTTCGTGGGCAGTGAAGCGCTGGTAGTCCTTGACGGCGTCGCGCAGATCTTCGTCGATAGGCACCTTGGCCAGGCGTTCCTTGCCGAGTTCGGCCAGTTCGCGACCGAGATCCTGCAGGGCTGTACTGTCGCGCTTGAGCTGCGACTTGCTCGGGCCGGCGTACTCTTCTTCTTCGTGCTTGTGTTTGTGTTTGGCCATATGGGCTGGAAAGACTCGGGAAACGGTTAAGATTATAGCCTTTAGCCCAGCCTTAACCCGGAACGCCATGGCCGACACCCGTTTCAGCTTCAGTCAGGACAAGCTCAAGACCATTGCCGACGACATTCTCAAGTTCGCCAAAAAGCGCGGCGCGTCGGCCTGCGAGGTGGATGTATCGGAAGGCTTCGGCCAGTCCGTCAGCGTCCGCCGCGATGAGGTCGACACCATCGAATACAACCGCGACAAGGGCGTCGGCGTCACCATCTACGACGGTCAGAAGCGCGGCTACGCCAGCACTTCCGACTTCTCGAGGGAAGCCCTCAAGGCCACCGTCGATGCTGCTGTGTCGATCGCCCGCTTCACCGCGCCCGACCCCGCCGCCGGCCTGCCGGACAAGGAACTGCTGGCCACCGAATTCCCCGATTTCGATCTTTATCACCCGTGGAACATCCCGGTCGAAGAAGCCATCGAGATCGCCCGCCGCTGCGAGCGCGCCGCCTTTGCGGTGAGCCCGGAGATCCGCAACTCGGAAGGGGCCAGCATTTCGATGCAGGAATCCCACTTCATCTCGGCCAACAGCCTGGGCTTCATGGGCGGCTATGCCAGCTCCCGCCACTACCTGTCGTGCTCGGTGATCGCCGGCGAAGGCGACGACATGCAGCGGGACGACTGGTACACCTCCAAGCGCGATCCGGCCGAACTGGCCGACGCCGACGAGATCGGCACCTTCGCCGCCCGCCGCGCCCTTGCCCGCATCGGCGCCCGCCAGATTGCCACCTGCGAAGTGCCGGTGCTCTTCGAAGCCCCGCTGGCCGCCGGCCTGATCGGCGCCTTCGTCCATGCAGTGAGCGGCGGCGCCCTGTACCGCAAGTCCACCTTCCTGATGGACAGCCTCGGCAAGGCCGTCTTCCGCCCGCACATCCAGATCGCCGAACGCCCGCACCTGGCCAAGGCCTTCGCCAGCAGCCCCTTCGACGACGACGGCGTGGCCACCAAAGACCGCGAAATCATCATCGACGGCGTGCTGCAGGGCTACTTCCTCAGCACCTACTCGGCGCGCAAGCTGGGCATGCAGACCACCGGCAACGCCGGCGGAAGCCACAACCTGCTGGTCAAGTCCGGCCAGTACGATCTGGACGGCCTCGTCAAGCAGATGGATCGCGGCCTGCTGGTCACCGAACTGCTCGGCCATGGCGTCAACTACGTCACCGGCGATTACTCCCGCGGTGCGGCAGGCTTCTGGGTCGAAAATGGCAAGATCCAGTACCCGGTGCACGAAATCACCATTGCCGGCAACCTCAAGGACATGCTGATGGGTATCCAGGAAGTCGGCTCTGACGTGCTGGTGCGCGGCTCCAAGCACTGCGGCTCCATCCTGGTCGATCGCATGACCGTGGCCGGCGCCTGAGTTTTATCCTTCGCCCAGATCGAAAAAGAAAAGGACACATCATGGAACGGCGTTCCTTCATGAAACAAGCCAGTGCCGGCCTTGCCGCCGGAGCCGTGGCAGCCCCGGCCCTGGCGGCTGACCTGCCCACCATCAAATGGCGCCTGGCGTCGGGCTTTCCAAAGACCCTCGATGCCATCTTCGGTGCGACCGAAACCATCGCCAAGCGGGTTGCGGCAGCCACCGGTGGCAAATTCCAGATTTCTCTCTTCGCCGCCGGCGAAATCGTTCCGACCCCCGGCGTACTGGATGCGGTCAAGGACGGCACCGTCGAGATGGGTCATGCCGCGTCCTACTGGTACATCGGCAAGGATCCCGCCCTGGCCTTCGACACCGCGCTGCCCTTCGGCCTGAACAGCCGCCAGCAAAGTGCCTGGATGTTCGACGGTGGCGGCCTTGAGCTGATGCGCGAGTTCTTCAAGGACTACAACATCTACAACATCCCCTGCGGCAACACCGGCACCCAGATGGGCGGCTGGTTCCGCAAGGAGATCAAGACGACCGAAGACCTCAAGGGCCTCAAGTTCCGGGTCGGCGGGCTGGCCGGCCAGGTGCTCGCCAAGATGGGCGTGGTGCCCCAGCAGATTCCGCCCGCCGACATCTACCCGGCGCTCGAAAAAGGCACCATCGACGCCACCGAATGGATCGGCCCCTACGACGACCAGAAGCTCGGTTTCAACCGGGTCGCCAAGTACTACTACTACCCGGGCTGGTGGGAAGGTGGCCCCCAGCTTTCCATCTACGTGAATACCAAGCACTGGGCCTCGCTGCCCAAGGAATACCAGGCCATTCTGGAAAACGCCTGCATGTATGCCCACGCCGAGATGCAGGCTGCTTACGATGTCAAGAACCCGACCGCGCTGAAGCAACTGATTGGCTCCGGCACCCAGCTGCGCCCCTTCCCCCATGAAGTGATGGCTGCCGGCTACAAGGTCGCCACGGCGCTCTACGAAGAAATCGCTGCAACGAATCCCAAGTTCAAGAAGATCTACGAACCCTGGAAGAAATTCCGTGACGACCAGCTTCAATGGTTCGCCGTAGCCGAAAACCGCTACGACAATTTCATGCAGGGAATGCGCCACAAGACAAAGAAGTGAGCGTTTTTCGCTGCACAGCAGCATAGGGTTTTCCTGACTATTGGCCACTCCGGGGCTCATGAATAATCCGGCCACCATCTGTACCCATACCAAGAAGGAGACAAAGTGGAACGACGTTCATTCATCAAACGGGCCGGTGTCGGCGTAGCTGCCGCGGCCGTTGCCGCCCCGGCCATGGCGGCCGAACTGCCCACCATCAAGTGGCGCCTGGCCTCCAGCTTCCCGAAGAGTCTTGACACGATCTTTGGTGGCGCCGACGTGGTGTCCAAGCGTGTGGCTGCAGCCACTGGCGGCAAGTTCCAGATCCAGGTCTTCGCTGCCGGTGAAATCGTCCCCGGCCCGGGCGTGATGGATGCGGTCAAGGATGGCACCGTCGAATGCGGTCACACCTGCTCCTACTACTTCGTCGGCAAGGACCCCACGTTCGCTCTCGACACCGCGATTCCCTTCGGCCTCAACAGCCGCCAGCAAACCGCCTGGATGATGGACGGCGGCGGCCTCGAGCTGTTCCGCGAGTTCTTCAAGGAATACAACATCTACAACATCCCCTGCGGAAATACGGGCGCCCAGATGGGCGGCTGGTTCCGCAAGGAAATCAAGACCGTTGAAGACCTGCAGGGCCTCAAGTTCCGCTGCGGCGGCTTTGCCGGGCAGGTGCTCGCCAAACTCGGCGTCGTGCCCCAGCAAATTCCGGGCGGCGACATTTACCCGGCGCTCGAAAAAGGCACCATCGACGCCGCCGAATGGATCGGCCCCTACGACGACCAGAAGCTCGGCTTCAATAAGGTTGCCAAGTACTACTACTACCCGGGTTTCTGGGAAGGCGGCCCGCAGATCTCCCTGTATGTAAACCAGAAGCAGTGGGCCTCCCTGCCGAAGGAATACCAGACCATCCTGGAAGATGCCTGCCTCTACGCCCATGCCGAGATGCAAGCCCGCTACGACGCCAAGAACCCGAATGCCCTCAAGCAATTGGTCGGCTCGGGCACCCAGCTGCGTCCCTTCCCCAACGAAGTGATGGCCGCCGCCTACAAGGCTGCCGACGAGCTCTACGAAGAAACCGCAGCCAAGAACCCCAAGTTCAAGAAGATCTACGAACCCTGGAAGAAATTCCGCGACGATCAGCTGCAATGGTTTGCCGTAGCAGAAAACCGCTACGACAACTTCATGCAGGCAGCCCGCAGCGCTTCGGCCAAGGCAGCCAAAAAATAAGCACGCCCATCATGGGTTCCCGGGGGCCGCGCATTGCGTGGCCCCTTTTTATTTGGGACGATTCCTTCCCACCCGTCCGAGGAGAACTCAACCATGATTGCCGCCTTTGCCCTTCTCCTCACCTTTCAGCTTGCTGGCGAAGCCCTGCGCGTTGCCCTGCACCTGCCGGTACCCGGCCCGGTCATCGGCATGGCCCTGCTGCTGGTGTACCTGATCATCCGCCGCGGCCCCAGCCAGCCCCTGCGCCAAACCTCCGGCAACCTGCTGCAGAACCTGTCCCTGATGTTCGTGCCCGCCGGCACCGGCGTCATGCTCCACGCGGGCCGACTGGTGGACGAAGCCTGGCCGATCGCCATCGCCCTGGTCGCCAGCACCGTACTGGGCCTTGCCGCCACCGGCCTCACACTGCACTACCTGACCCACGGCCGGAAAGCGGGAGAAACGCCATGAGCCCCCCGGACAGCATGACCGAAATCTGGGTTTACCTTTCTGCCCAGCCCCTGCTGTGGCTGACCCTGACTCTCGCCGTGTACCTGCTCGCCATGGCCCTGCACCGCAAGGCCGGCGGGCACCCGGCCGTCAATCCGGTACTGGTGTCGGTAACCGTGCTGGTCAGCCTGCTGCTCGCCACCGGTACGCCCTACCAGCGCTACTTCGACGGCGCCCAGTTCGTGCACTTCCTGCTCGGCCCGACCACCGTGGCGCTGGCCATTCCGCTCCACGGCCAACTCAAGCGGCTGCTGGCGATGGGCGGCCCACTGCTCATCGCGCTGGTGGTCGGCTCCCTCACGGCCGGCCTGTCGGCCTATGTCATCGGCGCACTCCTCGGCGCCAGCGCGCCCACGGTTGCCTCCCTCGCCCCCAAGTCGGTCACCACACCCATTGCCATGGGCATCGCCGAACGCCTCGGCGGACTGGCCTCCCTCACGGCGGTGTTCGTGATTGTTACCGGCATTTTCGGGGCCATCTTCGCCGCCGGCATCCTCAAGCGCCTGGGCGTCAAGGACGACGCCAGCATCGGCTTTGCCATGGGCCTGGCATCTCACGGCATCGGCACCGCCCGAGCCTTCCAGATCAACGAGCAGACCGGCGCCTTTGCCGCGCTGGCCATGGGCCTCAACGGCCTGTTCACCGCCCTGACCCTGCCCTGGCTGCTGCCCATGCTGTCACCCCTGCTCCGCTAGACGCTACGTGAATCAGGGTTGCCCTCAGGTTGCCCCAAGCCTATGCGGCCCCGATAATCGGGGTCGCATCACTTTTGCTGCACCGCTCCCATGGACTTGTTGATCGACGTCATCCTGCGTGCCGGCCGCTCTGCGGTCGAGCTGTCCTTCTTTGTACTGCTGCCGGTGATGGTGGTCATGCTGTCGCTGATGCGTCTGCTCGAAGCCCGGGGCGTACTCGACTGGGTGGTCACCCGACTCGCGCCGGCACTACGCCCGGTCGGCCTCACCGGACTGGGCGTTTTCGCCGCGCTGCAAATCAACTTCGTCAGCTTCGCCGCACCGGTCGCCACCCTGGCCATGATGGACCAGCGTGGCGCCTCCAGCCGCCATCTGGCCGCCACGCTGGCGATGGTCATGGCCATGGCCCAAGCCAACGTCTCCATGCCGATGGCCGCGATGGGCCTGCATTTCGGCATTGTCCTGGGCTGGTCGATAGTCGGCGGACTGGTGGCCGCCGCCGCCACCTATTACGGTTTCGGCCGCGGGCTGTCCGCCGTCGAGCACACCCTCGACGAAACCCTCCAGCATCCCGTCGCCGAGAGCGCCAAAGGCATTCTAGACGTCATCAACCGGGCCGGCGCCGAAGCCTTCAAGATCGCCGTCGGCGCCATACCGATGCTGGTCCTGTCCCTCACCGTCGTCCTCGCCCTGCGCCGCCTCGGCGCACTCGACGCCCTCACCACCGCACTTTCGCCGCTGCTTCTCGGCATTGGCGCCGATCCGGCCCTGATCCTGCCAACCCTCACCAAATATCTGGCCGGCGGCACGGCGATGATGGGCGTGATGGACGAAATGCTGCGCGCCGGCACCGCCAGCGCAGCCACCCTCAACGGCGCCAGCGCCGGGTTGCTGATACATCCCCTCGACATCCCCGGTGTAGCGGTGCTGATCTCGGCCGGCAGACGGGTTGCGGACGTCTGGAAGCCCGCCGCCCTCGGCGCAGCCGTCGGCATCCTGGTGCGCATGGCGGGGCACACCCTGATCGGCTGAGGGCCGTTGCCGGGCGGGTGCTGCAGTGCCACACTGATAGCCTCCCCCGGAACCTCTCCATGTCCCATCCCGACTCACACCCACGCCGGCAGTTCAAGTATTACGAATTCGTGATGGCGGCCTTCGTCACCGTCTATCTGTGCTCCAACCTGATCGGCCCGGCCAAGGCCGCCCAGCTCAATCTGCCCGGCTGGGGCCCGGTTACCTTCGGTGCCGGCGTGCTGTTCTTTCCGGTTTCCTACATTTTCGGCGACGTACTCACCGAGGTGTATGGCTATGCCCGCGCCCGGCGCGTCATCTGGGCCGGCTTCGGCGCCATGATCTTCGCGTCGGTGATGGCTGCCGTAGTCGTCGCCCTGCCCCCCGCCCCCACGTGGACCAACCAGCCGGCCTACGAGATCGCCTTCGGCTCCACCTGGCGCATTGTGCTCGCGTCGCTCACGGCTTTCTTCTGCGGCGAATTCGTCAATTCCTACATCCTCGCCAAGATGAAGATCCGCAGCGAAGGCAGGCACCTGTGGCAGCGCACCATCGGCTCGACGATCTTCGGCGAAGGCGTCGACTCACTGCTTTTTTACCCCCTCGCCTTCTGGAACTCCGGCCTGATTCCCAATGAACTGCTGCCCACCATCATGCTCACCCAGTTCGTTACCAAGGTCGGCGTCGAGGTGCTGTTCACGCCAGTCACCTACAAGGTCGTCGCAGCACTCAAGCACGCCGAACGGGAAGACCATTACGACCTGCACACCAACTTCACCCCCTTTTCAGTCAAGGTGTGACACCTGATGTGGCAGTGCGGCATTTCATTAGGCGAAATCAGGGCTCCTGCGATAACATCGACGGCTACTGATCATCAGGCAGAAAATCCGTTGTCCACGCAAGAAACACCCGCGAAAAACCCGATCCAGGTCATCGAACGCATGATGACGCTGCTCAACGTCCTCGCCGAACATCCGGATCCGGTTCCCCTCAAGCAACTCGCCATCGAAACCGGCCTGCACCCGTCTACGGCTCACCGCATCCTCGGTGCCATGACCAGCAGCGGTTTCGTCGAGCGCAACGAAACCGGCATCTACCGCCTCGGCATCCGACTGCTGGAACTGGGCAGCCTGGTCAAGTCACGCATATCCCTGCGGGAAACCGCCATGTCGGCCATGCTCAAGCTCCACGCCACCACCGGCGAGAGCGTGAACCTCGGCATCCGCGCCGGCGACGAGATCGTTTATGTGGAACGCACCTCCAGCGGCCGCTCCGCCGTGCGCGTGGTGCACATCGTCGGCGCCCGTGCGCCGCTGCACACCACCGCCACCGGCAAGCTTTTCCTCGTCGAGGATGGCCCCCAGAAGGTCAAGGATTACGCCAAGCGCACTGGCCTGCCAAGCTCCACCCCCACCTCCATCACCACCCTGCAGGGCCTCGAGAAGGAACTCGACAAGGTGCGTCGGCACGGCGTGGCCTACGATATGGACGAAGTCGAAAACGGCGTGCGCTGCATCGCAGCCGGCATCCGTGACGACAGCGGCGAACTGGTGGCCGGATTGTCCCTGTCCACGCCGTCGGAACGCTTCAACCCCGACTGGGCGCCCCTGATTCGCCAGACAGCAGACGAGATATCCACGTCCCTCGGCTACATCCCGACGCCGGCTCGCTGAGCCGCCGCGCGACGACAGCCGAAAAAAAGGGCGCCGCAAGGCGCCCTTTTTCCATCCTGGCGGAATCTGAATCAGGTCGCCGGGCCACGCACGTTGGCAGCCAGCTTCTGCTGAACCGCCGCACTTTCCAGCCAGCGCTTGACCCGCTGGGCATCCGCCACGCGGGTGAAACGGCCGAAGGAGTCGAGCAACACGATGATCATCGGCTTGTTGAGCAACCAGGCCTGCATCACCAGGCATTTGCCGGATTCGTTGATGAAGCCCGTCTTGGACACGCCGATCTGCCAGTCGGGACTACTGACCAGCGCATTCGTGTTGTTGAACTGGCGCGGCCGGCCGTTGAGATACACCGTGTAGTTGGCGGTGGTCGAGAATTCGCGGATCAGCGGATAGCGGGACGCCGCCGACACCATCTTGACCAGATCGCGGGCGCTCGACACGTTGGCTGAATTCAGGCCGGTGCTGTCGAGAAAACGGGTTTCCCGCAAGCCAAGGGAGGCCGCCTTGCGGTTCATGGCCGCCACGAAGGCAGGCAGGCCACCCGGATAGTGCCGGGCGAGGGCCGATGCAGCGCGGTTCTCGGACGACATCAGCGCCAGACGCAGCATATCCTCGCGGGCCAGTTCGACGCCAACCGGCACATGGGAGCTGCTGCCGCGCAGGGTATCCACGTCATCGTTGGCGATGGTCAGGATCTCGGTCAGGCCGAGGCGCGCGTCCAGCACCACCATGGCGGTCATCAGCTTGGTGATGGAGGCGATCGGCAGCACAGCGTCGGAATTCTTCTCCAGCAGCACATTGCCAGTTGCCTGGTCGGCGATCATGAAGGCCGCCGAATGCAGCAGCGGATTGCCTTCGTTGTCCATTTCCGAAGCTGCCGATGCCACGGCGGTACGCTGGACAGCCGCCGATGCAAACACGACATGCCGACGCTGCTTGTGGATGCTGGCAACCCTGGCTGCTCTGGACGAGGTGGATTTAGCTACCTTCTCGGCCTTGTGCGAGCCCTTGGCGGCATGCTCCTTCTTCGACGAGTGACGCTGCGAAGCAGCAGAAACGTCGCCAGGAGCCATTGCGCTCAGCGTAAAAACGCTGAGCAGGGCGAGTACGGTATTACGGATTTTCATCGTATTTCAAACTGAATCGTAAGCGGGAAGAGCGAGCTCTTCCCGAGTATCAAATCTTCGCGACGGATACGTCTCGCGGGCGGCGTTGCCTCCCGGCCGGCCGACGTCCTGTTTCGAGGTCGGCTCCCACGCCGGGGAGTGTTAGACATTAACGGCAGACTTCTCATTCAAAATAATGGCTTATTTTAAATTTTTGAAGTTTTTTGTGAATGATTTTTTGTACTTTTCTTTGTAACAGTGCCGACTAGCCCAAACGGACGCGAAATCAGGCTCCGTCGACCCGCAGAAAACGGGCCAGTTCAGCCCGGCGGCTCATCGCATCGGTGTAGCCGAGCTGCATCAGGGAGCGCGTGTAGGCCCGCTCGAAAAGCAGGTAGGAGAGTAACACCGAGCCATTCTTCCGCATTGCACCAATACCGCGCAAAACCAGCCTGAGAGAGCGCGGCAGGGTATTGCGGTGTCGGGCCGCCAGATAGTCCAGGCGCTGGGATGGCGCGATCACCAGCGTTTCGATCGGCTTCAGGCCGATGCCAGCAGCCAGGCGCTGCTCATCGCTCAGCGCACTCACGGTGGTGTTGATGCGCTCGAGGCGCTCCAGATCCATCGACAAGCCATCGAGAAAGATGCTCGACATGGCGTGGCCGGCCACCTGGGCCGGCGACGGATAGGTATCGGTGCGCTGGCGGGCCTCCTCGGAGCGACGTCCGCCGGCAATCACCAGGATCCGGTCGGCTCCCAGGTGAATGGCCGGGCTGATCGGCGCCAGCTGGCGCATGGCCCCGTCGCCGAAGTACTCACGATTGATGCGTACCGCAGGAAAGACGAAGGGAATGGCGCTGGAAGCCAGCAGGTGCTCCAGTTTCAGTTCGGTACGCAGACCGACACGCTGAGCCCGTCGCCAGGGCTCCAGCTCATCAACGCCCTGAAAGAAAGCCAGACTTTCGCCGGAAGTGTAGCCGGACGCCGTCACGGAAATTGCCCGCAGATGCCCGTCGGCAATCGAGCGGCCAATGGCTCCGAAGTCGAGTTGGGCTTCCAGCAACTCGCCGAGCGGCGAATTGTCGAGCAGTGACCGGGGCGACTGGCGCACCAGCCAGCCAAAAAAGACGGCCGAGCCCCAGCGCAGCACCGATTCGGCAATCGCCCGGGTATCGGCACGGTAGATGTGCTCAACCTGCATGTTTCGCCAGATGAAAGCGAGCTTGCGCACCGCCTCATCGAAATTGGCCGAAAAAACGGCCAGCGCCACCGCATTGACGGCGCCGGCAGACGTTCCGCAGAGGATCGGAAACGGGTTCTCTGCGCGCTTGTTGCCCCACACCTCCCGAATGGCGATGAGAGCGCCGACCTGATAGGCCGCACGCGCACCACCGCCAGTCAGTACCAGCGCCGCCCTTCCCTCCGCCATACCGCGCTCTCCGTGATTTATCTCATGGAGTTTAACGGTAACAAAGGGATCAGGCTTGGCTGCTGACTCAACGACCGGCTTCGACCACCGTCAGCGCCGTCATGTTGATGATCCGCCGCACTGTCGCCGTCGCCGTCAGGATGTGCACCGGCTTGGCTGAGCCAAGCAGGATCGGGCCAATGGTCATGCCTTCGCCGGCTGCCGTCTTGAGCAGGTTGAAGGCAATGTTGGCGGCGTCGAGGGTCGGGAAAATCAGCAGGTTGGCGTCCTCGCCCATCTTGGCGTTGGGGAATACCTGCTTGCGAATGCCTGCATCCAGGGCCGCATCGCCGTGCATTTCACCCTCCACATCCAGGTCAGGATGCTCGGTATGCAGCATCACCAGTGCCTTGCGCATCTTTTCAGCGGTCGGCGAATTATCGGTGCCGAAGCTCGAATGGGACAGCAGGGCAATGCGCGGCTGGATGCCGAAACGGCGCACTTCGTCGGCCGCCAGGCGGGTCATTTCGACCACCTGTTCCGGCGTCGGATCGTAGTTGACGTAGGTATCGCACAGGAACACCGTGCGCCCCGGCAGCGACAGCAGGTTCATGGTGTAGAAGTTGCGCACGCCCTTCTGGCGACCGAGCACGGTTTCGATGAACTTGAGGTGCAGGCTGTGCATGCCGTAGGTGCCGCAGATCATCCCGTCGGCGTAGCCGAACTTGAGCAGCAGCGCACCGATCAGCGTGGTGCGGCGGCGCACTTCGCGCTTGGCGTAGTCCACCGACACGCCCTTGCGCTCCATCAACGTGTGGTAGTGCGACCACAGTTGATCAAACCGCGGGTCAGAATCGGGATTGACCATCTCGAAATCGATTTCCGGACGCAGACGCAGGCCGAAGCGTTCGATGTTGTCCACCACGACTTCCGGACGCCCGATCAGGATCGGACGGCACAGGCCTTCATCCACCACCGTCTGCACCGCGCGCAGCACGCGCTCGGCTTCGCCTTCGGCAAAGATGATGCGCTTGGGCGCCTGCTTGGCGGCCTGGAAGACCGGCTTCATGACCAGCCCGGACTGCCACACGAAGTTGTTGAGCTGCTGGCGGTAGGCATCGAAATCGGTGATCGGACGCGTTGCCACACCGGACGCCATTGCCGCCCGGGCCACTTCCGGCGCGATCTTGACGATCAGGCGCGGATCGAAAGGCTTCGGAATGATGTACTCGGGACCAAAACCGGAGACATTCTCGCCGTAGGCCGCCGCCACGATGTCGGAAGCCTCCGCGCGCGCCAGCTCGGCAATCGCCTTCACGGCGGCCATCTTCATTTCATCGGTGATGGTCGTGGCACCCACATCCAGCGCACCGCGGAAGATGAAGGGGAAGCACAGGACGTTGTTCACCTGGTTCGGATAATCCGAACGGCCGGTGGCGATCAGCGCATCGCTGCGAACCTTCTTGACCTCTTCCGGCAGGATTTCCGGCGTCGGATTGGCCAGCGCCATGATCATCGGGTTGGGTGCCATCCTGGCGACCATCTCGGGCTTCATCACACCACCGGCGGAGAGGCCGAGGAACACGTCGGCGCCCTCGATCACCTCACCCAGCTTGCGGGCATCGGTCACCTTGGCGTAACGGTCCTTGATCGGATCCATCAGCTTGGTGCGGCCAACGTAGACCACGCCTTCCAGGTCGGTCACCCAGATGTTCTCGACAGGAATGCCGAGCATCACCAGCAGGTCGAGGCAAGCCAGCGCAGCCGCGCCGGCACCCGAAGTAACCAGTTTGACCTTGGACAGATCCTTGCCAAGCAGGTGCAGGCCGTTGAGGATGGCGGCACCGACCACGATGGCGGTGCCGTGCTGATCGTCATGGAAGACCGGAATCTTCATCCGCTCGCGCAGCTTCTTCTCGATGTAGAAGCACTCGGGCGCCTTGATGTCCTCGAGGTTGATGCCGCCGAAGGTGGGCTCCAGCGCAGCGATCATGTCGATCAGCTTGTCCGCATCGGGTTCGTCGATCTCAAGGTCGAACACGTCGATGCCGGCGAACTTCTTGAACAGCACGGCCTTGCCTTCCATCACCGGCTTGGCGGCCAGCGGGCCGATGTTGCCGAGGCCGAGCACCGCCGTGCCGTTGGTGACGACACCAATCAGGTTGCTGCGCGACGTCAGGTTTGCCGCTTCGGCCGGATCCTCGACGATCGCATCGCAGGCAGCCGCCACGCCGGGCGAGTAGGCCAGCGACAAATCCTGCTGGTTGGTCAGTGCCTTGGTTGGCGCAATCGAAATCTTCCCCGGCTTGGGATAACGGTGATATTCCAGTGCGGCCAGGCGAATTTGCTCATCCATGCTGTAGTCCCTCTCCATTGTGTTTGTCTGGTGCAACAAGATCATCATCGGACCAAACCCGGATTACCACCATTCGTGACATCCACAGCATTCCATGCGTGATGGCTGGATTCCGAAGGGGTCCGATCCGTGGCATAATACAAGGCTAGCTGATTTGGGGTTTGCCCCGATTGACGCCAATAATACGCGCCGCGCCCTGGTGGCAAAAGACGCGATTGCCCAGCCGGCAGGACTCCCAAGCCGGCAAGAATGAAACAACGCATCCGTAACGTCCTGGAGAATCGTCAGATGTCTCAAAGCATTGCCGAAGCCGCCATCGCAGCCGCCCCCGCATACGTCAAGAACCAGAAGCTGAAGCAATGGGTTGGCGAAATCGCAGCCCTTACCGAACCCGAACGCGTCGTCTGGTGTGACGGCTCGCAAGAAGAATACGACCGCCTGTGCGCCGAGATGGTCGAATCCGGAATGCTGGTCAAGCTGAACCCGGAAAAGCGCAAGAATTCCTTCCTCGCCTGTTCCGACCCTTCCGATGTAGCGCGCGTTGAAGACCGCACCTACATCTGCTCGGTCAACAAGGACGATGCCGGCCCGACCAACAACTGGGAAGAGCCGGCCAAGATGCGCCAGACCCTGAACGGTCTGTTCAAGGGCTGCATGCACGGCCGCACGATGTACGTGATCCCGTTCTCCATGGGTCCGCTGGGCTCTCCCATCGCCCACATCGGCGTGGAAATCTCCGACAGCCCGTACGTCGTCACCAACATGCGCATCATGACCCGCATGGGCAAGGCCGTCTTTGACGTCCTCGGCGCCGACGGCGAGTTCGTGCCCTGCGTGCACACGGTTGGCGCACCGCTCGGTCACGGCGAAAAAGACTCCGTGTGGCCCTGCAACCCGACCACCAAGTACATCGTTCACTACCCCGAGACCCGCGAAATCTGGTCCTACGGCTCCGGCTACGGCGGCAACGCCCTGCTCGGCAAGAAGTGCTTCGCGCTGCGCATCGCCTCCAACATGGCCCGCG
>JAOAUC010000028.1 GCA_030157785.1 Zoogloea oleivorans
TCTCGCGGATCAGGTTGCGGATGGCCGGGGTGCCGATCATGATTTCGTGGGCGGCGACGCGGCCGGTGCCGTCCTTGGTCTTCAGCAGGGTTTGCGAGATCACGGCCCGCAGGGATTCGGACATCATCGCGCGGACCATGTCCTTTTCGGTGGCCGGGAAGACGTCCACGATCCGGTCGATGGTCTTGGCGGCCGACGAGGTATGCAGGGTGCCGAACACCAGGTGACCGGTTTCAGCGGCCGTCAGTGCCAGGCGGATGGTTTCCAGGTCGCGCATTTCGCCCACCAGGATCACGTCCGGATCCTCACGCAGTGACGAGCGCAGGGCGGCGTTGAAGGACTGGGTGTCGCGGGCCACTTCCCGCTGGTTGATCAGGCAGCGCTTGGATTCGTGCACGAATTCGATCGGATCCTCGATGGTCAGGATGTGGCCGTATTCGGTTTCATTGACGTAATCGACCATGGCCGCCAGCGTTGTCGACTTGCCCGAGCCGGTAGGGCCGGTGACCAGCACGATGCCGCGGGGCTGGTTGGCGATTTCCTTGAAGATCTTCGGGCAGTTGAGCTCTTCGAGGGTCAGGACCTTGGACGGAATGACCCGGAAAACCGCTGCCGCGCCACGGTTCTGGTTGAAGGCATTGACCCGGAAGCGTGCCAGGTTGGGGATCTCGAAGGAGAAGTCGGTCTCGAAGAACTCCTCGTACTGCTTGCGCTGGGAGTCGTTCATGATGTCGTACACCATGCCGTGCACGTCCTTGTGCAAGAGGGCCGGCAGGTTGATCCGGCGCACGTCGCCGTGGACCCGGATCATCGGCGGCAAACCTGCAGAAATGTGCAGGTCGGAGGCCTTGTTCTTGACGGTGAAGGCAAGCAGTTCGGTGATGTCCATCGTGGGTACTCGCAGAGACAGCGGGATTGTCGGGTCGGATTTCGGACTGTGGGCCGATGCTATACTCGGCGGCCTCTTCAGCCCAGAAATTACGCTTTGGACGATTATAAGTCAGGCATATCCAGCCGCCTTCAAAACCTTGTCGAACGCATTGCCCGGGCGGCCTGCGCGGCCGGGTGCGATCCCGCCGGGGTAGGGCTGCTGGCGGTCAGCAAGACCTGGCCGGCCGACAGCGTGCGCGAGGCCGCCGAGGCCGGTCAGCGGGCCTTTGGCGAGAACTATGTGCAGGAGGGCGTCGCCAAGGTCGAGGCGCTGGCCGGGCTGGGGCTCGAATGGCACTTCATCGGCCCGCTGCAGAGCAACAAGACCCGCCAGGTGGCCAACAGTTTTGCGTGGGTGCATTCCATCGACCGGCTGAAGATTGCCGAGCGCCTGTCCGAGCAGCGCGACGTGCATCTGCCGCCCCTCGAGGTGTGCATCCAGGTCAATGTGAGCGGCGAGGCGAGCAAGAGCGGCGTGGCGCCGGACGAACTCCCCGAACTCGCCCGTGCCGTGGCGGCCCTGCCGCGCCTGCGTTTGCGCGGGCTGATGGCGATTCCTGAACCGACTTCCGACGTGGCCCTGCAACGGGCCCGTTTTGCGAGCCTGCGGCAACTCCGCGATCAGCTCAACGCGGGCGGGCTGCAGCTCGATACGCTGTCCATGGGCATGTCCGACGACCTGGAGGCGGCGATTGCCGAGGGTTCGACGATGGTCCGTGTGGGCACGGCGATCTTCGGCGGTCGCGCCTGATCATTCCTAATTGAATTCAACTGGTGGAAAGAAACCGATGAAAATCACCTTCCTGGGTGGCGGCAACATGGCGGCAGCCCTGATCGGCGGCCTGGTCAAGCAGGGCTTCAAGGCGGCGGACGTGCAGGCCGTCGAACTGTCGGCCGAGGGCCGCGCCAGGCTCGAAAGCCAGTTTGGCGTGCGGGCGGTCGAATCCCTCGACGATCAGGCGCTGGCCTGCGACGTGCTGGTGCTGGCGGTCAAGCCGCAGCAGCTCAAGGCCGCGGTGGCGCCGATCGCCGGCCGCCTGACGACCCAGGTGGTGGTGAGCATTGCCGCCGGCCTGCGTCTGGTGGACATCGGTCGCTGGCTGGGGGACTACCACACGCTGGTGCGGGCCATGCCCAACACCCCGGCCCTGATCGGCGCCGGCATCACCGGCCTGTTTGCCGATGCGTCGGTGAGTGCCACCGGGCGCGCCGCGGCCGAGCAGGTGCTGGCGGCGGTCGGCAGCACCGTGTGGGTGGCCGACGAGGCGCAGATCGACGGCGTTACCGCCGTTTCGGGCAGCGGCCCGGCGTACGTCTTCCACTTCATCGAATGCCTGCAGGCAGCGGGTGAGTCCCTGGGTTTCGACGAAGCCACGGCCCGCAAGCTGGCCATCGATACGGTGCTGGGGGCGGCAAAACTGGCCGCCGACAGCGACGAAGCGCCGGGCGTGCTGCGCGAGCGGGTCACCTCGAAGGGCGGCACCACTGCGGCCGCGCTGGCGTCCTTTGCCGCCGATGGCTTTCCGGCCATCGTGACCCGTGCCGTGGCGGCTGCCGAAGCGCGCGGTCGCGAGCTCGGCGAGCAGCTCGGCCGCGACTGACAACGGAGGCCCCCATGCTCGGCAATCTTTTCCTGACCATCGTCGAAACCCTCGGCAGCCTGCTCTCCGGGGTGCTGCTGGCGCGCTTCGTGATGCAGTGGCAGCGGGTGTCCTTCCGCAACCCCATCGGCCAGTTCGTGCTGGCCACCACCGATTGGGTGGTGGTGCCCTTGCGCCGCTTTGTTCCCGGCATGTTCGGCCTGGACATGGCCAGCCTGCTGCCGGCGTGGATCGTCCAGACCCTGGTGGTCTTCGTGGCCCTGTGGGTACGCGGCATCGTCGGCGCGGCCGACCCGCTCAGCCTCCTGGTGGTGATGTGGGGTGTCGGCCTGCTGGAAACCTTCAAGGCGGCGCTGTACCTGCTGATGGGGGTGGTGCTGATGTCGGCGGTGTTCTCGTGGGTCAATCCCCATGCGCCGATGGCGGGCGTCATCAACGCGCTGGCCGAACCTTTCCTGCGCCCCTTCCGGCGCATCATCCCGGCCATCGGCGGGGTGGATCTGACGCCCATTGCCCTGCTGCTGGTGCTGCAGGTGGCGCTCAGCGCGCTGGCCATGGGCAAGTACATGCTCATCGGGCTGGCCTGACATGAGCTGGCTGAACCGGGCAGCGGATGGCAGTGTGGTCCTCACGCTGCACATCCAGCCCGGGGCAAAGAAAACCGAAATTACCGGCCTGCACGGCGAGGCCCTGAAGATCCGCCTCGCTGCGCCACCCGTGGACGGCAAGGCCAATGCCGCGCTGATCGCCTTTCTGGCCAAGGCCTGCGGGGTTTCGAAGTCGGCGGTGGAGCTGGTCAGCGGCGACACCTGCCGGGCCAAGCGGGTGCGCGTGACGGGCGCCGACGCAGCACGGGTCGAGGCGCTCTGCGGAGATTTATAGCGTTTCGCATTAGCTTGGCACTCGCTGCCATGAAGCTGGCAATCCCTGGCATTACTTTATGCCAGTGCTGCATAAAGTAATGCGACCACGGCTTCAATCAATGGGTCGTCGGCATTCGTTAATGAATTTTCGACATGGGTTTGGGTGGCGCCGGCATTTTGTTTAGTGGCCCTGGCATGAGGTTTTGTGGCTCGGGCGTAAAGTTTTGGCGCGATGGCATCAAGTCATGCCGCGCGGGCATAAAGGCGGGGCTTTTTGGCCCCCGTCAGCGACGGAGGCCTGTTGCAGGGCGATCTGTCTTCGGGCCGGCTTACTCGGCGGCTTGCGCCATTTTCTTCTTGCGGCCCGGGCGGAGAACCGCCATCGCGTCGCGCAAGTCTTCCAGGCTTTCGCTCTTGCTGAAGAGCTTCATCAGCGCATAGCCTTCCAGCGCCGCGGTGAACACATCGCTGCCCAATGCCATCTCGGTGTCGCTGCCCGTGGCCGCGAAGTCGCGGATGCGCCGCATGCGCGGCCGCAGGGTTTCGAAGGCGAGCATGTCCCGCTGGACTTCGCCCAGATCGAAGTCGGGCGGCAGGATGCCCCGGTTCTGTTCGAGGACCGCCAGGGTCTGGCGGCAGAAATGCTCCGACATGTCGCCCATCTTGTTCAGCTTGCGCACCTGCTCGGCCGACAACTGGACGAAGGACGCAAAGACTTCCTCGATGACCCCGATCGCGTCGTCGAGTTTGGCAAGGGTTTCGGGAGAGAACTCGATGGATACCAGGTTCTGGTTCATGGCATAGCTCCTAAGGCGTGATTGAAAGGTCGCGCAGCGGCCGGAGAATCGATGGATGCCTGGCCGTAGCGCGGCCGGAATATTGCCTTAAGATAATGCCATGGTGTTAATTTTGGTTTTTTCCCATCTCCTCTCCCTCGACGGCGCCATGTAGGGGCGAATTCATTCGCCCTGCGGCGGGGCACCGGAACGGCGCCGAAAAGTCGCCTCACGCAGGCCCTGCAGGCGTCTGACGCTCTCAGGCTCGCCGACGATCTTCAGCAGCACATAGCCCTTCATCGCCGCATCGACCAGCCCGTCGGCCAGTACCGCCACCGTGGCGTCGCCCTCGGTGGCGAGCTCGCCCAGGCGCAGCATCCGCAAACGCAGCGCGTCGAAAGTACGCAGCCCCCACTCGACCGTCTCCAGGCCATAAACGGGCGGCAGCGCATCCCGGTTCTCGTCGAGAACCACCAGCGTCTGGCGGCAGAACGCCTCGTGCATGGCCTGCATCTCGTACAGCGGCCGCCCGGGGTCGTCCGCCGTCATGGGGGCGAAAGGCGCCAGCACCTCCTGGATCGTCGCCAGCGCCTGATCGAAGCGGGCGAGGGTGTCGGCGGAAATCTCGGTGGGGGACGGGGTAGCAGGCATGGCAGGTCTCCGTGAGAGGGTGAGGGATGGCGATGGACGGCCGGGATAATGTGGACGGGATATTACATTAGGGTAGTTTTGGCGGGGGCGGGATGTGGAGAGGAATGGGATCCTGGCGCGCTGAGATGCAGGCTGCGATGTCTTCGGGTGGATCTTCCGGCGCCGCGCACGGGTGAGCAGTTGGCGGGCCGCCTGATGTTTAGCCAGGGTGGCGTCGGTGATGAGCAGATCCACGCACAGGCCGCTCCGGTTCTCCATGAGGGCATGGCCGCCGTAGCTGAGTCTGGCCGGCTGGCCGTTGCCCTTGCGCATAAGCTTTGCGTCGGGATCGGTGGTGCTCCGGTGGGTGGCGTTCGAAAGCTTCTCACCCTTGAAATCGACCATTCCGGTGCCGTCCCCGGGCTTGGGCGGTTCTTTATCGTCCTTGCGCTTGAAGCTCTTGAAAGAGGCCCAGGCGTCGATCAAGGTGCCGTCGACGGTGAAGTGATCGGAGGAGAGCAACTTGTCCTTGCGGGTCAGACGCACCACCTCGTCGAAGAAGCGCCGGGCGATGTCGGTTTCCACCAGACGCTCGCGCAGGCGACTGAAGTTCGATTGATCGAGCCCACCCGATTCCAGGTCCAGATCGAGAAACCAGCGGAACAGCAGGTTGTAATCGAGCTGCTCGCAGAACAACCGGTCGGAGCGCACCGAGTAGAAGGCAATCAGCAATTGGGCCTTGAGCAGGCGCTCCGGCGGAATCGAAGGGCGGCCAATCCTGCATTCAGGCACGAAGAACAAGCACAATTCAAAGACACGTAAAGGCAAAGTTTTGGCGCAATGGATAAAAAATTCTGCTGGCAACTAACAACTTACGCAGCATCAACCCGAAATTCATAAATAATAAGTAAAATACAAATGAGCTCCAGTGAGCACCCAGCTTTTTGCTGTACTCACCAAATAGATCGTCAATAGAACTGAAAGTTAAACCAGCCATCTACATGACAATCAAAGAAACCATCACAGCAACTTTTTTTCCCCAAGCCCCCGAAGGACTGTGGCGAAAGACAATCGCATTTCTGAACCGCGACATCCTCTCATTCCTGCCCGGTCGGCAACCGGAAGTAGAGCAACTGACCGCGGAAAGTCCTGCCAGCGAGGATGGCGAGAGGATCGATGCTCTCGTTGATCCCGGAAAACTCGACTATCTGGCCTTCCGGCGCGAGGTTCTCGATTGGCGTGACGGATTCCATGCTCAAGTCACCCAGAGAGTTTCCGACCTGCACGATGCATTTATCCAGCGAATCGATTCAGAACTGGATGAAGTCAGCTTCTTCAGGCAACTGATCACCAAGTCGGCGAGCGAGGTCCTTCAGGGGGCATTCATCCGTGAAGTACGGGTGCCCTTGTTCTCCAGCCTGAGGCAGGAGGAAGAAAAGCTTGCCGCTCACGCTGGGAAATGGATGTTGCCGGGACAATTAAACTTCGTCTTCAAGAAAGATTGGTCTGACTCCGAATGTGATTGCGTTGGCGATATTGGATTCAAGCCGAAAAACCGCGGTGCGATCCACGCCAGCATCAAGTCACTGATGCTTGGCGACACCGGAATTGCTGAAACCTATTGTGCTCAGGCAACGCGACTGGCCCGCCAGTTGATCGAGGAAAAGCCCTCATGTTGAGTCCGACTCAATTCGACTACCCTGCGAGATTTTGGGCGGCTGTCCAAGCCGGCGATGTAATCCGCTATGGAACCATCCTCAAGGACGCTGGCACTGGCAAGATCGTGGGCCATATGCAGGAGAGCGGCGTCGCCCAGTCCCTGCTCTCCATGGTGGGCTCAGGAATCCCGACCCCCCTATCGCTGGGGACGGATGCAATCAACGTCGGTTCGGGTCTTTACACCGCCGTTCAGGTGGGCCAGCTGAAGGCCATGATGGAGACGCTCCAGTTGCTTCAGGTCGCCACACTGGGTGTCTCTCTGGTCGGTGTCGGCGTCAGCGTCGCCGGCTTTTTGTATATGCATAAGCGTTTCAATTCGCTCGACGGAAAGATTGATCAGCTCATGGACACCGTCACTGCGGGCTTCGAAAGCCAGCAAAAGGCGGCCCTTCGGATGCACATGTCGCGGACCAAAAGCTTGGTACAGCGGGCTCGGCAGGCCGACGCACTTTCCGACCCGCGTCCCGAGTATGCAGAAGTTACCAGCGGACTCGCCGAGCAGGCGGCTTACTTCGAGGGTGAGGTTGCCTTCATGATCTCTGCAAAGGGACGGATCAACCGGGAGCTTTTTTGGCAACTGGCGCAAGTTCTCATGCTCTGCAACAACGTTCGTATTGACTGCCGCATGCGGACGAACGAGTTGCGCCATGCACTGGCAATCTCGGAGAGCATTGCCTCGGAATACCAGAATCTCTTTGACCCACTGACCCCTGTATCCTTCGACACACCAGCAAGCGACGGCCTTGCCACCGTTCGAGTGCTTCGTGATGCTACCGATGCTGCAGCCAGCAAGCCCTATCTCATAGATTACCTGCGTACCTGCAGGATCGATGGTGGGGAATACATTGCGAGCTTGGAACGGGAAAAAGAGAAGCCGCTGCTGATTTTGAAGGTGACCTAGTTGGGTAGGGATTGATCGCGGCAAACCCCACCGAAAAAGCCGAGGAGCCGGAATTGCCCTTGGGGCAAGTTGCGAAGTGCAGCGGTCGTTCAGATGGCAGCTTTCTGGAGTCATCGAATTTCTGCTCTTGGCCGACTGCACGCATACGACATGACGCCAGAAAGCGGCCATGCGGGTGATGCGCCGCCGTAAGATGCTGGTTAAATTTTAGTCTGCTCTGAAATCTCCGGTGCGTTGTCCCCCTTGATGCCAAGATATCTGACGGTGCTTTCCAATTTGGAATGGCTAGCAACAGTTGAACGGCCCGAAGGTTTTTCGTGCGTTTGTAGATCAGGGTTGCCTTGGTTCTCCGCATGGAATGCGTCCCGTAGGCTGATGAATCCAGCCCGGTAGCTTCGGCCCAGTGATGCGCGATCCTCACATATTGGCGTGTCGAGAGGTGGGGCGACCTCGCTACTCTGCTCGGGAATGGGGACTGATTTCCTCGCCGGTGAGATTTTTCGAACCAGGCCGACACTGCCGTTCTCGTTGGCTCTGTCAATTCAAACTGCACCGGTTGCCGTGCTTTCCTCTGGATCACCAGGTTCGGGAGAGTACTTGGCTTCCATGGGTGATGGCGTGCACGCGCAGGCTGACGAGATCGCAGCCCCGCAGCTTGCTGTCGATTGCCAGATTGGACATGGTGAGATCGTGGACCGCATGTGCGTTCCGAAGGTGTATTCATATGGCCCAGATGCCTTTCGGCTTGAGGGGCGGCTTCTGACCGACGAGCTTTCCCTTGTTCCAGGCTTCGCGCTTGTTGATGGTTTCCATGTCTGACTCCTTGGTTGTTGATCGGAGCCAGATTGTTCGATCTGCGCGGGAATGGCTGCTGTGGGATAGGCATGCTGTATGCCGGCTGTCGGCCATGAGCAGTTTTGCAGCACAAGCTTTTGTGCTGCAAGTACGAAATAACTCTATTCAGCAATAGAAAATCCATAGCCAGATAGAATTCCCCGCCTGAGCTTCATTTTCCCCGTTCGCAACTCCCACTATTCGACGGCTCACCCTTAGCCGCACCCTCAAGTCATGCGAAACCCGATTCCCAACAGCGCTCGCTGGATTGTTCGCGTGACCCTCAGTCTCGTCGTGATCATCGCGGTTCTGCTTCTCTATGATTTCCTGCATGTGGAGTACGCGAAGTACGAAGGGCTTGAGCGGCAGCAACTTGCGCTCCGAGACGCGAAGGCCAAACTGGCAAGCGCCAAAGACACGTTCGCCCAAAGCGTTGTGTCGCGCCTCCCCGCTGGCAATGCACCCGTGAACGTAGTAGCCGATGGCATCAGCGCGCTGGAGAGGGAGATCAGTACCAAGCGCGCGGCGCGCGACAAGGTCTGGAATGACCACCCGATCGAGCGCCTGCTGCCGTTTACCGACACTTTCCTGGAGATTACCCTGCTGGACATCGAGCTAGGCTACCTGCGGCAAGGCCTCACCCATGTCAAAAATCTACACAGCTTCGTCACGGGGCCGGCGGAAACGGAGCGGCAAATTGCCTGGTACACGGCGCGCAGCAGCGAGCTTGCCGACCGGATTTTTCGAAATAAAACCTTGCAGTGGAAGCTATCCCGAAGTGATCCTCTGAGCTGGCAGGTACCATTCACGGCTGCCTTTCAGGAGATGCAGAGTCTTGAGGCAAAAGAAGAGTCGCTGCAGGAGACCCGAAGGCAGCACGAGGCCGAGATCCGGCGTCTGGGCGAGGTGCTGGCGTCCTTGAAAAAGCGGCTGCCGCCTGGCCCGATAGTTCTCAACCGCCAACCGGCCGCACGCGTCCTCCAGCAGGTCGATGAGCGTCTCGCCCAGAACGAGAAACAGCTCAGCGGCTCGACTTTCCACAAGTTCATGCGGCCCGTACTGGAGGTGCTGCCCAAGGCGCTGGGGATACTTGCTCTCGCGCTGGTCTCGCCACTGCTGGTCAAGGGGATTGCCTATTATCTGATCGCACCGCTGGCTGCCCGCTGTCGGCCTGTTCATTTGCTCCCCGGCGCATCTGGCAAGGTATTGACGGCCGCGGGCACGGCAGGCAGCGAGGCGGGGCAGGAATTTTCGTCACGTGTGTCGCTCCCGCTCCTTGTCGATGAACGAACGGAACTGCTGATTCTGCCGAGCTACCTGCTGAGTCTGCCGCTCCACGTCGAGAGTTCCACGCGCTGGTTACTCGACTGGTCGATACCGCTCACCAGCCTGCTGGCCGGCATGTACCGCCTGACCTGCATTCGTCCGAGTCGGGCGGAACACATCACCATCTCGTCATCGACCGACCCGCTGGCCGAGTTTTCGCTGCTCGATGTTCCAGCAGGGGCCGCGCTGGTGCTGCAGCCGAGCTGTCTGGTCGGGGTCATCCAGAACCGGAATGAAGGGCTCAGGATCTCCCGCCACTGGCGCATCGGCAGTCTGCACGCATGGCTGACGCTACAGTTCCGCTACATTGTTTTTCATGGCCCAGCCAGACTGCTCGTCAAGGGCTGCCGCGGCGTGCGGGTCGAGCCAGCGATCTTCGGACGAGGCGTCAATCAGGCCGCCACGCTGGGTTTCAGCGCCAATCTGGCCTATTCGGTGGCGCGCAACGAAACCTTCTTTTCCTACTACTTTGGCGAGCGTGAGCTGTTCAACGACAGCTGGAGCGGCGAGGGGGTTTGTGTCCATGCCGAAACCCCCTCTGCAGGCGACCGCTCAGGCCTTTTTGGGCGGGGTATTTATGGACTGATCGATTCAATGCTGAAGGCTTTCGGCATCTGAGGACTTAGGGAGCCTCTGTCGAGATTCATCGTCATGGCATGAGTCATGCGGCTGGCCGCCGACCTGAGGACGTTGGCGCCCTTTTATTTGTGCGTTGAGCATCTGCTTCGCATCAGATCGAATGTCACTTACGTGTCGGAAGTTCGATTTCATCGGCCGGAGAAGCGGCCATTGACCTCAGTCAGGGGCCGAACGGCAGGTGACAGTCGCATTGCCGCCCGAGTCTGGCCAGAGGCCCAAGGTTGGCTCCGGCCGAGAAGCCGCCCCCGTACTCCCTCTGTCATTTTGAGATATACCCGCGTTCCGGAGTCCCCTCTGAACGAAGCCGGCTGAAAGCGACTCCTCAGCCAGATTCGCGATGCTGACGTGGTGCCGGTGATCGGATCGGAGTTGCTGGTCGGCGGGGGCGGGGAGGGTGGGCTGCCGCGCAGGATTGCTGTGGGGGCGGCTTGAGTCGCTTGCCCGCTTTTCCGTTGATCAAGGTCCGAGGGCGACTGAAGTCGCCCCTACAGGTGCCTGGGGAGGCTGGCGTGTCTGTGCCTGCATAAAAAACGGCGCCCCGGAAATCCGGGGCGCCGTTGTCAGCGTGCAGTCTTGAAAAGCTTAGTCCATCGCTTCGTACAGCGGCAGGGTCAGGAATTCCGGGTATTCCGGGGTCAGCGACATCTGGTCGAAGATCACCGCGGCTTGCTCGTAGCTGGCCGTGTCTTCGCCCTGGGCGCTGACAAAGGCCTTCACCTTGGCGAGTTCTTCGGCAATCATCGGGCGGACCATTTCAACGGTGACCTTGCGGCCGTCGTCGAGGATGCCCTTGGGCGAAACGACCCACTGCCACACTTGCGAGCGGGAGATTTCGGCGGTGGCGGCATCTTCCATCAGGTTATGGATGGGCACGCAGCCGTTGCCGGCCAGCCAGGAGCCGAGGTAGTGGATGCCGACGTTGATGTTGTTGCGCAGGCCGGCTTCGGTGATGGGCTGCTCGGGCTGGAAGTCGAGCCACTGGGCCGGGCCGAACTTGCCTTCGACCTGCTTTTCCCACTGGTTGGGCTTGTCGCCGAGGACCTTCTGGAACTCTTCGGCTGCGATGGCGACGAGGCCCGGGTGAGCCACCCAGCCGCCGTCGAAGCCGTCGTTGGCGTCACGGGTCTTGTCGTGGCGGATGCCGGCGAGGGCCTTTTCGTTGGCGACCGGATCGTTCTTGATCGGGATCAGGGCCGACATGCCGCCCATGGCCGGGGCGCCGCGCTTGTGGCAGGCCTGCACCAGGGCCAGGGCGTAGCCGCGCATGAAGGGCACTTCCATGGTGATGGCGCTGCGCTGGGCCAGGCAGAAATCCTTGTTCTTCTTGAACTTCTTGATGCAGGAAAAGATGTAGTCCCAGCGGCCGGCGTTGAGGCCGGCGGAGTGGTTGCGCAGCTCAAAGAGGATTTCTTCCATCTCGAAGGTGGCGAGAATGGTTTCGACCAGAACGGTGGCCTTGATGGTGCCCTGGGGCAGACCGATGTGGTCTTGCGCCATCACGAAGATGTCGTTCCACAGGCGGGCTTCCAGGTGGCTTTCCATCTTCGGCAGGTAGAAGAAGGGGCCGGCGCCGCGGGCGATCTGCTCTTTGGCGTTGTGGAAGAGCACGAGGCCGAAGTCGAAGATGCCGCCGGAGACGCGCTGGCCATCAACGAGGACGTGCTTTTCGTCCAGGTGCCAGCCGCGGGGGCGGATCTGCAGGGTGGCGATCTTGTCGTTGAGCTTGTATTCCTTGCCGGCTTCGTTCTTGAACGAGAGTTCGCGGCGGATGGCCTTGTAGAGGTTGATCTGGCCCTGGATCTGGTTGTCCCACTTCGGGCTGTTGGAGTCCTCGAAGTCGGTCATGTAGGAATCAGCGCCGGAGTTGAAGCCGTTGATGATCATCTTGGCTTCGACCGGGCCGGTGATTTCGACGCGGCGGTTTTCGAGGGCCTTGGGCAGCGGGGCAACCTTCCAGTCGCCTTCGCGGATGTGCTTGGTTTCCGGCAGGAAGTCAGGCATTTCGCCGGCATCGATGCGGGCCTGGCGCTCGACGCGGGCCTTCAGCAGTTCCTGGCGACGGGGCTCGAAGGCGCGGTGCAGCTTGGCGACCAGTTCGAGGGCTTCCGGGGTGAGGATGGTTTCGTAGCCCGGTTGAAGCGGGGCGTTGATCTGCAGGCCGGCGGGGAGGGTGAGGCTCATGATGACTCCTGATGGGGAAGGTTGAGTGGAAGTTATAGCGGAAACTCAGGCGCGGTGGCGCGCCACGAAATCGACGACATCGGTGAGCTGGCGGCCCTGGACGGTGGGCGTCACGTCCAGTTGCTCGAGCGGCTGGCCGCTGCGGTTGATCCAGAAGGTGGTGTAGCCATACCAGCTGGCCCCGGCGGCATCCCAGCCGTTCGACGAGACGAAGAGGATACGCTCGGCGGGGCAGCCGAAGGCTTGCGGGCCAAGGGCGTAGGCGTCGGCGCTGGTTTTGTACTGGTGCACGGCGTCGACCGACAGCACGTGGTCGAAAAGGCCGTTCATGCCGGCACTCTTGATGGCCACGTCGAGCATGCCGGGGGTGCCGTTGGACAGGATTGCGGTGGGCACGCCGGCTTGCTTGAGGGCCTTGAGGGCGCCGAGGTTTTCGGGGAAGGGCGACAGGCAGGCGTACTGGTTCATCAGCTGCGTGCGGCGTTGGGCGTCGAGTTCAAGGCCGAGCCGGGCGGCGGCAAAGACGAGGCCGTCCTGGGTGACTTCAAGGAAGGGCTTGTAGCGGCCGGACAGCGTGCGGATGAAGCTGTATTCGATCTGCTTGCTGCGCCACAGGTCGGCCAGGGCGGCACCCTTGCCCGGGTAGAGCTGCTCGGCCAGCAGGCCCACCGAGTAGACGTCGAAGAGCGTGCCGAAGGCATCGAACGCGACAGCCTGGATTCGGGGGGGATGCGCCATGCTCTGGGTAACCTGTGTGGGCTGATGTGGGTTTGGGTGGAGCCTCGGGGGCGCTTCGTCCAGGTTTGTGGCCTGGTGGCGCCCCTCGGGGTCCTGTCTCCTCAACCTCAACGGAGCGAAGTTTATTCAATGCATAAAGAAAAAAAAAGCCATAATAAAATCAAATGATTTTTTACTTTTAGTATGCAATGAACAGCTTCAAGGAAATCGAGGCCTTCGTCAGCGTGGCCACCCGGGGCAGTCTTTCGGCGGCGGCGCGGGCCGATGGCGTTACGCCGGCGATGATGGGGCGGCGCATCGACACGCTGGAGGAGCGGCTTGGCGTGAAGTTGCTGGTGCGCACGACGCGCAAGCTGAGCCTGACCTTCGAGGGCAGTGCCTTTCTGGAGGACTGCCAGCGCATCCTCAATGATCTGGCCAATGCCGAGGCGTCGGTGAGCCTGGGCGGGGTGAAGGCCAGCGGGCATATCAAGGTGTCGGCACCGGCCGGCTTCGGGCGACGTCATGTGGCGCCGCTGGTGCGGGACTTCCTGGTCACGCATCCGGATGTCAGTTGCTCCCTCGATCTTTCTGACCGGGTTGTGGATCTGGTGAATGAGGGCGTTGATTGCGCGATCCGGATCGGTGAACTTGCCGATTCGAGCCTGGTGTCGGTGCGTCTGGCGGACAACCGGCGGGTGGTGGTGGCAAGCCCCGCCTACCTGGATCGGCATGGCATTCCGGCAACGCCCGAGGCGCTGGCTGCCCACAATTGTCTGGCACTGAATCCCCAGCGCGGCTGGGTGTTCGGCGATCCGGAGGATCCGGGGCGCACGCAGGTTCAGAAAGTGTCGGGGCGCTTCGAATGCAACGACGGCACGGTGCTGCGCGAATGGGCGCTGGGCGGGCTGGGGCTTGCCTGGCGGTCGATGTGGGAGGTTGAGGCCGATCTGGCGAGCGGTGCGCTGGTGTCGGTACTCGACGCCTTTGCGGCGCCGACCACGGGTATCTATGCGGTGTTTCCCCAGAACCGGCGCTTGCCGCTGCGGGTGCGTCTGCTGATCGACTTTCTGCGCGCTTCTTACAGCCGGCCGGATTATTGGCGGGTTGGTGATTGAGGCAGCGGGGTGGGTGCGACGCTGAAGCCCTGGTCGGCGGGGTTCTCCAGCTCGAATTCGATCCGGATGCGGCTGGGTACCGGGTGGCCGAGGATTTCTGCCGGTACAAAACGCCAGCTCGTCAGGGTGCCGCAGTAGATGGCGGCGGCTTCGCACATGCGCGGCTCGCAGATGGAGCGAAGCTGCATCACGCGCCCGTCCGCGCCGATATCCAGCTCGATCTGAAAGCTGCCCGACGGTGCGCCGGGCGTGGAGGGCCAGTCATCCGGCGAGACCGTGGTCAGCAAGGTCGGGGCGCGGGTCAGGGCAAAGGTGGGGAAGTAGGGCGGGCTTGGTTCTGCGGGTGATGGGGCGACGGGCTCGGGTGCCGGCGGTGTCGCTTCGCGCTTGCCGATTTTTTTGGAGGGTGCTGTCTGCTCTGCCAGGGGCCGTATGGTGGAGTGGGCCGGGGTGGCGGGGGGCGACTCCATGCGCACTTGCAGTGCCCTGGCGCTTGTTGCGGGCCCGGTGATGGGGGCGGAGGATGGGCTGTACGTTACCAGCGCTGCCAGATGCAGAACGACGGAAAAGGCGGTGGCGAGGGCGAGATGGGGAGCAGTCTGGAACGTCATCGAAAACAGCGATTGGTGCGGTGGGCGGCTGCTGGAAGGATAGGTTGTCGATGGCCGTTGGCCCCATGCCGCTCATCTGTGCGAACTCCCCGCCTGTCGCCCTCTGCTCGCCGTGGACAGGCGTTGAAGGGATTATGTATGCCTGAGGAGAGGTTCATGAAAAAGATGTGTGGTTTCACTCTGATCGAGTTGATGATCGTCGTTGTGGTTGTCGGCATTCTTGCGGCGATTGCCATGCCGGCTTACACCGACTTCATTGCGCGTGGAAAAATTGCCCAAGGCACTGAAGCCTTGTCGGAAGCCAAAGTCCGCATGGAGCAGGTTTTCAACTCCAACCGCTCATATCAGCTTTCTGGCGGTGGATGTCCCGATTTCAGTGCTTCGTTTTCCGATGTTCCCTTCACCATCGCCCACGATCCTGTCTGCACCGCAACCACCTTCACCCTGAAGGTGACGGGAAAATCAGCCAATGGCATGAGCGGTTACTGGTATTCGATCAACGAGAGCAACGAAAAAAAATCGGCCACACCAACCGGCAGCGGTAATTGCTGGCTGATGAGCAAGGGGACGTCGTGTCCAAGCTGAGCAAGCACATCGAGCAAGGCGCCACCCTGCTTGAATTGATGGTCACCCTTATGGTGGCCGCCATTCTGCTGGCCACGGGTCTTCCGGCCATGAGCGACTGGATCAAGCGCAGTTCGGTGGGGACGGCCGCGGAGCTTATTCAAAACGGCTTGCGCCAGGCCGAAACGGAAGCGATTCGACGCAACGCCGAGGTGGAATTTGCGCTGACCGACGACACGCCCGGTGCAAGTATGGTGGACACCATGACCGCCAAGGCCAATGGCAAGAACTGGCTTATCCGGGTCGTCGATACTGCCGCCGCAAACCGGTATGTGAACGGCAACATGGCAAAACAGTTGTCGGGCGGTTTGAGCTATCAGGGCCCGGCAAGCATTCGCTTCAGCGGCGCCGGGCGGGTACTTGATTCAACAGGGGCTGCGGTCGGCGCGAAGCAGGTCTTCCGGGTGTCGCGGAGCGGAACCGATCTGGCCTACTGTGTTTTCGTTACGCCGGGGGGCGGGGTGAAAATGTGCAATCCGGCATACCCCAGCGGCAACCCCCGCGCCTGCCAGCCAATCCTGACGGCTGCCGAATGTTCTTAAATCCAGGGGTTTCAATGAAACGCCGTGCAATTCGTGGCTATGTCCTGCTCGAGGCGCTTGTCGCGCTATTGATCTTCTCGCTTGGTCTTCTGGGGATGATCGGATTTCAGGCTGCGTCCACCCGAATAGTGACCGATAGTCGATTTCGTACCGAGGCGGCGATTCTTGCCGATGAGCTGATCGCCAAAATGGCGGTGGATCGGCGGGATGTTGCCAAGACCAATTACATCTACGACTCGGAAAGTAATGGCGGCGGTTCGGCCAGCGATACCTGGTTTGTGAAGCGGGTTAAAGGAGGAAGCCAGTTGCCCAATGCCAAGGCCAAGGTGGAGGTTCTGGATGGGGAGGCTGTTGATACATTCAAGGTCACGGTAAAACTTCAGTGGGATTTGCCGTCGTCCGGCACGACTGATAAGGCTGTCAAGCAAAAAGCAGTGGAGCATGGCATTTATGAAACGACAGCATTGCTGTTCTGAGGCGCTGCTTTCGGGGCGTTCCGCTTGGCGTCGTCGCCGTGGGCAGGCAGGCCTGAGTCTCATCGAAATGATGGTCGGCATGGTGGTAGGCCTTATCGCAAGCCTTGTCATCATGAAGAGCTTTTCGTCGAGCGAAATTTATCGCCGCAACATTTCGGGTACCGGCGATGCTTTGCAGTCTGCAGCAATAGCCGCCCAGCGGCTTGACATGGTTATTCAGGAATCGGGGGCTGGCCTTGCGCGAGGCTCGAAGATCTGGGGCTGCAAATTGCTGGTCAGCGTTGGCGGTTCGACCATCCTGCCGCGAGCCGCAACCTTTCCAAGTCCTTTTGGCGGGGTGGAGAAGACACTGAGGGCCGTACCTGCGGCCATTCTCGACGGAGGAACGAGTGCCTCCGATGTCATTCTGGTGATGGCGGCCGATTCCGCCGCCGGCAACAGGCCGCTTTCCTTCTCGTCTACCGGAACATCCCTGGTCGTTTCTCCCACTCCGGCCCTGGGGATGGGGCTCAAGACGACAACTGATGCGGCTTTGTATGACCTGTTTCTGGCGGTCCCCCAGGACGTTCCCAACGATCCGGGTGATTGTCGTATGGTCCAGGCTGCCACGACCTTTGCGCCCGTGACCCTCACCTCCGATGCATCCCTCGGTGCAAGTGCCGGCCTCAAGGTGGCGACGGTTTCCAGTGCGGACATTCCATTGAACGCAGCAACCTACGGGAATGTCGATGCAACGATTGTTTCGAAGGCGCCAGCGGCCTTTCACATGGGTCTCCGTAATGGCCCGACATTCGCGCTGCTGGGCGTCAATAGCAACGGTGAACTGGTTCAGTACGATGTGCTGAATCGCATCGACCCCCAGGTTTTCAGCGAGAATATTTTTCTGATCAAGGCCCGTTACGGCCTGGATAACGGGGTGGGCGGCGTTGATAACGACAACGCCGTCGATGAATGGGTTTCCCCGTCCGAGGGTGGATGGACCATGGCCGACTTGATGGACGGCAAACTGGCGACGCAGCAGAAGATCGGATTCGTCAAGGCTATCCGTATTGCGATGGTAATTCGCTCGTCCCAGCCCGTGAGTACTGATGCACCGCTCAGTAAATTGCTGCTTTTTCAGGATTTGCCGGAAACGAGAAGGTTCTCTCGTGATTTGACGACGGACGAGCAGCGCTACCAGTACCAGATCTATGAGTGGGTGATTCCCCTCCGCAACATGAAGGCGCCCCCCAATGTCTAATCACGCGATAGAGTGCCGGCGTTCGCTATGTAATCGGCAGGCCGGGTCCAGAGGGCAGGGCGGTGCCGTTCTGGCTGTCGTTCTTGTCGTGCTGGTGGCGATGATGCTTGGTGGCGTTTCGTTGTTGAGTTCGGTGGATACATCCGCGCTTCTCTCTGGCAATATCGGTTTCAAGCGTCACTCCATCAATAGCTCGGGGCTTGGCCTGAACGACGCATTGAAAGTGATGAAGAAGGAAGCCAATTTTCGCGCCAAGCAGGAGTCCATTGCCGGATGTCCGCCGCCTGCCGGTACAGGTACGGCTTGTAGCGATGCACCTGTTTGGACCAGCCTTAATTTTTATCCCCGCTTGCTTGAGACCGATGAAAACGGAGTTCCCGTCGTTCTCAAGGATAAGGCCAAGTTCGATGGCACGTTCAAAGTCGCGCCTGTTACAACCCAGGGTAATCAGACGCGTTTCCTGATTGAGCGCATGTGCAATTCCTATGGGCCGTCGACGCAGTCGAACTGCATGCTTTCGGCCTATTCCCCGCGTGGGGGAACAGTCTGGGCCGGGAAGCCTGGGTCCATTGCATCTCCCCTCTATCGGATCACCGTTCGCACCGACGGTGTTCGCAATAGCCAGACCTATGCCCAGTGGATTGTTGCCTTCACGGAAGAATGAGCCAGTTTTTGGCCAGGAGATTGATCGTCATGCAAAATTCCAGAGTCCTCTTCCAGAGCGTTCCTCGCCTTTCCGGCCTGGGGGCGTCAAGGCTGATGGTCGCCGTGGCATTGTGGACCTCCATTGTCCCCATTGCCCACGCCGCTGACACAGCGCTTGCCGATCTACCCATTTCGTCCAGCCAGGAGGCTGTCCCGGCCAACGTCATGCTGGCCTTGTCGGTAGAGTTCCCGACCGCATTGAGTCACGCCAACTTCAGCCAGGGTAAGGAGGAGGGGGTAGCCGCGCTTCCTGCAGACTCCACGGCGGATCCGTACTTTGAAACCAAGCGAAAGTATCTGGGATATTTTGATCCGACAAAGTGCTATACATTTAGTGCTTCCGACGGTTATTTCAAGTATTCGAGCGACGCTAATTCTACCGATTTCTCCTGCCCTAAAACGTGGTCGGGGAACTACCTGAACTGGGCGACCATGCAGGTTGTGGATCTGTTTCGCTGGGCCATGACCGGCGGTGCTCGGGATGTTGACGAGCCGGCCGACTTCACCGGTTCTTCGCCAAGCGGAAAGACCGTTCTGAAAAAGGCTTGGTCGAATAGCCAGGGGCAGCAAAAGAACTTTCCGAACAAAGTTATTCCGTATTCTTTGATCGAAAAGTATACGGCGATGTCGAAGAGCGGAACCAAGAATCTTGTTGCGATTGTCCTTGATAAAGGAATTAACGTCGATTTCAGTTACAGTTCCAATAATTCGGCGGGGGGGAATGCTACAAGTTATCCGGTTAAAGTTCTTGTGTGTGATGGCACAGATACCACCAAGCACGAGTATCAGGACAACTTCTATTGCCAGAAGTATCAGAACGAGGATAAAAACAAAACCGTCTATAAGCCGGTGGGCTTGATCCAGAAAAACATCAACAAGATGCGTTTCGGTGCGGTCAGTTATCTGAACCTTAACAACAGTACCTACGGCGAAGATGGCCTGCTCCAGGCTCGGGACGGTGGGGTACTCAAGGCGCAGATCCGGGATACGAAACTGGAGGTTCTGGCGACAGGCGCGTTTCCCAGGGATCCGTTTCCGGATGACAAGGGGGGGGATTCCGACGTCACGCGGACGGGGGCGATCAATTTCCTGAATCTTTTCGGCTATAAGTCAGGCTCTTATAAACGTTACGATAACGTCAGTGAAATGTATGCGGTAGCCTTGCGCTACTTGCTCGGGCCTGCCGGAGTCGGAAACGTAGCCGCGTTTTCAAACATACCCACGGGGCTGACGGCAACACAGGTCGCGAACATCAAGGACGATTTCCCTGTCATTACCAAATGGGACGACCCGATGTTTTCGGCCCTTAATGGTGGTTCTTGTCAGAAACAGTTCATCATCGGTATCGGGGATACCAATACCTGCTGCGACTCGAACCTTTCAGGTGGCTATGCGCCGATCGATCCCGCTGTGAGCGGGGAAAAATTTGCCGGGGAGTCCGCCGCCGCCTGGGTGCGAAAGATTTCCGGCTATGATGAAAACAAGGATTACATTGCCGGCTTGGCCTATGCCGCCAACACGAAAGCCTTGCGCTCGGACTTTCCCGAGATGCGCATCAAGACTTTCTGGGTTGATGCTCTTGAATACTCGGTCAAGGCGCCAAATAACCAGTACGAGAAGGCTGCCAAGTATGGTGCTTTCACGGAGCAAGCGGGTGGAAATGGTGTGCCGGATAATGGCGAGTGGAATGCCTTCGGCAATACATACAATAACACTCCGATCCCGGATGCCTATTTTCCTGCTTCTGACCCTGATCGCCTGCTGGCAGGTCTTTCATCGGCTTTTAGTCAGATTAACTCGTTGGTCGGTGCGGGAGCTGGGGCTGGCTTGACATCTCCGTCGATTCCCGAAACGCTGACAAATGATGCGATTTTTCAGGCCCGGTATGATTCCCAGTACTGGTCGGGTGATCTTCGTGGGATGAAGATTGACTCGATTGACGTTAATACTGGCGCAATCAAGACGACGATGAAATGGAGTGCGGCAGCCAAGCTGGATACGATGGTGGCGGGTGATGGGTGGAGCACCGGGCGCAAGATCGTTACCCTGAAGCCCAGCAGGTCGGGTGTTCTCGTTGGTGTGCCCTTCAATATGGACAGTCTTTCCGCCTCCCAGAAGACTGCCTTGGGGGCAACTCTTGCTGAGCAGGAGTTAGTCCTGAATTATCTGAGGGGAGATACGAGCAAGCAGTCGACCCTGTCTGTGCGCAATGCATTCCGCTACCGCAGTTCCGTGTTGGGGGATATTGTTGATTCGGGGGCGGTATTCGTTGGCCCGCCCAGTGAGGTTTATGTCGATGCTTACAATCCCGGCTATGCTGCCTTCAAATCGGCCAAGGCCGGAAGGACGCCGGTTGTATATGTCGGCGCGAATGACGGAATGCTTCACGCCTTCAACGCGCGGGTGGATTCCGATGATGGTGGTAAAGAGCTTTTTGCTCTTGTTCCCAACGCTGCTTTTCAGGGGCCCGATAATCAGCCAAGCACGAGCGGATTGAAGGCACTCTCCGATAACGGGTATCTGCACCACTATTACGTCAACGGCACGCCTTTCGTACGTGATGTTGATTTCAACCGTGCAGGTACCTCGACTGCTGCTGCGTCGTCCGACTGGCGGAGCTTGCTTGTCGTTGGTTTGGGAAAAGGCGGGCGGAGCTACGTTGCACTCGATGTGACCGACCCAAGCAGTTTTACATCGGAGACGGCGGTAGCCGGAAAGGTTCTGTGGGAGTTCACCCATGAGGACATGGGCTTCAGCTATGGTCGCCCCATGATTGTGAAAACGCGCAAGTGGGGGTGGGTTGTTATTGTCGCGGCAGGCTATAACAACACGCTGGGGACTTCGAATGAAAGCTCTCCAGGCAAGGGAGTCTTGTTTGTTCTGAACGCCAAGACCGGGGCGCTGCTGCAAAAGATAACGACGGGGGCGGGAAGTGCTGCTACGCCGGCGGGGCTTGCCCACATATCTGGTTACGTGCCCGACTATTCCGACATGAGACTGGATCAGCTTTATGCGGGCGACTTGCTTGGCAATTTGTGGCGCTTTGACTTCACCAGCGCGAGTGCAGATGTCCCGAATCAAAGCACCCCGATTGCAAAGCTTGAAACCGGCGGGACGGAAGTGGCTCAGCCTATTACCACTGAACCGTTGGTTGAGATCGCTTCCGATCTGGTTCGTTATGTGTTTGTGGGGACGGGGCGCTTATTGCATACATCCGACCGTGACAACACACAGCCCCAGACTTTTTACGCGCTGCGGGATGGTACGGTAACCAATCCTTATAGTGATGTGGCAGGAGCGCCTAATCAATTGCCTAGCGGGGTTGCCTTTCCGGTCAAGCGCGAAAATATGGTCAAGGTCACCAGCCTTATCGAAGGCGTCACGCAGGCTAAAGAGACGCCTATGGGTTGGTATTACGATCTGACCGGACGACGGGGGACCTTGGCGGAGCAGATTGTCATCAACCCCCAGGCAAACGAGGGTCTTGTTTCGTGGATTGGAACATTGATGAATCAGGATAAGTGCAATCCTGCTGGCGAGAGCGTGGCCTACGCGGTTAAATACGGAACAGCCAAGACCGCCTTTGCGAAAATCGTGGAAAACGCGCGCATTCCCATTGAGTCTGTTTCGTCCAGTGCCGGTGTTGTCGGGCTGAGGCTGGTTCGTTATGGATCCGGGATCCGTTTGATGGGCTCTTTCAGTCTCGGCGAGTCTGGCCCTGCGTTTATCGGAAGTCAGGTCGGAGGCGTTGGTGATCCACGCGTCTTGAACTGGAGAATCATCGGGCAGTGATTCGCTTGCGGATAAAGACTTGCAGGGGCTGAACCGCTCCTGTAGAATGCGCCTCTCTTATCGCCGCTGTAGCTCAGTTGGTAGAGCAGCGCATTCGTAATGCGAAGGTCACCAGTTCGATTCCGGTCAGCGGCACCATAAGAAACTAGTAAAAAAGCCAATTCTTCGGAATTGGCTTTTTTCTTTTGTGCTGAAATCTGCGCCCCCTCCTAATCTGTGCGGCGCAGACTTGGTGGGGTGTGCGGCGATGTCTTAGTGCTTGCGCCCCAGGCCGCCCAGCAGAAACGCGATGGGGCGTTGCGGCTTGTGCAGGTTGTCCGTCGAGTCGCTGTCAGTCTTTGGAATGGCAGAGGGTTCTTCGTAAGGCTTGCTGAAGTCGAAGCCGTCCGCTGCGATATGGCTTGGCTGACGACCACGATGAGGCGCACGTTCGCGCTCCGGGCGTTGCTCACGCTCGCCACGCTCCGGGCGTTTCTTGCGCTCGCCGGTGGAGGCCGCTTCTTTCGGTGCGCTTTCTGCCGGGGCGTTGCGAGGTGCCGCTGCGGATGGTGCGCCGCGTTTGCGCCTGCCGCCGTCGGTATCGAAAAAGTCGGGCTCGGGGTCGAAGCCGGGGACGATTTCCTGGCGGATCTCGAGTTTGATCAGCTTCTGGATGTCGGCGAGGTGATGGCGTTCTTCGGAGCTGACCAGCGATACGGCCTTGCCCGACTTGCCGGCGCGGCCGGTGCGGCCGATACGGTGAACGTAGTCTTCGGCGGTGTGCGGCAGTTCGAAATTGATAACCGAGGGCAGGTCTTCGATGTCCAGGCCGCGGGCAGCCACATCGGTGGCGACCAGGACGCGGATCTTGCCGCTCTTGAAGGCTTCAAGGGTTTCGGTGCGGGCTTGCTGGCTCTTGTCGCCGTGGATGGAGTCGGCCGAGATGCCATGGCGCTCCAGGAAGTGGGCGAGACGGCTGCAGCCGAACTTGGTGCCGACGAACACCAGTACCTGCGCGTTTTCTTCTTCGTGACGAATCAGGTGAGCCAGCAGGTTGCGCTTGAGGCCGCTGGAAACCGGGTGCACGATGTGGCTGATGGTTTCGCTCACCATGTTGCGGCGGGCGACTTCGATCAGTTGCGGGTTCTTCAGCATCTGGTCGGCGAGTTTCTTGATCTCGTCCGAGAAGGTGGCCGAGAACAGCAGGCTTTGCCGGTTGGCGGGCAGCAGCGCGAGGATGCGGCGGATGTCCGGGATGAAGCCCATGTCGAGCATGCGGTCGGCTTCGTCGAGAATGAGGAATTCGACTTGGCCGAGGGCGATGGTTTTTTGCTGGACGTGATCGAGCAGGCGGCCCGGTGTGGCGACGACGATTTCGATGCCGCGGCGGAGTTCCTGGATCTGCGGATTCATGTCCACGCCGCCGTAGATGCAGGTGCTGCGCAGCGGGAGGTGCTTGGAATACATCTTGACCGACTCGAACACCTGCATGGCCAGTTCCCGCGTCGGCGCAAGGATCAGCGCACGAACCTGGTGGCGGGCCGGGCTGGTGGATGTGCTGGCGTGACGGGCGAGGCGGTTGAGCAGCGGAAGGGTGAAGCCGGCGGTTTTACCGGTGCCAGTCTGGGCGCCGCCCATCATGTCGTGGCCGGCCAGCACGACTGGAATGGCCTGGCGCTGGATGGGCGTGGGTTCGGTGTAACCGGCTTCAGTAACGGCCTTCAGCAGTTCTGGGATGAGTCCGAGTTCGGAAAACGACATGGATGTGGTCACGATCTGGGTGATCTGCGGTTTAGTGCAGTGCACCATTTGAATAGTTTTCCATTATACATCGCGTTGGATTCAGCGCCGCGTGAGATAGCAGGTTACCTCTTCCCGGTCGTGATAAAGGTGCTTGATTCTCAATATGTATTTGATGTTTCCGGTGCGCATGCGCTGGTCGATCAGGGCCCGGCAGCGCTCTACTTCCTCGAAGCGCCGTTTCATGGGCAGCTTGAGGTTGAAGATGCTCCGGCGGCAGCGTCCGGTGGCTACCCATTCGGCCATCAGGGGGGCGATGCGGGAAGGCTGTTCGACCATGTCGCAGACCATCCACTCGACAGGCTTCTTCGGGCGCCAGGTAAAGCCGTCGGCGCGCAGGTGTTCGATCAGCCCGGTGGCCATGGCGGAAGGGGCGAGGGGGCCGTTGTCGAGGGCGGTGACACGCAGGCCGCGGCTGGCCAGTTGCCAGCTCCAGCCGCCGGGGGCTGCACCCAGGTCGACGGCTTGCAGTCCGGCCCGCAGGGTCGCTTTTTGTTCGTCGGCGCTGAGCAGGGTGAGGATGGCTTCGGCGAGTTTGAGGGTGGAGCGGCTCGGCGCGTCCTTGGGCATGCGCAGGCGGGGAATTCCCATCGGCCAGCTGGATCCTTCGCTGGCGACACTGACGCCCAGGTAGGCGCATTGGGTGCCGACCAGAAACACGTGCAGGCGCGGCAGGTGTGGTGAGTCGGCACGCAGCAGGCCGGCCTTGCTCAGGGCGGCTTCGAGCAGGGGCGCAAAGCGCTTGAGGAATCCGCTTTGCTCCTTGCCGTCGTTGGTGTCCGGTGTTTCGAGGAGGAGGGCCGAAAAGCGCGAGCCGAACGATTCGATGGCGGCCAGCAGCGGAGTCAGGCGGTCACGCTCCGGCAGTTCAGTCAGTACCGCAAGAATGTGGAAGCTCTGGCGGGAGAAGATGAGGCGGGATGTGTCCAGCCGGCGCCGCACGTCGTCGTGGGGCGTGGGCGTGTCGTGAGTCAGCACGATGAATCCGCTTTGGCCCCGGGCGTCGATCTTGCCTTCGAGTCTTGCGGCGTGGGCGCTGGTCTGGAGTTCGAGGCTTGCGTCGGCTTCAAAGCCGGGGCGGCATTGCACGAGAAGACCGAGGGATTCACTGGGCTGGGGAGCGGTCGGCATGGGTAGCAAGGGCGGCAGAGGGGTGTGGCGGGGAGTGTAAAATCCGGAACGGATTATCCGGAGCTATATATAAAGGCTCCGGCTGTGTTTTGCGCGGATGATAACCGATCATCGGTCTGCAGCCTTTTAACGCTGGTCCCTGGAACGTAATGATGGAATACCGCAAGCTTGGCGCCAGCGATCTGCTGGTTTCTTCCGTATGTCTGGGCACGATGACTTTCGGTCAGCAGAACACCGAGGCGGATGGGCACGTCCAGCTTGATGCTGCATTTGCCCATGGCGTGAATTTCATCGATACCGCCGAGATGTATCCGGTGCCGGCCCGGGCGGAAACCTGTGGTGCCACCGAAGCCATCGTCGGGTCGTGGCTGAAAGGGCGCCCCCGCGACAAGCTGGTGGTGGCGACCAAGGTGGCCGGGCCGTCGCGGGGCATGGGCTGGATTCGCGGTGGCCCGCTGGCGCTGGACAGGGAGAACATCCGTGCCGCGGTGGAGGGGAGCCTGCGTCGGCTGGGCACCGATTACGTCGACCTGTACCAGATCCACTGGCCGGCGCGGAATCAGCCCATGTTTGGTCAATGGCGCTTCGATGCAGATGCCGAGCATCCTGCAACGCCGATCCCCGAGCAGTTGATCGCGCTGGCCGAGCTGGTTAAAGAAGGCAAAATTCGTTACGTGGGCTTGTCGAATGAGCATCCGTGGGGTTTGATGATGTTTCTACAGGCTGCCGATGAGCTGGGGCTGCCGCGGGTCGTGTCTGTGCAAAATGCCTATAGTCTGCTCAACAGGGGTTTTGAGCAGACGCTTGCCGAAGTCTGTTTTCGCGAGAGCATCAGCCTGCTTCCTTATTCAGTGCTGGGTTTCGGGCACCTTACCGGCAAGTATCTGGACAATCCGGGTGCGAGCGGGCGACTTTCCCTGTTTCCTGCTTTTGGCCAGCGTTACGACAAACCCGGTGTGCCTCCGGCCGTTGCGGCCTATGCCAACTTGGCGCGTCGGCATGGCATGACACTGGTCGAACTGGCAGTAGCCTTTGCGGCGGGCCGGCCTTTCGTCGGAAGTGTCATCCTGGGGGCGACTGCGCTTCCCCAGCTTGAAGAAAATCTCCGTGCCTGCGAGAAGCGTCTGGATGACCACATACTGGCCGAAATCGATGCGCTGCATCTCCAGTTTACAAATCCGGCGCCGTAAATGTTTGGCTGCTGACGCGTGTTGGCGAATAGCAGTTTCCAGGAGGGTGTGTTGAAGGAAATCGTGGCGACGCAAGACTTGCGTATCGGCATGTTCGTTTCGGAACTGGATCGCCCCTGGCTGGAGTCGCCTTTTCTGATTCAAGGCTTCCTCATCGCGGATGAGGACGCTCTGGAGCAAGTGCGTCAGGAGTGCCGCTTTGTTTATGTCGACCGCTCCCGGTCGGCCGGTGATGCGTGGCGCTCGGCGCCAGTCGAAAAGGCGGATCCATCGGCGGATCGCAGTGCAGCGCTGAGTACTTTTCAGGTGACACCGGAAGCTCGGCGTCGGCCACTCGATTTTTTTGCCCTGTTGCGCTCTCTCCGATCCCAGTCGGGCAGCGTGGCGACTGATCCCGGCACCCTGGAGGGCGGGGGGGCTGCTCCTTGGTTTCATCGCTATCCAGATGCATCTGGCGTGCCGCCGCGCGGCGTGGCCGAAGGGCTGCAGGGTGAGTCGACGAATCAGGCCGGTGCCTCTCGTCCCCTGATTTACGACCAGCGCCCGGGGCGAGCGACCGGATCCGCCAGGGATGCCGACGAGTTGCGCTCTGCTCCGGGTGGGCCGGCCGGCATGGTGTACGCCCAGTCGGTGGTTCCCCTTGAGGAGGAGATCGTCACCACGCTGCCCGTGGTAAGCCGCGCCCATGCGCTACTGGAGCAGATTGCCCGGGATGTGCAAAGCAGCCTCAATCCCGACCTGGAGCGCTTGCGCGGTGTGGTTTCGGAAATGGTGCTGAGTGTCGCGCGCAACCCGGATGCGCTGCTCTGGCTGGTGCGCCTCAAGCAGACCGATCAATACAGCTACGACCATTCTCTCGACGTAGCGGCCCACGTCATGATCTTTGGACGTGCCCTGGGGCTCGGCGAGGACTCGATCACAAGCCTCGGCATGGCAGGAATGCTGCAGGACGTGGGGAAGTTGCGTCTTCCGGTGCGCCTGCTCCAGAAGTTCGGCCCGCTGTCACCGCGGGAGTACCAGATATTCAAGGCCCACGTCGATTACTCCCTGCAGATCCTCGCTGCCGCGCCTCACGCGACGCCGCAGATCCTCGAGATCGTTGCCCGCCACCACGAGCGTTGCGACGGCAGTGGCTACCCGGCAGGGCTGCGCGGCGAGGCTATTGGTCTCATGGCCGAAGTTGCAGGGATCTGCGATGTCTATTGCGCCATGACCCGCGAGAGGCCCTACGGCGAGGCCGCCAGCTCCCAGGTTGCCCTCGATGTCGTTCGCGCCGGGCGCGGCAGCAGTTTTTCCGAAAGCACGGTAGATCAGTTTGTGCAGTGCATCGGGCTCTACCCGGTAGGCACGCTGGTGGAGCTCAACTCCGGCGAGGTTGCGGTGGTGGTCGCCCAGAACCGCATTCGTCGTCTCAAGCCGCGGGTAATGATCCTGCTCGGGCCAGACAAGAAGCCCAATGCCTATCCGAAGACGCTCGACCTGCTTTACGACCCGCCATGCGCGACGGGTGAGCCCTACGTGATTTCCAGAGCCTTGCAACCAGGCTCTTTCGGGGTGGAACCTTCGGAGTTTTATCTGGCATGAACATCCCCTTTCCTCACCTGGTGCGTCACAGCATCCAGGCCATGGATGAGGATGCGCTGGCGCGCCTCCTTCTTCGCTACGGCCTGGGGCAGGGCGAGCAGGCCGCGGTGCGTGCGTTTGGCCGGATCGTCCGGACGGACGAACTGGCCGTTGCCCTGCTCCAGCGCTTCGACCTGGAGGGGAAGGGTGGAGATGGCATCGTCGAGCCTGCCTTGCGTGCATTCTGCGAGGAGCTGGCGCGTATCGCCGAGTGGAGTTTTTCGCCAGCCTGGCCAACAGCGCTCGCCGCGCGGTGGTCGGAGTGCTACCTGGCGGGTGCGGTGGCGGAGTTTCCCTTCATTGCCATTGAGGCGTTGGTTGCGATCTGCCAGCAACGCCTGTTCGGCGAGCGGGCCATGGTTTACCGGCTGGAGCTCGACATCCTGTCTGCGCTGGTTCGGCTTGGCTGGTGTCTCGGCGGTTTGTTGTCGGACGTTTCCATCGAGCAGGAACAGGTCTTCCGCCTGTGCGCCGAAGATGGTGATCCGGTTCTCGGGATTCCCAACCGGCGGCGCTTCCTGAGTCTGCTCACCAATCACCTGCGCATTGTCGAAAAGGGTGGCCAGCTCGGGCTTGTGGTGCTGGATGTGCAGTGGGGACGTTCTGTGGATGTGCTTGCCATTGACGAACGGGATCATCTGCGTCTTGCCCTGTCCGAAGCGATGCGCGCCGTGCTGCGGCCCACTGACGTGCTCTGCGCTTTGGGCGATGACGAGTGGGCGGTGATCCTGCCGGATCTGCACAATCCGGCCCAGGTATCGCTGGCGGGGCACAAGCTTGTCGATGCCTGTGAAGCCTTGCGTGGCAACGTCTTCTCCAGGCTGCGCGGGCGTTTCTGTGCCGGTGGCGGCTGGGCGCCCGAACATGCCGATGACCCCCTCGGGCTGGAGCAGGCGGCGCGCTCGGCACTCGTGGTGGCCAAGGCCTCCGGGCGCCTGTTCGACGTCTATTGTGCCGATGTGGCGGCCCGGGCGCGGATGGATGCCAGCTTCGAGACCGAGGTGGCTCTTGCTCTGGAGGCGCGTCAGTTCCAGCTCTACCTGCAGCCTCAGGTCGAGCTGCCGAGCCGACGCCTGGTTGGGGCGGAGGCCTTGTTGCGCTGGAACCGGGCGGATGGACGCAGCGTTTCGCCACCCGAAATCCTGCGGGTTCTGGAGCGGATCGGCTTGATGCCGGAGCTGTCTCGCTGGGTGATCCAGCAAGCGGCCCAGACTCTCGCCACATTGGCTGCTGCCGGATGCGATGCGCGGGTGTCGGTTAATCTTGTCGCCGAGGATCTGAACGATCCGGAGTTGCCGATTTTCATTCGCCAGACCTGTGAGACCTGGCGTATTGAAGGCTCGCGGCTGTGTTTCGAACTGACCGAGGGCGGCCTCGTTTCCACAGATGGCATGTCGGTCCGGACCCTCGAAGCCCTCAAGGAAGGCGGCGGGCGTCTGGCGCTGGACGATTTTGGTACCGGCTACTCATCGATGGACTATCTGCGCCGCCTTCCGGTGGATGAGCTGAAGCTCGACAAGTCCTTCGTCGAGCGCATCACGCTGTCGGACAGCGACCGTTCGATCGTCGAGTTGATGGTGCGCATCGCCCACACATTCGGGCTGGAGGTGGTGGCAGAAGGTGTCGAGACGGTTGCCACCGAGGCGATCCTGCTGGAGATGGGCTGCCGCTGTGCCCAGGGCTACCTCTACGCGCCTGCGATGTCCGTCGATCGGTTCATCGCGTGGTGGCAGGCCGTCGGGGCCGAGACGGCGGTTGAGACGGCGGTGTAGTTTGAGTCCGGCCTACTCGGCCGACTTGCGGCGTTTGCGCGGGGTTTCGGGTTCTTCTGCAGGCGTCTCTGCCGTGGCTTTGCCGTGGCTGTCTTTTTCTACCTTGTCGCCGGACTCGCTCGTGGCGGCATGTGCGTCGGCTTCAGCCTTCTCGGCAGCGCGCTTGGCTTTGGCTGCGGCTTTGGCTGCGCCCGGCGGCGGCGGGGGAGGCAGTTGCGGTGCGACTTCGATGATCTTGTTTTCCACCATGTAGTCGTTCATTTCCTTCCAGCCGGCAAAAACAGCGGCCTTTTGCGCCGCCTGATTGAGCGTGAAGCAATCCTCAATCGCCCGGCCGGCATGGCGGCAGGCGCTGCCAATGGCCTTTCCGTCGGCTTCGGCCTGCGCTTCCGTCTTGGCTGCGTTGGGTATGCCAAGCTGGTCGCAGCCGCCGAGAAGCGCAGCGCCGATCGCAAGTCCGAACATGAGGCGGAGAGGTGTTTTTGTCATGGCTCAAACGTAATGTTGCCTGCCAGGGTCAACGGCTTGGGGGGGCTGGACTTGAACATCCGATTACCAATCCGTCCATCCCCTTTTGCTGGCTTCTACTTATAATCGAAGGCTGATTCGCCCTCTTCTGTCGATGGACAAGCTTCCCATGAACAATTTCAGCCGTACCGTCCTGTGCCTCGCCCTCGGGGCCCTGGGCGCCAATGCCGCTTTTGCGGCTCCCAAGAAGCCGGCCGCCAAGCCGGAAGCCGTCCAGCCTGCCGACGCGTCGGTCAAGGAAATCGAACTGGTGCACAGTCTCGGTGCCGACAAGGGCGCCCAGCTCCAGAAACTGGTGGATCGCTTCAACGCCACCACCTCGGGCCCGAAGATCGTCATTCACGACCGTCGCTGGAACGATGGTGCCACGCCGCACCTGATGATTCTCGGCGAACGCGATCTCCCTGATTTCCTGACGGGGCCGCAACGCTATCGTCCGCTCTTCCAGGTCATGAAGGATGCTGGCGAACGTTTTGAAACCCTGAAGGCGCCGGCGATGATGACCCCGACCCCGCTCGATGGCGCCAACCGTCTGGTGGCACTGCCGATCGGTCTTTCCACCGCGGTGATGTTTTACAACAAGCAGGCCTTCAAGGATGCTGGCGTTGATCCGGAGAAGGCCCCCAAGACCTGGCAGGAACTCCAGAAGACGCTTGGCCAACTGGTGGCCGCAGGCCAGACCTGTCCCTACACCACCGCCCAGCCGGCCTGGGTTCTGGTCGAAAACACCAGTGCCTGGCATAACGAACCGGTGGTGAGCGAGGGAAAGAGATCCGCACTCGTCATCAACGGCATGCTGGAGGTGAAGCACGTGGCGATGCTGTCCTCGTGGGTCAAGGCTCGCTACCTGCATCTTTTCGGTCGCGAGGATGAGGCGACGGAACACTTCGCGAAGGGGGAGTGCGGCGTCCTTACCGCGCCGTCCGCCGCCTGGCCGACACTGCAGCGCCAGGCCGGTTTCGAGGTCGGTGTCGCCACCCTGCCGTACCACGAGGAATACTACGGCGCACCGCAAAACACCTTGGCCGATGGTCCTGCCATGTGGATTGCTGCCGGCAAGAAGCCGGCGGAATACAAGGCCGTGGCGCGTTTCGTCAACTTCTGGCTGACCGGTGAAAGCCAGGTGGAGTGGCAGCGCAATGCGGGTTACCTGCCCCTTAACCGCGCGGGTCTGCTGGCTTCTGAAAGTCGCCTGCTGGCTGCCGATCTGCTCAACGTTCACGTTGCCGTGAAGCAGCTTACCAACAAGCCGGTGACTTCTGTTTCCCGTGCCAGCAGCTATCCCCAGCGCGCAGCCGTGCGCCGGATCATCGAAGAAGAACTGGAGTCCGTGTGGGAGGATCGCAAGCCGTCCAAGCTGGCCCTCGACACTGCGGTTGCCCGTTCCCGTACGCTGGACTGAGTCTCGGGGATCATGTCTGACTGGGCTTGGCCCGATGTGATTGCGCACCGCTGCGGCGGTGCGCTTGCGCCGGAAAACACCCTGGCCGGGCTTGGCATTGCGGCCCGGCTCGGTTGTCGGGCGGTCGAATTCGATGTGATGCTGTCCGGCGATGGCATGCCAGTGCTCATTCACGACGAAACCCTTGACCGCACGGCTGCCCGGCCTAGTCAGGTTGCCCGGCTTGCCGCCGCTGAACTCCTCGCCACCGATGTCGGGCGGTGCTTTCACCCGGCCTTTGCTGGCGAAACGATCCCTTCCCTTGATGCAGCGCTCCAGTCCTGCAAACGGCTTGGTCTAGCCGCCAATGTCGAGATCAAGCCGGCAAGTGGTTTCGAGGTGGAGACGGGCAGGGTGGTCGGCGATTTCCTGCGCAAGTTGGCGCCGTCGCGGTGCCCCCCGGTCCTGTTTTCTTCGTTTTCAGCAGATGCCCTGGCTGCTGCGGCTGCAGAGGCCCCGGACATTCCGCGGGGCTTCCTCGCCGATCGGATTGGCGCTGACGCATTGCTCACGGCCAGCCAGCTGGGTTGTGTTGCCCTTAATCTGGGGGGACGCAGCCTGGAGGCAGAGCATGTGGCAGAGGCTCGCAATGCTGGCTTGAAGGTGCTCGTTTACACGGTAAACTCGCGTCTCGATGCCAACCGACTTGCCGCCTGGGGCGTAGCCGGAGTTTTCTCTGACCGGCCAGACCTGCTGCTTGTCGGGCCCCTGACATAAAGGCCGCCATAACGCCTTGATCCAGGCGGCTTGACGTGACGGCGCTTGGCCCCCTAACATCACATTTTTACTAATCTGGGCATTGCCTTGTCTCTCTCGCAGCTTTACGCACCGATCGCCGAAGACATGAAGGCGCTCGATGCGGTCATCCGTGATCGTCTCTACTCCGACGTGGTTCTCATTCGCCAGGTGGCCGAATACATCATCGGCAGTGGCGGCAAACGCCTGCGTCCGGCCATGGTGCTGTTCACTGCAGGTGCTGCCGGTTACCGGGGCGACTACCACCGTGAGCTTGCAGCAGTTGTGGAGTTCATCCATACCGCTACGCTCCTGCACGACGACGTCGTCGACGAGTCCGAGTTGCGGCGCGGCAACAAGACCGCCAACGCGATGTTCGGCAACGCGGCTTCCGTGCTGGTTGGCGACTTCCTATATTCCCGCGCCTTCCAGATGATGGTCGGGGCCGACAACATGAAGGTGATGCGCGTTCTCGCGGATGCCACCAACGTGATTGCCGAGGGCGAAGTGCTGCAGTTGCTGAACTGCCACAACGCGGATGTCGAGGTTGAAGACTATCTGAAGGTGATCCGCTACAAGACCGCCAAACTCTTTGAAGCTGCGGCGCGCCTTGGCGGCATTCTTGGTGGTGTCAGCTTGGAGCTTGAAGACAGTCTGGCCGCCTTCGGGATGCACATTGGCACCGCCTTCCAGCTGATCGACGATGTGCTGGATTACTCCGGCGAAGAGGCCGCTACCGGGAAGCACATTGGCGACGACCTTGCTGAAGGCAAGCCAACCCTGCCGCTGATCCATGTCATGAAGCATGGCAGCCCCGAGCACGCAGCATGCGTGCGCAATGCCATTGAAAATGGCGGGCGTGACGATTTTCCGGCCGTTCTGGAAGCTATTCGCGTCAGCGGAGCTATTGAAGCGACCCGAAAAGTGGCAGAAGCCGAGGCAGAACTGGCTTTGAATGCATTAAATCAACTTTCTCCTTCCATTTTCAAGGATTCGTTGATACAATTATCTCACTTCGCAGTTGCACGGAAATATTGATCTCCGAAAAGCTGTACAGTTAGTCGGATTTTCAGTATGATGTGCAGCTGTTTTGTTTTAGGGTAGCAACGAAACACTGTTGTTGCTTGAAGAAAGTGTCGGGGAATAGCTCAGCCTGGTAGAGCACTGCGTTCGGGACGCAGGGGCCGGAGGTTCGAATCCTCTTTCCCCGACCAATAATTTGAGTCAAATCATGCAGTTATGATTTGAACTGCGGCTTGATGGAGCAAATTCCGGAAGGGTTTGCTCCATTTTTGCTCCAGCCTCTGGAGCAATGCCCGAACTGCGATCTGTTCGCTTCATGCCCCGTCGTCTTGCCTATACGGTACTCCCACCTGTCGGAGTACAGCATGTCGTCGTTGCACGTTTCCTCAAGCAGCATTCTTAATCGTTCCCCCTTTGTCGTTACCGCCCGTTCGGACGCGAGCCTGAACAGGCGTTTTTCGTTCGCCAAGCAAGCGCAGGCGCAGGCCTACGTTGATGGGTTGGCCGCCAAGGGCATCAAGGTCCGTCTCACGCAGCTCGAGATTTCATTCCAGTTGCGCGTCCGGCGCAAGGGCGTGCCCGAGCAGTTCATCACCTTCGATAGTTTTGAGAAAGCCGAACAAACGCGTCTCCAGATTGAGGCGCAACTGGCCGTCAGCATCGTCCGCGACTATGCCGTTGCCACCAGAACCACCTTGCGGGATTTACTCGAGCGCTACCTCGTCGAAGTGGTGCCTGGTCATAAAGGTGGCGACATCGAGTCCACCCGCATTCGTCGTCTGCTGCGTGAAGAAGTCTTCGTCGACAAGAAATTGGCTGCGCTCGTAACCGAAGACCTCCAGGACTATATTCAGGACCGCCTCACCGAAGTTGCGCCAGCCACGGTTGACCGCGAACTCGATGTGATATCCCAAGCCCTCAACTACGCGGACGACGTCTGGAAAATCGCGCCAGTTGAAAGTCCATTCAAGGGGCTGCGTCGCCCCAAGTACTTCAATGAGCGCGATCGGCGCCTGTCGAAGGCTGAGGAGAAGGCGCTGCTGGATGCAGCACGTAACGATGAGAATCCCTATCTCGAGCCAGCGATTGTGCTGGCGCTCGAGACCGCGATGCGCCGTGGCGAGTTGTTGTCGCTGAGGGCGGCGGATATCAATTTCGAGTTGCGCTACGCGCTCTTGCGAGAGACGAAAAACGGACGTAGTCGCAAAGTGCCGTTGAGTACGCGAGCCATGGAAGTTATCCGAGCGATGATGGAGCTTCAGGCCGATGACTCGAACAAGAGTGAAGCGGATGGACGCCTGCTCTCTCTCACGCCTAATGCCTTGAAAAAGGGCTTCTTCGACAGAGTCATCCCCAGGAGTGGCGTCGTGGACCTCCATTTTCATGACTTGAGACATGAAGCCATCTCCCGCTTTGCTGAGTCGGGGCGTTTCGGCCTTCTGGAGCTCCAGTCCATCTCTGGGCACCGCGACATGCGAATGTTGCAGCGCTACGCACATCTTTGCGCAGGCAATCTCGCTGTCAAAATGGATGAGATTCAGGTCAATACGGGCGAATCCTATGTTCATCGCGGACGCCTGCGCAGGACCGGGAAACGTGAAGACGATGGAGTCCCTTCGGTAGGCCCGCAGGCCGACCATTCGCTCAGCCCACGGCCCACCGTCGGGGGAGGCGCTACTCACCCCGAAATCATCCCCCCCGAGCCGGAAGTCGAGTGCAAGTCGAGCGCTGCCTCCGGCAAGTGCAGCGGGCAAGTCATCAATTTCAGCGACGAGGTGCGGCGTCGGGCTCGGGCCTGAAAACTGAGATGCCGCCCTGACGTGACCGATGCCTGGTGCTTGGTGCGGCGCATGACCCCTTGGGCTTCGGCGACAGGGGGTCGTTGGAAAGTGGAAGGAAATAAATGAAAAACGGCCTCGATCATGGTGCGCGCGGCGCTATACCCAGTAACTGTCCACCCTCGGCAATGCCCGAGGCAGTACGGGATCTTGCGGACTTGCTGGCACAAATTGCTGTGCAAATGATCCGCAGCAAGCAATTGCCCAAAAAGGATGAAAGGGTCAGGTGAAGTATGAAGGAACGTGTCGCAATCTATGCGCGCTACTCGGATGAACAGCAGCGAGAGACATCCGTCGAAGACCAAATCAGGCGTTGTAAGGGGCTTGGCAGCCAGTACGGCTTCTCTCTTGACGACCTGCTGATATTTGAGGATTCAGCCATCACCGGCAAAGCTGACGGTGATGCGCGTCGTGATGGCTACCAGCGGCTGCTCAAGGCGTGGGATGCCAACGAATTCACGATTCTGCTTGTCGATGAGTTCTCGCGTCTCTCGCGTGATGCCGTGACCCAAGCGGTTTTGATGCGCAGGCTGGAGGTCAATCAGCGCGTTCGAATGGTGACCGCCACGGGCGCCGATACCGCACGTCCGAACTGGCAACTTCAGCTTGGCTTTGAGGGCGTTGTCGCTCAGCAAGCAGGACGGGATACAAAACACCGGGTCGTGCGGGGCATGGTGGGACAACTGGAGCGCGGCTACATGATTGCCACGCCCGCCTACGGCTATACGCTTAAACGTGAGCTGGATGAGTCTGGCAAGCACCACGGTTCGCATTGGTGCATTGATGAGAGGGCGGCAGAGGTTGTACGTGACATCTTTGCGTGGCGCGCTGGAGGGCAGTCGATGCATGAGATTGCCCGGACACTCAACGCAAACGGCGTACCGACGAGTCATCGAAAACGCAAGAATGTGGCCGATTACTGGCGTCCATCACGCATCATCGTCATCCTTTCCAATACCATTTATAAAGGGGAGTTTGTTTGGAACGGCTCGGTGAGAATACGCGCGAAGGCGAAGGAGGAAGGGCGCACCTTGGAGCAAATCACTTATCCGCGGCCGGCCTTGCGTCTGGTGAGTGATGAAGTCTGGAGCCGTTGCAACACCAAGAGCGTTAGCCGATCTGGCTATGGAGGAGGGAAACATGCCTTGGCGGGACTTGTTAGCTGCGGATGTTGCGGTGGCACCTTAGTTTTAAGTAGCGTATCCCGTTGTCGCTCTTTGTATTGTGCAAGCTGCACGGTAGCGAAGAGTGCTGCGGGGCTTAGCGGCAGAATGTCACGAACGATTGCGGCCAAGGGGGTGGAGGTCCTCCTCCGGGAGGCTGTCGGATACTTTCTTACCGAGGATTTTGTTGCAACATTCAAGGCCTCGCTTCGAGCCCGACTGACCGGTGGTGCTGCAATAGAGCTAGATTTAGCGCGCGTCGAGCTGGCTCGGCTTGAGCGCATGCAAGAGCGCCTGTCCCGGATGCTTGGGGCAAGCGAGGATGATGACCCGATGCTTATGACTCGGTATGCTGAGGCGAGAGCAAAAGCTCATACTCAAAAACTGCATGTTGCTGAACTGTGTGCGGGCGTCCGGGCGGTTGATAAAGCGGCTATTGAGGCACAGTTACAGATTGAACCGGCGGAGCTCATCAAGGAGTTGTTTGAAGCCGACATCGCTCCATCATGCCTTCGTGCGATTCTCGTGCGGCTGTTTCCCGAAATCGTGTTTGCGGGAAAGCTCACGCGGTATACCTCGATTTTTAGGGTGAGGTTTGCACCCGGTGCGGCGCTGGCGATCGCTGCGGCGACTTCAGTTGTGGACGAGCTTGCGATGGAAGTCCACTTCATGCTTCGCTATTCTCCGCCCAATGCGCGTTGGGGTGTCGAGTCGCAGTGGCGAGTTGAAGTTCTGACCGATGAAAATGAACACGACATGGTTGATGAGGTTGATGCCAGACTTCATTGGCAGCGCAATGTGCAGCCGATGGCAAGATTATCGACAAACAGGATTGAAGGATGAGGCAGTAGTTGGTGCCGCGACCATCGATACGCCGAGTCCGGCGTATCGATGGTCGCCCTTCCGTTGTGAACGACGGGGTGTGGATTGAGGGAGCGTAGCTGCGGGAGCCCTGCGCCGAGGCCGAAGCCTTGCGCTCATTCATCAGCCAACACAGAAAAGCGTCCACCTCCGGCCCCGCCATCGTTACCGGGTGGCGGATGCCGTGAAAGCGTATGCATGCCAGAGCCCAATAGACATAAACCTCCTCGATCCGTAAGCTGTAGTGCAGATAGCGGGTGCGCTCGCGCAGTTGATCGGGCACTTTCGGTGTCCGCAGAGGTGGCAGCGGAGAAGTGAGGTTTTTCAAGATTCGGTTAATGCTGTATGAAATTGCAGAGTAGTGTTGGAAACGCAATCTGCAAGCCATTCTTCGCTGGTCGGTCGCGCCATGATAGAGAGCACGCGCCGATGATGAACAGCAAACCTGTCTCCCTGTAACACGTTCGGCGTCACCATCATGCAGGCAGTACAGGGAGGTAATTTCATGACTCGAAAAGACGTAATCCACAAACTGCTAGACGATGCTGCCATTGAGTTACTTGCGTTCATCAAAGATTGCGAGTCAAAGTTCAAGGACAGCGATCGCTGGGTGCCTGCGGCGGAGATTAAGGACAACCTCGACCTTAATTTTGTCGCCGTTCCGCGGAGCGGAAAGCAGTACGGTCCGAAAGGATGGGTGTTTGCCACGCTCGCAAGGATGCTTGAGGACAAGTCGCTCGTCGAATACAAAAAGACCGGGAGCCGCGCTTTTTATAGGTCTGCTCACAAGTGAACGAAAAGCACGCTACCCGCTGCACGACGTCGAGCCCGGCAGTCGAGCAGACCTTCGCGAAAAGCCGCGCAGGCCGCTCACTTCTACGTTAGGCGTCATTAACCCCGGATTCAGGGAGGCCCAGTGGTCAATCAGAGCAATGCAGGCGACCAAAGTATCGAGATGCACGAGAAGTGGCGCTTAGAACTGCAGCGGTCAATTCGAGATCAAGAGGAGCGGTTTAGAACGGGGAAGCGCAGATGGAATCTGTGGTACTACACAAGTATGTACGGCGCAGTCTTGTTAAGTGCACTTTCCGCGTTAGTGCTGAAAATTGGGTCAACTCAAATAAAAGGAGAGTGGCAGAGCGATGTAGCAGCATTGTTAGCAACATTCGCGGCAATTCTTGGGACCGTCAGTTCCGTAGGCAACTTCGAACGAAGATGGAGTGCTTCACGACAAGCAAGAACTGAAATGCAGTCGCTGGATGTTGATATTCAAAATCCGGAGGCAGACTTAAAGTCAATTGCAGCCGGATATAAGAAAATTTTGCAAAACTATCAGAATAAGGTAGTCGGAAATGACGCCTAATCATTCGGTCAGCCATACCGTGTAGCGCTGGTTACCCCAAACGTTAGACCTCACAGCGACCTATATGAACAACAACCGCTCCGTCTCTGCTGCAATTGGTGAATATCTCGTTCTTGGCGAACTGCTGAAGAGGAACATTGAGGCCTATCTGGCTCACGGTGAAACACAAAAAGGATGGGACGTAGTGATCGTCACAAATGAGAGCACAAAGCGCGTTCAGGTCAAAACCATTGACTGGCCAAACCAGCTTGCGGTCAACGGAAACTTTGCGGGCGGGTTCGACTACTTGGTCGTTGTGCTGCTTGACAGGTTGAACCCTCGAAGCCGATTCTTTGTGTTTGAGCATGGAGAACTTGATATTCTTCTCTCTGCACCGAACGAGCTGAGGGCGGGCGGAAAACGAACCCTGACAATGAGTCAGAAGTCCATGGGCTCGCGAGTAAAGCAGCACGAAGACAAGTGGAAAATCCTGCAGCCGCCTCCCGCGAAGTCGAAACAAGAAGTCCTTCATGCAGGCTCAGAAAGTGAGGTCTAACCCTTCTCTAAGGACTTCCCCGTCAAGTACCGTTTCCCAATGACCGGCCGGCAGGCCGGTTTTCCTTTCGATCGAGAGGGCATGCCTCTCATCTCAAACGTTAGGGGGCAATGCCGTGGAAACCGAGTCTCCTGAAAATGACGAAAAGTTCGCCAGTATCCCTGAAGATAAGATGAATGTACTGTTCAACTTTGAACAGTTCTGGTCCCAGAATGATACAAAATTGAAACTGTGGTTGAGTTGAATCGTACGGAACGTTTAATGGTCAAACCCACGGCCAATAAGCGTTGCCTATGCTGAGGCCGAAGAAACCACGCAGCCATGAAGGATCTGGGGGGGCTTCAGTATGCTCGACCTGACAGGCCGGGATGACTTGCAGGTAAGCCTATCGGGGCGACAAGAGTAATCTATCAATGTAACTCTAGAGGAGTGTCATGACTGATTTCAAGCCGACGAAGCAGCAGCTAGAGTTGATTGAAGCTGCGCAGCTTAGATTTAAGCAATCAAAAGAAGCAACAAAAAGCTTTTCGAAGCGTTTTGTTGATAAGTGCAATGATCAACTCAGGGGCTCGGATGCTGACGAACAGAGCACTCTTGAATCGTCTTTCAAGAATTTAAAACCTTAAGTCAAGTTGAATCGCCCCGGTCCCCGTGGAGGCCGGTTGGTTTAAGTCAGGCCACAGTAGCGGCTAGATCGGCGAGTTGTCAGTGCAGTAGTTGTCTCGGCTTCTGTATGGGAACATGTAATTGACGGACGCTAAGCAGGCAGCTGGCTGCTGAAAATCCAATATTCAGGGCCGACTATTAAAGATTGGTGAGGCATGTATTCCCAGTTGCGCAGGCTTCGTTGATATCCAATTTAGTGTGATTCGCAATGCGTTTCCAATTACATGGTCCGGACTATGGGCTGCTGGTTGCGTCGTGTCTGCGATACGGGCTGTTATCTGATTGAACTTTCCCCACGCTGGTGCGCTTCGTCCAGTTTCCAACGGCGTTGTTCCCCCAGTCCAAACAGACTGCACTATGAGAACGCTTCAGCAAGGCTAGGCGACTTGTGCTTGACTAGTCATTCGTTTGGTTATGAAAAATAATCAATATTTATGTTCTAGGATTGAAGGGTGCCGGCAATTTTTTGGCTAATTGATTGGGGTTGTGATAGCCTGCTCTCGTTAAATATTAAAGGATCACTTAATGAGTACATTAGTCGAACTGAAAACTGCTCTCAGCAGTGTCGGTGAGCAAATTGCAGCGCTCTCTGTTAAGAAAGATGAGCTTGAGGCTCAGGTGAGGGCACTTGAGCGTAAGGAGGCTGAAGAGGCGCTGAACAAGATAGTCAATGAGTTGAAAGCCTTAAATCTTGATCCAACTGATATTGCAAAGGCGTTAGGCCTGTCGGTAGCGGCGGAATCTCAGAAGAAAGTACGTGCTGCGCGTGGAACCGTGGCGCCGAAGGCTAAGGGGATTCCGAAATATCGGAATTCGATTGAGCCGAAGCTCACTTGGAGTGGTAAAGGGCGTAAGCCGGAGTGGGTTGTAACGTACCTTGGGAATGGCGGTAGTCTTGAAGAATTGCTGATCAAGGACTGAGACGTCTATGAGCTATAAAGCGCCCCTGCACGCGTCCATACGTGTCGGGGGCTGGGTAGGGAGTCTAGGTTGCCTCACTCTGGCCGCAGCCGTGGCCTGACTTTAAACCAAACAGCTTCCACGGAACCTTGGGCGATTCACGTCGTTGGCTTCGTGCGCCATTTGTCGGCTCGTCATAAGGAGTGATTCGGCCCGCCGTGCCGTGGCATTGTGCATCAAGGGACTGGTCAGGTAGTTCAGTTGCCAAGTCTGCTGGTCGCTGCCCGGCGGAAGCAGATTATAGACGATGCTCAAGTCGGCGTTTGCAGCCTGGGGCTGTGCGGCCCGAAACATCAGTTCGCCGGGGGCGCTAGGGGCCTGCACGAGGCCGAACAGGCGCTGCTCGTCGTGTTTGTGCTGTAGTGACCCAGCCGCCAGCCGCGGGAGGCCTGCCTGTGCCTGCTGTACGTATAGACCTTGCTAAGGCCCAGCGACACATCGGCCGAAACGGCTGAATCTTCGGGCGCCTCTCCGAGTACGGCCCAGGCTTGCGTGAAAGATGCGGCGGCGGCTGGTTAGCCGCCTAGATAATAATCAAGGTAGCCTTGCCAAGCCGTCGTAGCGCTTCAGGTGCCTGTGCCAGGTGCTAAGTGCCCGGTCTGGTCCGGCAGCCTGAACTCGGCAGAAAGCTAGGCGGCCAGATCAGGCTCGTTGCTGCCGTGCTCCTCAACCCAGCGCCTGGAATAGCTTTGTTCGCAATGTTCAAGACGCTGCAGGTGGCGATCCTGGCTGATAAGCATGGCCCTGATTGTCGAAGCATCCATCCTGGTTTCAGGTGAGGCATTCATACATGTCATCGGCGCTGTTCAACTAGCGCCGGCTGGTTTAGGTTGCCGCAGCGTGCCCTGTCGTGCCGGTGGCCGGTGGCCGGTGGTTTGGCAAGCTTGCGGGACGATGTGGCACGGCATAGGTTTGGCATCATGCGCAGCCGACTCATGCCGACAAACGAAGAACTTTCCATGCAACCTGCTTCATCCACCGCCTTGGCGTCGCCGGTCTGGCTGTTGAATGCACCCATCGTCACGGCCGACGGGCTGTTCCGCAGCCGCACGATTACGCTTGAGGCGGCGCAGCAGCTTGTACGCGAGCACGGCTTCGAGAGCGCCATTGGGCATGCGCCGACCGCGGCCATTCTCTTCGACCTGCTGGGCATCGAGTGCCCGATGCGCAGGATCGAATTCAAGCAGGCGTCGGGCCAGCAGGCGCTGGTCTTCCGGCTTTCGCGGCGCATGGAAGAAGGTCGGGTGCTGCAAAGCCGGGCCGAAATCGAGGAGGTGGGCTATTCCTTCGTGCTGCTCACCCTAGAGGCGTGAACGGCCGGCCTCGAAGGGCGGCGGCATGCATGCTCCGGCAACCCGCTCAACACCCCATCCATTGAATGATCTCGCGCTTCAGGCCACTTAGTCCCGCGGCTTCGAGCACCTTGACGCCGTAGTTGCCGGCACGGCGGCGGCCATCGTCGTCGAGCGGGCGGGCAGATACCAGAAGGGTGCGACCGAACAGCCCGCGGGCATGATTACCCAGCGCGTCGAGCTTGTTGAGGATGTCCTGCTTGCCCGCGGCGCCCTGCCAGTTGATCGTCTTGCATTCGGCGATGAGCAGGCGGTTGTGGTGCAGCAGTACCAGATCGAGCTCGTTGTCGTCCTTATCGCCCGCTGCGCCGTCCTTGTTCATCTGCACGAACACCCCGCAGCGGCAATCGTCGGCGCCACATTCGCGGGCGACATGCCAGGCCCATTCCTCCAGCCAGGCGCCGCTCAGATAGCGCAGCGCGTCCAGGCCGGCAAAGGAGATCGCGCCGCTTTCATCGCGCAGCAGCAGGCCGGCATCGAACAGGCTGGCGACCAGCGGCGCCAGGGCAGCCGCATGCTTGAGGGCCGGGATGGGGGTGAGCGGCAGTTGTTCTTCGAGGAGTGTGTTGCGCTCATCCGGACTGGGCCTTCTGCCCGTGCCCGGAAAATGCGTCTTGAGGAGGCTGTCCTCGGTGTGCTGGGCACGGCGGTTCAGTTCGCCGATGAAGTTGTTCATGTTGTTTGTGCCACACCCGGCGGCCAGCCGTTCCGAAACGCTGCGGCGCGCTTCGGCGCTCTCGCGCCAGCGCTCACCGTCTGAGGCGCTGCGGGTGATACGGTAGCCCTGGCAGTGCAGGTAATCGTCGATGCCGGTCACGAGGCTGCCAAGGGGCTCGGGTGCCGCGGCACCGCCGTCCATGTGGCGGATGAAGCCGCCGCCCTGGGTGTCGGTATATAGAATCTCCAGTCCCTGGAACTCCATGAAGAAGGCGCTGGCGAGTGCCTTGGTGCCACCAGTGGCGTTGAGCGTCAGGGGCTCGCCCGGATGTGCCTGGAGCAGTTTTTCGCGCAACTGACGGGCGAACAGGCGCGCCGCATGAAAATCCGCAGCGCATTCGCTGGGGGCTTCGTGGGGCGTGACTTGGCCGATGCCGTAGCCGTAATGGCCGAGCGAGCGGCCGAGCCGATCCACGCCCCGGCCGTCCTGCAGCATCTCCGGCGTACACACCAGTTCGATGCGGGCAGGCCGGCGCTTGAGGATGGGCAGCAGGTTGGCCATCTGCTGGTCGGAGACGAGGCACACATGGCTGCCGGTTCCGGCCGCAGGAAGGGCTGCAATGGCTGGCGCGGCAGGCGTGTCGGGGCAGGCAAAAATGATGAACTCGCGGCAGCTGGCGCCAAAGACGTCCATGTCGTCCGGCGTCAGTTCCTGCCCGCGCCGCCCGGTGGGCACCGACATCGCGATATGAAAGTAACGTGCCCCCCGCGCGCAAAGTTCCGCGGCCAGATGCACCGGCAGGGTGCCGATGACGGTGTCCCCCACACTGACATCGCAGGCAGCAATGCTGTCCACGATGCGCTCGACGCCTTCTTCGGCAGCAACAACACCATGTCGGTGCGCCCAGGCAATGGCGCCACTGTGACGGGTGACAAACCAGATGGTCATGAGGTCTTTGCTCGGTTCATTGGACGGGCGGGGATGGGGCGGTCATGCTGAATACAATGCTGCGGCGTGATCTGGCGCGCCTGTCAGCAGGCGCGCCAGATCAGTCAGACCGAAACGTCGCGAAGAATCTTCTTGCAGGCGTGCTGGACCTTCTTGTTTTCAATCTGGCTGCACTGTTCGGCCAGTTCACTCAACGCCATTTTTTGCGTGGTATCCATGTCCATGGAGATTTCATATGCCTCTAGCAGTTTCTTGGCGAGGCCTTCCTTTTGCGGACCGCTTGCGCCACTGTCGAGGCAAATTTTCAGTCTTGCCTCGATATCCAGCAGTAGCGCGTCTTCCCGTGTCGCGTCTTCCTTGAGCTTTTCGAACTCGTCCTTGACGATCTGTTTCTGGATTTCCTTGCCGGCCTCGACGATATGCTCGGCAAAGTGGCTGGTGTAGCCCTGGGCTTGGGACGTATCGAAGCCCTTGGCCGGGAATATTCCTGCTTCCTTGTGAAACATCTCCTTCAGATCTTCCAGGCGCTCCTTGCGACGCAAGGCAACGAAGTCCTTGGGGCTGGGCATGTAATCCAGGTCAACACTGCTGGGTAAAGGCAGGGCCTGTCCCAGCAATACCTTGATGGGCGCGCTGTTTTCCCAGGTCGTCGTGTGCTTTGCCGCGCCAATGATCTGGTCCATCAGATCGATGAACTCATGGCGGCAGGCAAGCAGGAACTCTGCTTCCCGACCCTGCAGGTTCTCGTTGGGGTCGTTACTGCGCAGGCGCTGACCCTCGATGGCGATGCCAACCTGACCGAGTCCGAAGGGCTTGCCCATGCCGAGGGCGTGTCGATGGGATTTGCTGCGCCCACCAAAGTCGAGCGCCCACAGCAGGGCTCCCAGTTCGACCCGGCGCAGGTTGTGAAAGCGCAGGGTGGTGATGAAGCTGTGCCCCGCCGGCAAGGTCTGAAGGCGAACCTGAACCTTGGGGCCAGACTTTTCAGCGGGAAGCGGAATCAGTTCGTCCTTGACCGGATAGCGCTTCCAGCCGGCCAGTTCGCTATCGTTTTCCATCAATTGCCGGAAATCCTTCTTGTCCTGGCGTATGTAGGCCGGATAGAAAGTGGGCTTCGGCCCGTTCAGGATGCAGGGCTGCGTCCAGGACAGTCGGGGTTCGGTGTCGCCAGCCAGCCTTGCCATGCCTATATTGACCCGTCCGCGCAGGCCACCGCGCCCCTCTTTGCCAGGCTCGTCCTCACCAAGGTGGCCGAAGATCAGGTCAGGCAGATCGGGCTTGGTATCGCCAAGATGCTCCTTGTGGGTGTGGCGAATCGCATCGTGCAGGCTGTTTGCGTAAGGCAGCTTGTACATCATCGCCAGGCCCAGGGATTTCACCTGCTCGCCTTCTGCGTGGTAGAAAACCGGGATGCCCTGCGGCAACTTATCCGTAAGGAGTCGTGCAGACCAAAACTTCCATTCGTCGGACTCTGCATGAATTTGCCGGAAACCGGCCATCACGTTAGCCTCGATCGTAAGTGTCGTCGCCTCTTCGTGGTGGAAGATGAATTCGTATTTCTTGGAGTGAGTTCCCTCGTCAAAAGGTCTGCCTGGCTGACCAGTAACGACGATACGACCTTCCATTGCCCCGTGCGGATCTGGATGGGCAAGCGCTTGGCCGACCGATTGTCCGAATCTGGGGATTTTGTGCTCCTGCTCGAAGCGGATTGTCGGACAGATTCCAATCTTCTCGTAGCGCGCCGCCGCTTTTTTTAGTTGTTTCCACGTTGCAACCTCGACCCCGCAATGGTCGATCAGGTCTTTCTGATGGAGACGCGAAAAGCTGCAGGGCCGAATGTGCCATTGCCCTTCGGAAAAGCTCAGCCAGCCGGCCCTGGATGGATCCTGAACCATCTTCTTGCAGTAGAAGTTGCTGGACTCGCTGATGTCGCGAACGCCAAGCCGTTGATCCTCGACTTGCCTGAAACGGGCGAAGCTGGCGATTTCGAGCACGTTGCGCAGCATTCCCTTGAGGCTGCTGCCGGGAATTGCCGGCCTTTGATCCGGCGTCCGGAAAAAGTGGACCCTACCGGGCTCACGTTCCGTGGCCTTGTCCTGCTCCCCGCCCACGCACAAGGACGTGTGGGTGCTCAGGCGCAGCTGCAGTTCGCCGCAGAGTCCGTCCTTGAACGGTTGGTCGTGGCTGACCTCGTTCGCCCAGCTCGGCAGCAGGATCAGACGGGACAGCGGAACGAAACGATAGGGGGCGGAAAGCTGGCTCATCGGTGTGTCTCCTGGATGTCGGCAAGCACGGCGATTCGGCATTGCGGGGCCTGTTCCTGATCGGCTTCCCACAGTCGCCAGTAGCGCAGGCGTCCCGCACTGCGTCCGGCTTGCAGGTGCTCGACGTGCTCGCCCAGGTGGGTGGCTTCGGCAGCCGCGCAGGGGGTCAGGCGATGCCGGTGCAATTGCCATTGCCCGCGCGGCAGGCGGCTCAGCTGCCAGTGCAGGTCATCCCGGTAGAACTCGCCGGCAAGCGGCAGGTTCTCCAGCGCAACAGGGGAGTTATGCAGGGTCACGACGCGGCTGGTTTCACTCAGCCAGCCGCTGACCTCTCCCAGTTCGGCCAGACGCGCGGGCAGATCCGGGGCGGAGCAGGTCACGCTGTCGTAGGCGTAATGAAAGGACGCCCAGTCCCTGATGTCGATGTCTGGCATCAGGGCCAGATCGGTCAGCCATTGATGGATGGCGCTCATGCGCGGGCCTCCGTTGCGGGTTCGTGATTGATCCATGTTCCGGCGTCCGACCACTGCGGCCCGAGGCCATCCGGGTTACTGAAAACACCTAGTCCCCGACTGCCACCGGCTCCCAGGGGCAACCACCCGTTGCCGAGGTCTTCCAGGGCGCGTTGCAGGGCCTGGCGCGCGGCGGCATCGACGTGCGCCAGGCTCCGTGGGTCGGGAAGATTGATCTTCAGGGTGAGCGGGGTCTGCCAAAGCACTTCTTCGCTGAACAGCGCTCCGTTGATGACACCGCCGGTGAAACGGTCGATCCGGTTGTGCATCAGCACGATGCTATCGGACTGAAGGAACAGGTCATGAAAGAACAGCACCCCGGCCTGGGCATCGGTTTCATTGGCCTGACCGAACAGGCTGATGACGGCCGGGCAATCGTCGGTTCTTTGGAATGGGTCGCTCCCTGCATACTCCCCGGTCAGGCAGCGGTAGTGATACGCGACCCGATGGCGCAAGGCCCCCTTGACGGCACTGCCCGGAAGAAGGTGATGCTGATGCCCGAGCCGGGCCGTGGCCGTATCTGTGCCCTTATCCCAGCACACGCGCAGCTCATGTTGCGGCAGCAGGTCCGGCTCCTTGTCGTGCGGCTTGAGGGAGCGTTCGCCGCCGCCGATCCGCCAGGCGGATTCGGACTGCAGCTTGAGCGTGACCTGCAAAGTGTCTTCTGGCCGGGCGGCAACGGCCTGCAGGTCATGGCGATCACGACGGGAGCGCGGACGGCCGACGTAGGCCTTGCGCCCTTCGGGCGTGCGCAAATCCCAGCGCGCCCGGTCCAGCTCCGACACACGGAAGAGCCCGTTGCCGCTGCGGGTGCCGTGACCGATATGCAGGGCCTGTCCGCCGAGCATGTCGATCAGGCGCTGCCACAGCTGGCATGAAGCTTCGCTGCCATCGCACCAGTAGCCGATGAAGCTGGTGTAGCGCACGCCCGCAGGAATCAGCGTGACGTCGAACTTGCCTTTGTCGCGCGCCGCGCCGGTGTGTTCCAGGCTTACCCGCTGGCGAACAAGCGGCTTGCTGTCCTGAAGAAAGGCCAGCAGCGGATCGGCCCCGGCATTGACCTGCAGGCCTTCCACGGGCTGGTTGAAGCTGTCATGGACCAGGGCCCACGCGACATGAAGCCAGGAGGGATGGGCGTTGGCGCCCAGATGACCAAACAGATGAGCCGCGGCCTCGCTGCCATGGCGCTCACGATAGGCATGCCGCAGCACGCCGGCCAGGCTGCTTCCCGGCAAGGCCGGCAGGCCGTTCGCATCGCGCACGAGCAGGACGTCATGGGTCGCGTCACCTTGGCCGCTGTGAATGCCATGGGCACTCAGGGCTTCCAAGCTCACGCGGGCCAGGCAGTAATAGGGACGATTTACGATCATGAGGTGTGCTCCTTATCGATGCCGGCACAGCAGTCGAGCCAGGTTTTCTGCAGACCAAGAACCGCCAGGTGGCCAATCAGGCGGCTGAAGTCGTCGCGCTCGTGATGAGGTGTTAGCGCCTCTCGCATCCATCTATCCAGTTTCTGTCCCGGTTCGGTGCCGTAGCGCAGATCCCAGCCACTGCGTGCGCGCAGCATGCCGTCCCTTTCATTCGTCAGGGCGGCCCAGAGTGCCGCCGGATCATTGCGGTGATTGCTCGCCAGTTCCTTGAAGCGTCCCCACTGGCTGCGGCCTGGGGCGGTGTCAAGGGGAACCCCGACACCCAGGGCAACATAGCGGCGGGCCTCGTGGATCCGCTCCCGCAGCCCCTTGAACAGCCTGAGCGCCTGCGCTTCCGGCTCAATGTCACCGACGCGACGTTGGCGGCGCAGGGCAAGCACGCGGAGGAGGGGCGTGTCAGGTTGGGGCCGCGCGCCTGTCGTGGCGGATGGCGGTACGAGTGGTTCAGAAAACTTCGGATGGGCTTGTTCGAGCATCAGGGGGTTGATCCATACGGAGCCCAGCCCGCACTCGATCTGCAGTCCCAGCCCCTGCTGCAATGCCTCGGCTTCAGCTGCAGTCAAGGGGCGCGGCAGTGTGTAGCGCAGCACACTGCCGCGGCAGATGACCTGGCGCTCACTGTCGTAATGGCGGCGATACGCGTTATAGGCACTGTAGCGACGACTGCGCAGAAAACTGCGCTCGTTCAGCCACTGGCTTCCATCCGGCAAACCGAGCAGTTGCGGGTGAGGGATCAGGCAAGGCTGGCCATGCTCTTCCAGCAGCAGGTCGCTGAGCAGCCACAGCGTCAGCGTGGCGTCGGCGCCTGGGGTTGTCGACAGTGACGCGCCTGATACCAGCGGCTTGATGTGTACTTGCCCGAACTGGGCGCTGCGCGAGCGGCCCAGGCGTGCCACTCCGGCCAGCAGGGTCTGGATTTCCTGCCACAGCGGCACGGAAAAGTCTGCATCTGCGCTCAGCGTGAAGCGGTAGCGCTGGCCGGCGGACAGGGCCTCGTAGCCGAACAGCTGGCTTTCGGCGGCCATGCCGGTTTTGCGGTCGATTGCGGTCTTGAGAGTTTGCTGGCAGGCCGGATTCAGGACCTGGCCACTCCCGGTCGTATATCCCGAGCGCAGTTGTACCGGTTGCCGGTTTGAGTCCGTATCGCCACGGGAGGGGTCGAACAGGGACTCGGCGATCAGGTAGCCCAATTTTCGCGTGCTTTCACCCTTGTAGCCATGCCAGCAAAGGGGCATCGGATAGCCGATTTCGCTGTTGTCGCTGAGCGGGAGTGCGTCGCCAAAACGAATTTGGCCGCTGTGGAACACAGTCCAGGCGCTGTCAGCATCCAGGCGGGCATACAGGCGGCTGGCAACGAGTCCAAGCAACACGGACCCTGGGATGTAGTCGAGGCTTTGATGGGCGCCCGCGCTTGCCGCCTGCTGGCTGATGATGAGCGGCTGCGTGAGTACGATGTCGAACTGGGAAGTGAGCATGTATCAGGCTCCTTGTGCGGGCAGGATCAGCGAGACTTGGGCTTCACCCAGGCCGCGACTGCGATGGGCACCCAGGGCATCCAGGAGGGGCAGCGCGGCCTGCAGGACAGCCCATCCGGTCGAGGCGTGCATGTAGGCTTCCTGCTGGGCCCGCAGTGCGGCGTGCTGAGCGGTGATGGCCTGCACCAGCGGGGCATGCAGTGTCAGGGGAATGCAGACTTCGAGACCGCGCAGACTGAAACGCTGCGCACTACCCTGTTCGTTGATCGCGGTACTGAACAGTTCGCCGAACAGTTCAGCGCGCAGGGCCGCCTGCTCGGTGTGGGCCAGCCACTGACGCTCGGTATCCGGAAGGTGGGCGCTGTCAACGAGCAGCATGCCCGGCTGGGTGAAGTCACGGCGTTCGATCTGGGTGCTGCTGCCGAACAGCAGATCCTCATGGCGCAGCATCGGGCCTTGTACCAGCGGCAGTTCGGCAAACCAGCCCCAGGCTTCTGCACGATGCACCGCCTGGCGCAGCAGGCCCTTGATCTGGCGACCGGGCATGACCGGCAACTGGTCCGGATCGCGCTCGCACAAGGCATCGAGATGATAACCGCTGCCCCGACCGCTCCCGGCGTGCCAGTAGTTGGTGAAGTCCAGTTGCAGGCAGGCGGCGTGAGTGAATGTGCTCATTGATGGCGCTCCTGTACGGTCAGCAGAGACAGCAGGTCGGCTAGCGGAGTTTGACGAGGCTCATCCTGACTGAACGGCAGATCGCTCATCACCGGACCAAGCAGCTCGAACAATCCGTTGTCGAATTCCGTCAGCTTCGCGGCGTGCGTGCGTTGCGCGAGTTCGCGCCAGCGCAGGTAAGCCTGACGAGCCAGTCCAGGGTTGCCGTGCAGAAGGGTCGCCAGCTCGCGTAGCGGGCGGTCGTTCAGGCCCTCACCAAAAACATCCAGCAGGTGTTCCAGATCCTCCAGCGCGGGCAAGCCCTCAACGCGCTTGAGGGCATACACGGGGAGGGCGAACTGCCAGCTACGGTTTTCCTGCACCACGCAATAGTTCTGCTCGAACTGGGTTTCGGCATCCTCCAGCAGACTGTCCTGGACCTTGTGCAGGGCCAGCGTCGCCGGGATTGGGCCCGCGCCCTTGACCTTGCGTGCGGCGACCTTGGCGCGCTTGCACAGACCTTCGGCCAGTTCATGGCCCGCCTGGAAGGGTTGCGAGCACTTCATGTAGCACAGCCCGGCGCAGGCTGTCAGGTAAGCAGGAAGCAGGCCCGCCTGGTCTTGCAGGCCCTTGTCTTCGAACGCCTTGTGCAGGCGCGTCATGGCGCTGCGGCTGTGCGTTTCGAATGCATCCAGGAAAGCCTTGGCGAACGGCAGGGCCAGATCGGCGCGAACAAGGATGGTCAGGTCATCGCCCCCCAGCACCAGGGGACGCGCCGGCAGAACCTTGTCGCAGGCGTGTGGTAGCAGAACCATGCAGGCCTGGCGGGCGGCCGCGAGGGTGGCGTCGCTCAGCCCGTCCGAGAAGGTGCGATAAAGGTTGATATAGGTCGCATCGTCGGCATCCTTGCAGGCTTCCGTAAGAACGCGCAGCAGTTCCCCGAGGCCGTTTCCGTCCGCGTGGAGCAGGCCCACAAGACGCCGTTCGCCCAGCGGAAAGCGCTCGGAGGCTGGCGCGTCCTCCTCGAAGTTGATGGGCCATAGGTAGCCGTCCTTGTCCAGAAAACGCTGCGCAAGATTCTGGCCCTTGGGCCGCTCGAAGCGCCGTTGTCGAGCCGTGGCGGCATCGAGCGACTCGTCGTGCTCGCGCAAGACCGCAGCCAGCCCGGTGCGCGGACTGCGCTCGCTCAGGGGGCCGGGACGCGGCAAGTCGGCACCAAGCCGGTTGCGGGCCTTCCTGAGTTGCTTCAGCCCCTCGTCCATCGCCTCGCGTGCTGAGTGTCCTTCGCTCAGTGCGTCGATCTGTTCGACACCTGGCAACCAGCTGCCGCAGGCCAGGCGCCAGACCGCACGCAGGCGGAGCGCATCTTCGCGGCGCTCGAACAGCAGGTAGAAGGAGCCACCGGCCTTGCGCACGATCGCCGGGCGCAGACCCAGACTTTTCAGGGTTTGATCGAGCAGGCCCTCGTCGGCACAAAGGTAGTCAAGCAGTTCACTCCCACCCAGCATGTCACGCAGCTTTCCGCTGGCAAACAGAAAGCGCTGAATGCCGCGCGCTTCAAACAGATAGGCGTATTGGGTCAAGACTTGTCCCCCGGGTTGCGGCGCAGCGTTGGGGGATGTGCTTGTCTGAGTGCCATTTCTCAATCCTCAAAGGAAAAGCGGGTGTCGATGCGGCCAAAGCCGAAGGCGGTTTTGGCGCCCAGCTGGAGAATTTTTCCGAGGGCCAGGAGGCCCGCGAAGGGGGCCAGGTCGCCGCGGTAGGTCAGGTGCCCGGTCATGCCTTCGAGCACCATGGTTTGCCCGCTGCGCGAAGACTGGCGTTTGACCTGCACCCACTGCAGCTCGCTGTGCATGAGGCGCACGCTTTCGGCAAGCCGGAGTTGCGTTTCGGTGAGGGGGCGGGCAAGCGGGGAGGATTCTCCGGCGGACTCGCACAGCTGGGCGATCCGCTTGTGGAGACGGCGCACAAGCTGGCTGAATTCGAAGGCGCCGCAGCAGGCGACGTCGCCGTCCTTTACGCACAGCGGCGTGAGCAGATCGAGCCGGGCAAGGTTGGCGTTGCCGGAAGACTGCCCCAGCCACAGCTCGGGGGCTACTGCGGCCGGCCACGCCGCCAGGCCCGACGATGCATCCAGAAAGGGGGCGCTGCCGTTCCCGGCGCCCCGCGCATTCTGCAGACGATAACGCCCACGGTGCTCGCCGAGGCCCATTTCGCCAAGCTGGGCCACCGCCTGCGAGCAGGCAAGGGCATGCTCGGTGGCTGCGCCAAACAGGGTCAGGCCGAGTTCGAAGTTGTCGCCGGGATTCACCGCGGCGAGCGGTGGCTGCAAGGCATAGAGCCGGCCAAGACGGGCATGCTCGGCAAAGAGCAGATCGAATACGCCCGGAAAATGATTCTTCAGCGCCAGACCAAAGCCGCTGCGCCACAGCGGCCCGGAAAAGAAATCCAGGGTCAGGGTTTCGGACTGCAGCGTGAAACGCAGGGGCAGCAGACGGAGCGGCATTCCAGCCGCCTCCTGGGCGGTGGGGCACCCTGAAACGGAGTCGTTCAAGCGCATTCTTTCATTGCATACAGGCGCGGTCGGGTGGAATGCGCTGGCATGTTGCGCCGAGTCGCAGGAAGGTGCAGATAATGCCACCATTATTTATCTCCGGTTATCACTTTCGGGTATTCATGGTCTGTCTCCGGCGACGAGCATGGGGTCTCGCGCGTCCTTAACGTGCCTATTGTGCGTGACCGGCGGGGCAGGGCACGCCAAGGCAAGCTTGTCACGCGGGTTCATTTCGACGGCCGGCCGTGGTGGGTGTCATGCAGGAATGATCTCGATCTGCCCGGGATCCAGTGGGAGAAAGTTCAGCGCGATCGCATTTTCCCGGGTGCTTGCGATGAGGTAGCGCGCTGCAGCCTGCTTGCCCAGGGTGGCGACGATGGCCGATTTGATGCGTGACTTGTGGGGCTCAAAGTACTTTGCGGTCTTGATCGTCGTGACCTTGCGCCAGTCCAGCGCCTCTTCGATGCGCTCGTAGTCACTGCCCATGGAGTTGCCGAGCACCTGTCGGGCGGTCAGCAGAAACTCATCGGCCATCTTCTCCGAAGACCAGTCGGTGGCGGCCTCGCCGCGCGCGCAGCGCTCAGCCAGCCACAGCAGCAACAGGAATTCGGTTCCGCTCAGATCCAGTATCTCGTCGTCGGCCCACACCTCGCGCTTCCCGACGTCCAGAACCAGGCGCGGTGCGTCGAGGCCCCGGTTGGCCGTGGCAACCACCCTGGAGAACACCGCCTTGCCGCTGCACAGCCGTTCCGGCAGGCCCTCGCGCAGACGTACGAAGGGGATGTCGGCCAGTTCCACCTTCGCTTTGTGCGCATCCACAGTGATCTCCTTGTCTCCGCGCCTGCTGTGAATCGGGTGCTCGTAGGGCGTGGGGTAATAGAAGTCGCGGTTGGTTTCGTAGACGTCAGAGACCAGCACATGCGACAAGCAGTCTTGCGGGCGGCCATACAGCGACAGCGCGTAGCCGAGGTAATACCCCATGGTCTTGCGTCCGCCGGCGATCGAGACATGCAGTTCGCTATCGCTGCCTTCGGTCAGGCTGCGCACGGTTTCGGTAATGAAGTCCGCAGCCTGCGTGTTCTCCTGCTGGTCGCGGATGTCGTCGAGCGGGCGGCCTTCGGCATCGCACACGATGTGGATGTTACGGACCGGGAAGTCGATGGGTGGCAGCTGGTAGTCGGCGCACAAGCGATGAAACCAGCCGTCCGGAAGCAGCAGGTTGAGCCGTGCATTCTCGGCACCGCTGGCGGTGGTAATCAGGTGGATCTCGTCGGGCACCCAAGGCGAGTCCGCGCGGCAGGCCAGCGCAAAGAGGGTTTCGGTGACGACCTGGGGCGTTAGCCCGGTGACGGCCAGCAGGATGCGGCGGGGTGATGCACGATGAGTCATGATGGCTGTCCTGATTGCGGGGCGTGGAGGGTGTTGGGCGCCCGGGATTATGTGGTTTGCGGGATGCAATATACATCCGGCGCCTCCGGACAGCCTTCCTTGCAGGCTTGCAGCGGGTATGGCGCTCCGCAGGTGTGGAACGATTGGAATAATGCGCTCAGGGCACGATGAGGGCACTGACAAGCAGACCAGCGACATGCGCCAAAACCGATAAGATGCACCCCCCAACTCCGCCACTTCCAGTACGACTCCATGCCCGCAACGCTGATTTCCTTTCTCGGTCTGGTCCCCAAAGGTGGCAACTACCGCAAAACCACCTATGTGCTCGACGCGCATGTGTTCACGACGCCCTTTCTCGGGGTGGGTCTGGCCGAGGCGCTGGATGTGGAGGCGATCCGCATCCTCGGCACCACCGGCAGCATGTGGGATGTACTTGCCGACTCGCTGGGGGCAACCCGCGACGAGGCAACGTGGGTTGAGTTGGCCGACGCTGTTAAAGGAAACCGGGTGGATCCCGCGCTGATTGCCCGTGTCGAAGCCGAGCTGAATACGCACAGCCGGCGACGTTTTGAGTTGCGCCTGATTCCCTATGGCTTCGAGGAAGGCATGCAGGTCGACATCCTTCAGACCCTGGCCGAAGGCCTTGGACGAAACGACGACACCCTGTATCTGGACATTACCCATGGTTTGCGTCACCTGCCGATGCTGGGCTTGCTGTCGGCCTTCTACCTCGAAGCCATCGGCCATGCGCAGATCCGCGAGATCTATTACGGTGCCTTTGATCCGGAGAGCGATGCGTGCACACCGGTAGTGAGCCTGCGCGGCCTGCTGGTGGTGCAGGAGTGGATTCGCGCCCTGGAGCAGTTCGAGAAGGACGGAGACTACGGCATCTTCGCGACGCTGCTGGAGCGCGAAGGCCTGGCCGGTAAGCTGCTGGCCGAAGCGGCTTTCCTCGAACGCATTGGCAACCTGTCTTCGGCCCAGCAAAAGCTCAACTCGTTCTGGAAGGCCACCGCGGCGCCGGCTTCTCCGGCAGGGCGGATGTTCTTTCCGCGGCTGAAGAAGAGCCTCGAATGGCGGACCTCGGCAAAGCGCTCAGAGTGGGAGCGCCAGCTCGCCCTTCAGGCGCTGCGCAAAAGCGACTACCTGCGCGCCAGCATCTTTGCCTACGAGTCGCGCATCTCGGCGCAGGTCGAGCGCAACGGCGGCGACGCGAACAACTTCCAGCGCGACCGCGAGCAGGCCGAGCGGGAACTGGAACAGGAAACGAGGGATGCCCGCATCGATTTCAAGAGCGAGCGAAATTTCTACGCATTGAAGTACCTGCGCAATCAGATGGCCCACGGCGTGCGTGCCAATGTGGATGCCGATAACTGGCTGGTTCGTGAAACCGCCAAGTTCGTCGCCGCGCTGGCCAGCAACCAGGACAAGCTGAACAAATGGTTGGCCAGCGCCTTGAACTGACGCGATTGGCTTTGTCCCCGGAGGCGCGCTTGCCTGGCGGGGCGCTTCGCGACAACAAGCTTGCGGCGCAGGGTTCGCAAGGCGCGCGCTCCTAGACTGGCTTCATTGGGGCAGGGCCCCTTTGGTACAGGAGCGCAGTGTGGAGCAGATCAACTTTCTCGATGCGTGGTTCGAAAGCTGGTTCGACAATCCGGCTGCGGACACGCTGTGCATCGTCGCGGGTAAGTCGCTCTACGACCTGCCCACGATGACGGCACCCGGGGATGCCGACGACGATGTCTGGAGTTGGAGCACGTTCGATTTCGACTTTGTTCTGAACGAAGGTCGATCCGCAGCCGTTCACCCGTTCGGTGGATCGCATCTGGCGGACCGCTGCAAGGTTCCCCGGCCAGGACGCTTACCCAGCCAAAAAGGCCGCAAGCTTGCCAAGCCCCCTTCCTGTCTGATCCTCCCGCACACTCCTTTTCAACGCATCCCGCAAACCGCGGAGCAAAAAAAAAGGAGCACAGCATGGCCCCCGGCATTTCTACTCTGCGTCTCGCACTGAGCGTTGGCGGTGGTGGCCTGCTGCTCACGGCCGAAGCGGCCGCGCTTCCCGCCGAAGCGGTTGTCGGCCTCGTTGTTGTAGCGGTCATCGGCACCATCTGGCTGGCTGACCGCTACCTCGGCAAGTCGTCTGCTCAGTAGGAGCGGGCGATGAGCAAACGCGAGCTTTACCTTGCTGCCTATGATGTCAGCCAGCCGCGCCGCCTCGTGGCCGCACTGGCCCTGGTGCGGGGCTTTGCCACTGGCGGGCAAAAGTCGGTGCATGAAATCTTCCTTACTCCGTTTGAAAAGCGCGAACTCCTCCATGCCATGAGCCTTTTGCTCAAAGAGGATGAAGACCGGTTCCTGCTGCTGCGCCTAGACCCACGCGCCAAGACCCTGACCCTCGGCCGCGCCAGCCCGCCGGCCGATCCATCCTTTTTTTACGTCGCCTGAACCGGGAGCCCGCATGGCCACGCTTTATCTCGACCGCGCCCAGCTTGAAATCCGTAGCGAAGGCGCTGCCCTCGCGCTGTACGAAGGCGGCGAGCGGCGCGGCACCGTGCCGCTGCGTCTTGTGGAACGGGTGGTCATCCAGGGCAGCCAGACCCGCCTCGACAGCGGCGTGCTTATCAAGCTCGCCGAAGCCGGCATCGCCACCCTGCTACTCAGTGCGCGTGGCAGCCGCCGCGTCGCCCTGGTGCTAGGCCCCGCCCATCAGGACGCCGGGGTACGCCTGGCCCAGGCCCACAGAGTGATGGACGAGGCTTGGTGCCTGACATGGGCGCGCGATGTGGTGGCCGCCAAGCTCCAGCGTCAGCGCCGCTTGATGCGCCAAGCCCTCGTTGAGCGCCCCGACGCGCGCAAGGCACTGACCGATGCACTGGTCGGCATCGCTGGTGTCGCAGCGCAGATACCTGGCTGCAGCGCGGTGGCCAGCCTGCGCGGCCTGGAAGGTGCCGCCGCGCGGGCCCACTTTGGGGCGCTCACTGCGATCTTTGCGCCGGAACTGGACTTCACTGGCCGCAACCGTCGCCCGCCGCGCGACCCAGTCAATGCCTGCCTGTCCTTGGCCTACACCATGCTGCATTTCGACGCAGTGCGCGCTGCCCATGCCGCCGGGCTCGACCCGCTGTTGGGCTTTTACCACCGCCCGGCCTTTGGCCGCGAATCCCTGGCCTGCGATCTCATTGAGCCGCTCCGTCCGCATGCTGATGCCTGGGTGTGGCAGCAGTTCCGCGGCCACAACCTGCGCGCAGAGCACTTCAGTCAGCACAACGGTGCCTGTGTGCTCGGCAAGGCCGGGCGCGAGCATTTCTATTCGGCCTGGGAGAAGAGTGCAAAGCTGCCGCGGCGCTGGCTGCGTGCTCGCTGCGCCCGCCTCGCACAAAACATGCGCACCGACGGCTGCACCTGGATCGACAGCCCCGGCATCGACGAGGAGTTTTGATATGTCCGCCCTGCGCGCCACCGCTCCGGCCATCGGCGAGCCCCCCGAAAAGCCCTTTACCTTGCCACCAGCACCCCGCTGCGCATCGATGCCGAAGGCGAATCCCTGCTGTTGAGGCGCGCAGGCCACGCGACGACACGCTACCCGTTGGCACGTATCGACCGCATCGTCTGCAACCGCCACGTAGACTGGAGCAGTGAAGCCCTCACGCGCTGCCTGCGTCACGGCATTCCACTGCTATGGGTCGACGGCAGAGGTGAAGTCATAGGCTTTGCTGGTCCGCGTCTGGGCATGGCGCAGCCCTTCGATGTTCTGCTCGACAGCTATCTTGACCGAGCCGACTGGCATAGCCGCTATACCAACTGGCTCAAGCAGCGGCGTCTCGAAACGCTGGTGCTCGTTGCGCTGCGTGCTGTCCATGCTGGTCACGCTATGAGCCAGGCCGAGTTCGACGAGCACAAGCGCGCCTATGTCTACAACGCCCATTTTGAAGCGGTGTATCCGGAGATGGCCCGCGCCTGGTGCCACGCCTATGTACTCAGGCATCTGGTTGTGGGCGGTATTGCGCCTACGCACTGGGCCTACGATGGTCAGCCGCTGGATCTTGGTGACGACCTGTGTGGACTGGTGTGGGCAGAACTCAACCTTGAAGCCGCGAGTCTCGCCTTAGCCGCTGACCAGACCCAGACCCAGTTGCTGCTTGTCGAGAGTTGGATCGCCGGCCACCCAGCGCGCATCCCCGATCTGCTCGCGCGCCTGCGCCGTCATTTAGCCGCTGAGAATCAACAATGGCACTGAATGCCCCCTGCGCCTGGCTCATCGCCTACGACATCGCCGACCCGAAGCGCCTCAACCGCGTTCATCGCATCGTCATCAAGCACTGTGTGCCGGTGCAGTACTCGCTGTACTGCTTCGAGGGGAGCAGCAATGCGATGCGCGGCCTGCTCAAGGAGATCGAAGCCTGCATCAAGCCCGAAGCCGACGATGTGCGCGCCTATCCTCTGCCCGCGACGCTGGACATCGTAACCCTTGGTCGCGGCAGCCTGCCTTCCAACCTCACACTGTTTTCCTCCGTCCAGCCCGCATTGTTAGAGTTACTGCATGCGCAAAAAGGTTAATATGATGCGTCATGGAGCGTTAGCAGTAGCACCGCAAAATCCATCGCTTTTTAAACCTGCCGATCTTCGTCAACCACCACTGCAGGTGGTTGATTGTAATGATTTTATTGGAGCGAGCGGGTCCAGCGCCCAGCCCTGAAATTAAAGGGATTAAGACCATTAATAAAGATCCTTTAAAGTCTTATGGTAAGGGTCCAGCGCCCAGCCCTGAAATTAAAGGGATTAAGACGCTGCAGGAACTTCTTTCCCATCTTTCTTGCTTGGGTCCAGCGCCCAGCCCTGAAATTAAAGGGATTAAGACTGAGAATTTGCCGAATTTCATGCCGTTCTCCTCTGGTCCAGCGCCCAGCCCTGAAATTAAAGGGATTAAGACATTGTGCCGAGTTGTTTGCGAGGGGCTGAATCGGTCCAGCGCCCAGCCCTGAAATTAAAGGGATTAAGACAGTGGGGATCACAGGAAGTACCGTGATATTGGGGTCCAGCGCCCAGCCCTGAAATTAAAGGGATTAAGACCCGGGTTGCCACAGTCAACGCTATCGATGTTTTTGGGTCCAGCGCCCAGCCCTGAAATTAAAGGGATTAAGACCTTACGAGGGCAAGCTTTGAAGTCAGTTATGTTGGTCCAGCGCCCAGCCCTGAAATTAAAGGGATTAAGACGCAGAACTTGCCACTCACTGCCACGGCCAGTGGGTCCAGCGCCCAGCCCTGAAATTAAAGGGATTAAGACGCAACGCCACGGCCTGCACGTCGCGCATATCCCGGTCCAGCGCCCAGCCCTGAAATTAAAGGGATTAAGACTTTCGATCACGCCATGCTGCGGAACCCATTGCGGGTCCAGCGCCCAGCCCTGAAATTAAAGGGATTAAGACTTGCAAAGCTCCCATGGTTCGCACTCCGCCTCGGGTCCAGCGCCCAGCCCTGAAATTAAAGGGATTAAGACGAGACAGGATCAACCGTTGTCTGAATGACATGGTGTCCAGCGCCCAGCCCTGAAATTAAAGGGATTAAGACAGTTCATAGATACCATCCGACTTGCAGCCGTAGGGTCCAGCGCCCAGCCCTGAAATTAAAGGGATTAAGACGGATCGCGTCAATTCGCTTGGATGCATTAGCAAAGGTCCAGCGCCCAGCCCTGAAATTAAAGGGATTAAGACTACACAACCGCTTTACAGCAAGTTCTTCTACACGTCCAGCGCCCAGCCCTGAAATTAAAGGGATTAAGACTTAGACATGCGGGGTGAAAGGACTACCACGGGTCCAGCGCCCAGCCCTGAAATTAAAGGGATTAAGACAGATCAGCGGCGTCGAGCCAAGCCAGCAGCTCAGTCCAGCGCCCAGCCCTGAAATTAAAGGGATTAAGACAGTTGCCAATACAGCTAGAGCGAATTCAACCCTGGTCCAGCGCCCAGCCCTGAAATTAAAGGGATTAAGACGCGCCAGCCGGGATGCCCTGCCAGCCTTCTTCGCGTCCAGCGCCCAGCCCTGAAATTAAAGGGATTAAGACACGCCCAGTTTCGAGCAGTACGCCGAGCAAATCCGTCCAGCGCCCAGCCCTGAAATTAAAGGGATTAAGACTTACCTCTAACTATTAATTGACAATTCAACTCTGTCCAGCACCCAGCCCTGAAATTAAAGGGATTAAGACTCTTGGCGTTCTCTGACTTGACAATCGCCACAGGTTCAGCGCCCAGCCCTGAAATTAAAGGGATTAAGACGCTTTTGCTGGCTCTCGCCAAAATACGCCCGGCGTCCAGCGCCCAGCCCTGAAATTAAAGGGATTAAGACGCTTTTGCTGGCTCTCGCCAAAATACGCCCGGCGTCCAGCGCCCAGCCCTGAAATTAAAGGGATTAAGACCGCAGACGCCAGCACTGCCAAACAACCAGATGAGGTCCAGCGCCCAGCCCTGAAATTAAAGGGATTAAGACATTTGCAATGCTCTCGCACGATGATACTGGCGAGTCCAGCGCCCAGCCCTGAAATTAAAGGGATTAAGACGAACTCCCCCCTTCTGCAGCCGGAAGAGACCTTCTGTCCAGCGCCCAGCCCTGAAATTAAAGGGATTAAGACAGGGAATTGCGGATGCGGGTGAAGACGCCGAACTCGTCCAGCGCCCAGCCCTGAAATTAAAGGGATTAAGACGTCAGGCGGATGCTGTTGTTTTCGCAGTTGTGCTGTCCAGTGGCCAGCCCTGAATCCGTCGTTGAGCATCTGATACCCCACATCATCTGTGCTCAAAATGGGGAAGAATTGACCGGAAAGGCCACCAAGGGAGGCGGCTACGGCATCGGCCTGCCGCCGGAACACATTACCCTCCAGTCCTGATACGGCTCGAATCGACAAGCGAATCGACAAGCTTGTGACGCGCGTGCTGGTGCGGACGTGCCCTCAAAATGGGCCCATCTCATCGACGAACTACGCGAGGCAAGCAAAATGATCCATCAACCGCACAGCGCGCAACTCTTCGAGTCACTCTCCCGCCACGGCATTTTGATCCCCGAGGCATACCGCCAAAAGATCGAGTCACGTCTCGATCAGGTCATCAACTACGAACCCCTGGTCGGCGTCTTCGGAAAGACCGGTGCAGGCAAGTCCAGCCTGTGCAACGCCCTGTTTGGGCGCGACATCTGTCCGGTCAGCGACATCGCGGCCTGCACCCGCAGCCAGCAGGAGGTCTTTCTCGGTATCGGCAGTAAGGGCATGACCCTGCTCGACGTACCTGGTGTGGGCGAAAGCGGGGCGCGCGATCAGGAATATGCCCAACTCTACAGCACGCTGCTGCCCAAGCTCGACCTGGTGCTGTGGGTGGTCAAGGCCGACGATCGCGCACTGGCCTCGGATGAGGATTTCTATAAGCGCATCGTCAGCCCCTACATCCAGGCGGGCACCCCCTTCTTCATCGTGCTCAACCAGGTCGACAAGATCGAACCTTTCCGCGAGTGGGACGAAGCTGCCCATCAGCCCGGGCCGCGCCAAGCCTGCGCGATCGACGAGAAGCGCCGCGCGGTGGCCGCTTACTTTGGCTTGCCACTCGACCAGGTTTTGCCGTGCGCGGCCGACGAACAATACGGCCTGATCGAGCTGGTCGATGCCGTCATCCACGCGCTGCCCCGCGAAAAACGCGCTGGCGTGCTGATCCAGGTGCAGCCGAAGCACCGGTCTGAAAAGGCCAAGCAGGAGACCGGGAATGGCCTGCTCGATACGATTGTCGACGTGATCGTCGACATCGTTCCCTTTGTACCCGGCAGTGCCAAGAAGTCCGTCAAGAATGCGCTGAAGTCGTTTTGCAAATGGGTCGGGAGCCTCTTCTGATGAAGGTCATCATTCGCCACGAAGCGGAGCTCGCCGCGCTGCTCCAGCACCAGCCGGCCTTTACGGGCATTGCCGGGTTGAACATTGCGTCATCGGATTTCCGGCACTGGACATGCGAGGGTCGCGACATTCAGATCATGCATGTGGCGATCATTGGCAAGAGTGGCTACGGCAAGTCGTCACTGGTCAATGCGCTGATCGGCCACAACGTCATGAAAACCAGCGCTATCGAAGCGTGCACCCGGGAGGCCCAAAACGCCATGTTCCGCATTCGCGACGGGCAGTACCTGGCTTTTGCCGATGTGCCCGGAATCGGCGAATCGGCGCAGTGCGACGAGAAGTATCTGTCGATGTACAAGAAACTCATCAGCAAGTCTGACGTAGTTGTGCATATTCTGCGTGCTGATTGCCGCGATTACGCCATCGACGAAGCCGCTTTCGCGAGGCTGTTTCCGGACCGGGCCAGCCGGCGCAAGGTGATTCTGGTGGTCAATGGATGCGACAAGATCGAACCACTGAGCCGCCAAACCCTTCGCGGTCCTACTGATCGGCAATGGGCAAACGTCCTGGAGAAAATCCGCGAACTCGGCCCCAGATTCGCAGGTGTGAAACAGATAATTCCGTGTTGCGCAAACCCGGCATGGAGGCTCGAGTCCGTGTCCGAAGCAATCACCGCCATGCTAGAAGAAGCTGCGGGGGTAGCCGCAGCACGATGCGCGGCCTGCTCAAGGACATCGAAGCCTGCATCAAGCCCGAAGCCGACGATGTGCGCCCTATCCTCTGCCTGCGACGCTGGACATCGTAACCCTTGGTCGCGGTAGCCTGCCTTCTACCCTCACACTGTTTTCCTCCCTCCAGCCCGGATTGTTAGAGCTGCTGCATGCGCAAAAAAGGTTAAAATGATGAGCCATGGAGCGTTAGTAGTTGCACCGCAAAATCCATCGCTTTTTAAACCTGCCGATCTTCGTCAACCACCACTACAGGTGTTTGATTATAATGATTTTGTTGGAGCGAGCGGTCCAGTGACCAGCCCTGAAATTAAAGGGATTAAGACTAGGATCGGCGCTACTAAATAAATCCATTACACTGTCCAGTGACCAGCCCTGAAATTAAAGGGATTAAGACGGCATTGGGATTGCGCTCTCTGGCGACGGTACTGTCCAGTGACCAGCCCTGAAATTAAAGGGATTAAGACTCTTATCGAGAAGAACGCCAGCATCAAGGCTTCGTCCAGTGACCAGCCCTGAAATTAAAGGGATTAAGACTCTTGCCTGGCAACATGCCACCAGTTGCCTTCCTGTCCAGTGACCAGCCCTGAAATTAAAGGGATTAAGACAGTAGAAAATGTGCCTTTGCCTAGAACCCAGGGCTCCCGCAGCTACGCACTTGACATCAATCCTCATCCTCATCATCAGTC
>JAOAUC010000029.1 GCA_030157785.1 Zoogloea oleivorans
AGGCGCTCTACAAGTGCCTCGACTGCCAGGAGCCCTTCGATTACTTCAAGCCTTATTAGGCTTTCCGGAGCACCCGACATGTCCGCTCTCCGTTTTCATGAACTTACCGTCAAGCGCGTCAGCCCCGAGGCGGCGGGCTCCGTTGCCATCACCTTCGACATTCCGCCTGCCGAACTGGAACGCTTCCACTTCGAGCCGGGCCAGTTTCTGACGGTCAAGGCCGTCGTCGATGGCCAGGAAGTGCGCCGCAGCTACTCCATCAGCAGCCCGCGCAGCCGCCTCGCCAGAAAGGGCGAGCTGGAAATCGGCATCCGTCCGGTGGAAGGCGGCGTCTTCTCGAACTGGGCGGCGCAGTCCGTCAAGGCCGGCGACACCCTCAACGTGATGCCGCCGGACGGCCGTTTCGTCGTCAAAAAGCAGCGCGCCATCCACCGGGTCGGTTTTGCCGCCGGATCGGGCATCACGCCGATCCTGTCGATTGCCGCCACCACGCTCGAAGAGCAGCCCGAATCCAAGTTCACCCTGGTGTACGGCAACCGCCGCATGTCCTCGGTGATGTTCAACGAAGCCCTGCAGGATCTGAAGGACCGCTACCGCGACCGCCTGACCCTGATCCACGTGCTGTCCCGCCAGGCCCAGGAAGTGGACCTGCTGCAAGGCCGCATCGACGGCGACAAGGTGCGGGCGGTGATCGACGCGCTGCTGCCGGTGAAGAGCATGGACGAAGTCTTCATCTGCGGCCCCGAGGCGATGATCGAGGCGACCCAGAAGACCCTGATCGAGGCTGGCGTGCCGGAAAGCCGGGTCTATACCGAGCGCTTCACCGCCAACACGCCGCTGCCCAAGGGCGTGGTGCCTATCGGCACACTCCATCCCGAACTCGAAAGCGCGAAGAGCGTGGCCCTGTCGGTCATTCTCGACGGCATGGAGCACGAGATGATGATGGCGCCCAACGAGCACGTGCTCGACGTGGCCCTCAACGCCGGTCTCGATCTGCCCTTCTCGTGCAAGGCCGGCGTGTGCTGCACCTGCCGCGCCAAAGTGCTGGAAGGCACGGTCGAGATGGACAAGAACTTCACCCTCGAAGGCTCCGAGATGGCCCAGGGCTTTGTGCTGAGCTGCCAGGCCCGGCCGACCAGCGGACGTTTGCTGGTGAGTTTCGACGAGCGCTGAACGAACATTGGCCGGCTGAGCCGGCCAATGTTCAGGTTTAGAAGCCGCCGCCGAAGCCGCCACCGCCGTGATGGTCGGACGGCGCTGCCGGCTTGTCTTCCGGCAGTTCGGCCACAATAGCGTCGGTGGTGAGGATCAGGCCTGCCACCGAGGCGGCGTTCTGCAGGGCCGAGCGGGTTACCTTGGCCGGGTCGAGCACGCCTTGTTCGACGAGGTCGCCGTAGGTGCCGTTGCCGGCGTTGTAACCGTAGTTGCCGCTGCCCTCGAGCACCTTGTTCACTACCACCGAGGCTTCATCACCGGCGTTCGTGACGATCTGGCGCAGGGGTTCTTCCACTGCACGCAGCACGATCTTGATGCCGGCATCCTGTTCGTGGTTGTCGCCCTTCAGGTTGGCAATGGCGCTGCGGGCGCGCAGCAGGGCGACGCCGCCGCCCGGCACCACGCCTTCCTCGACGGCCGCACGGGTAGCGTGCAGGGCATCTTCCACGCGGGCCTTCTTTTCCTTGAGTTCCACTTCGGTGGCCGCGCCCACCTTGATCACCGCCACACCGCCGGCCAGCTTGGCCTTGCGCTCCTGCAGCTTTTCCTTGTCGTAATCCGAGGTGGCTTCGTCGATCTGGGCGTCGATGGTGCCGACGCGGGCCTTGATCGCGTCGGCGCTGCCGAGGCCGTCCACCACGGTGGTGTTTTCCTTGCCGACTTCAATGCGCTTGGCCTGTCCGAGGTCTTCGAGGGTGGCCTTTTCCAGCGTCAGGCCGACTTCCTCGGCGATCACCTTGCCGCCGGTCAGCACGGCGATGTCTTCGAGGATGGCCTTGCGGCGGTCGCCAAAGCCCGGTGCCTTGACGGCCACCACCTTGAGGATGCCGCGGATGGTGTTGACCACCAGCGTTGCCAGGGCTTCGCCTTCCACGTCCTCGGCGATGATCAGCAGCGGCCGGCCGGCCTTGGCAACTTGCTCGAGGATCGGCAGCAGGTCGCGGATGCTGGAGATCTTCTTGTCGAAGAGCAGGA
>JAOAUC010000030.1 GCA_030157785.1 Zoogloea oleivorans
ACGACCGGGCGGACGTGGATTTCAAGCGCGGCACCTTCCGGGTGCGCGGCGACGTTATCGACATCTTCCCGGCCGAAAGCGCCGAGCACGCGCTGCGCGTGGAGATGTTCGACGACGAGATCGAGCACCTGACCCTGTTCGACCCGCTGACCGGCCACCTCAAGCAGAAGATCGTGCGTTTCACGGTTTATCCGTCGAGCCACTATGTAACGCCGCGTGCCACGGTGTTGAATGCCCTTGAGGCAATCAAGGACGAACTGCGCCTGCGCATTGAAACCTTCCAGAAGGCCGGCAAGCTGGTCGAGGCCCAGCGCATCGAGCAGCGCACCCGCTTCGATCTGGAAATGCTCAACGAACTGGGCTTCTGCAAGGGCATCGAGAACTACTCGCGCCACATGTCCGGGCGCAATCCCGGCGATGCACCGCCGACCCTGATCGATTACCTGCCGAAGGACGGCCTGATGTTCATCGACGAATCCCACGTGTCGATCGGGCAGGTGGGGGCGATGTACAAGGGCGACCGGGCGCGCAAGGAAAACCTGGTGGAGTACGGCTTTCGCCTGCCCTCGGCGATGGACAACCGGCCGCTCAAGTTCGAGGAGTTCGAGCGCCTGCTGCCCCAGACGGTGTTCGTGTCGGCGACGCCGGCGGCCTACGAGAAAGAGCATCAGGGCCAGGTGGTGGAGCAGGTGGTGCGCCCGACCGGCCTGGTGGACCCGATCATCCTGGTGCGGCCGGCGGTCAATCAGGTGGACGACCTGCTGGGCGAAATCAAGAAGCGCCTGGACGTGAAGGAGCGCATCCTCGTCACCGTGCTGACCAAGCGTCTGGCCGAGGACCTCACCGATTACCTGGCCGAGAACGGCATCCGCGTGCGCTACCTGCACTCGGACATCGACACCGTGGAGCGGGTCGAGATCATCCGCGACCTGCGTCTGGGCGAGTTCGACGTGCTGGTGGGGATCAACCTGCTGCGGGAAGGGCTGGATATTCCCGAGGTCTCGCTGGTGGCGATCCTCGACGCCGACAAGGAGGGCTTCCTGCGTTCGGAGCGTTCGCTGATCCAGACCATCGGTCGGGCCGCCCGTCACCTCCACGGCACGGCCATTTTGTACGCCGACCGGATCACCGCCTCGATGAATGCCGCGATGGGCGAAACGGAGCGTCGGCGCGTCAAGCAGATCGCTTTCAATGAAGCGAACGGGATTACGCCCAAGTCCGTGACAAAGCGCATAAAGGACATCATCGACGGTGTTTATGATGCAGGGTCAGGAAATGCCGCTGTCAATGCCGATGACGCCCGCGCCGACTATCTGGCCATGGACGAGAAAGCGTTGGCCAAGGCCATCCGTCAGCTCGAGAAGGAAATGCTCGAACATGCCCGCAATCTGGATTTCGAAAAGGCGGCCGCAGCGCGGGACCGGCTCTTCCGTCTGCGGCAGCAGGTTTTTGGCGCTGACGGCCACGATCCATCCGCCTAACCCGACGCCTCTGGCTGAGAGATTCTGAACAAATTGGTCCTCACTCTTGTACGTTCCGCCCGCCGACTGTTTAAATTGCCGGCAGGAGGGACACCCACAATGAAAATACTGTTTGTGTGCACCGGCAATATTTGTCGGTCGCCAACTGCAGAGGGCGTGGCGCGCCGCTGGCTGGCCATGTCGGGACTGGAAAAAGAGGTTCGCGTCGATTCGGCCGGAACGCAGGGCTTCCACTGCGGAGAGGCGCCCGATCCGCGCTCGCAGACTGCGGCGTTGCGACGGGGTTACGATCTGTCCCGCCTGAGGGCGCGCAAGGTTCAGCCCAAGGACTTCGCCGAGTTCGACCTGCTGCTGGCGATGGACCGGGAGCACTTTGAATACCTGAACGACAGGGCACCTGAAGGTTGCAGGCACAAGGTGCGGATGTTCATGAGCTATGCCCGCACTTCCCGTCGCGATGACGTGCCCGATCCTTACTATGGTGGCGCCACGGGTTTCGATGCCGTCCTCGATCTGTGCGAGGACGCGGTGCAGGGCTTGGTTGAGGACATCATGCCGGAGGTGAACCGACGGCGGCAGTCGGCAGGCTGAAGCGCCAGTCTGTTTTTTCCGCGTAGCTGTCTCGTCCTGCTATAGCTTGACAGCCTTCGGCGTGCCGTTTCGCCGATCAGC
>JAOAUC010000031.1 GCA_030157785.1 Zoogloea oleivorans
TCCAGAACTGGGTCGACGGTGGTTTCAGCGTCGCCCCGGGCGAAGTCGTGCTGCTCGAAAACTGCCGCTGCAACAAGGGCGAGAAGAAGGACAACGAAGAACTGTCGAAGAAGATGGCCGCCCTGTGCGACATCTACGTAAACGACGCCTTCGGCACCGCCCACCGCGCCGAAGCCACCACCCACGGCATTGCCCGCTTCGCCCCCGTGGCCTGCGCCGGCATCCTGATGGGCGGCGAAATCGACGCCCTCGGCAAGGCCCTGCACGCCCCGGCCCGCCCGCTGGTGGCCATCGTCGGCGGCTCCAAGGTGTCCTCCAAGCTGACCATCCTGCGCTCCCTGGCCGACAAGGTGGACCAGTTGATCGTTGGCGGCGGCATTGCCAACACCTTCCTGCTGGCCTCCGGCAAGCGCATCGGCGACTCGCTGGCCGAGCCCGACCTGGTCAAGGAAGCCCACGTCATCATGGACATCATGAAGGAACGCGGCGCCGAAGTGCCGCTGCCCGTCGATGTTGTCGTGGCAGACGAAGTCTCCGCCCTGGCCCGCGCCAACAAGATCTCCGTCGACGACGTGGCCGCCCACGACCGCATCCTCGACATCGGCCCGAAGAGCGCAGCCAAGCTCTCCGAGATCATCGCCAACGCCGGCACCATCGTCTGGAACGGCCCGGTCGGCGTGTTCGAGCTGCCCCAGTTTGCCGGCGGCACCAAGATGCTGGCCTCCGCCATCGCCCACTCCGAAGCCTTCTCCATCGCTGGCGGCGGCGACACCCTGGCGGCCATCGCCAAGTTCAACATCGCCGATGACGTAGGCTACATCTCCACCGGCGGCGGCGCCTTCCTCGAGTTCCTCGAAGGCAAGACCCTGCCTGCCATTGCCGCCCTGGAAGAGCGCTTCGAGGGCTGAACACCGTCCGATTCCGGCAACACCCGAAAATGCGGCCTCCCGGCCGCATTTTCTTTTTTGACGACATGCCCCTGCAAAATCGCCATGGCGCGCCGATAATCAGACATATCCCAATCCGGTTTTCCGCGCCTCCTTCATGCTCATCCCGGTCAGTGCCCTGATTGGATCGCCCCGCCGCCTCGTCACCGCGATCGTGCTGTTCGTGGTGCTCGACCTGACGGTGCTGGTGATCAACCTGTGGATTGCCGAGCAAGTGGCGCAGGATGCGGTCGCCATCAACCTGGCAGGCCGCCAGCGGATGCTCTCCCAGCAAACCACCAAAGCGCTTCTGCAAGCCACCCTGCCCGGCCGTGACCAGGGCAGCGCGTCCGCCCAGCAAGAGTTCGAAGAGGCCTTCGGGCTGTTCAGCAAGACCCTCGCCGCCTTTGCCGACGGCGGAGAAGCCCGCGGTGGAGACGACAGCACCGTACGCCTTCAGGCCGTCAGCGGAGAAGGAGCCCGGGCCGTCGCCAGGGCCCGCGAACTCATTACCCCCCTCGCCCGGATGCTCGCCGACCCGCACCACTCCTGGGATAGCGCCGAACGTACCCGGGCCGCCGAATACATGGTCCGGCACAATCGAGAGATTCTGACCCTGATGAACAGCCTGACCTCAGCGCTGGAGCACGACTCCGTGCGCCGAACCCGGGACCTGCGGCTCATCCAGACCGGCGCCTTCCTGCTGGCACTGGTCAACTTCCTCCTCATCGTTCTCGGCATGGTGCGCCAGTACCGCCGCATCGAGCAGGACAGCCAGCGCTGGCGCGAGATCGCCCGCCACGACCCGCTGACCGGCATCGCCAACCGCAAAGCCTTCACCGAACTGGCCAGCGCCATCCTCCTGCGGGCCCGCGGCGACCAGCAGCCCGGGGTCGTGATGATGCTCGATCTGGACGGTTTCAAGCCAATCAACGACCGTTTCGGTCACCCCGTCGGCGACCAGATCCTGACCACCCTGGCCGAGCGCCTGGAGGCCACCGCCCGCGCCACCGACGTGGTCGCCCGCCTGGGGGGAGACGAGTTCGCCATCCTGTGCCCCATGCTGCACGGCACGGACGCCATCACCCAGTTCTGCGAGCGTATTGTCGCCACCGTCATCGACATTCCCCACGACGAGTTTGCCGGTTGCCGGCTCGGCATAAGCATCGGCGTCGCCGTCTATCCGGAAGACGGCTACGACCTCAAGAACCTGACGGCCCTTGCCGACCGGGCCATGTATGCCGCCAAACGTGCCGGCGGAAACCGCTGGTACATTGCCTGAAGCCATGAACGAAAGCCCCTCCGCAAACCGCAGGAACCTGCGGGTGATGATCATCGACGCCAACCCCCTGATGGCCAAGGTGCTCCAGAGCATCCTCAAGGCCCAGGGGTTTACGATCAGCGGCGTCGAACACTCCGGCGCCGCTGCCATTCGCCTGATGACCATTCACCCGCCCGCCGTGGCCTGCATAGACATGGACATCCGTGCGCCCGACGGCGGGAGCCTGGTAAGCCATATCCACGCCAGCCACCCGGAGGTCTATGCGGTGATCCTCGCCACCGACAGCCGCCGCCAGAGAATCGTCGGCGCCCTTGATGCCGGCGCCGTCGGCTATGTCGAAAAGCCCCTCACCGCCGGCCGCGTTCTCGACGTCCTTGATCCGCTGGCCGACCTGCTCGCCCCTGCGCCCGTCCCCGACGGTGCAGGTCCCACGGTTCTTGTCGTGGACCGCAGCCGGCAGATGCGCGCGCTCCTCACCCACATGCTGCGCAGCCTGGGCTACCGGGTCATCGGTGAAGCGGAAAGCGGCATGGAAGGCCTGATCCTGCTCGAGCAGCACCGCCCGGACGTCATCTGCATGGCGATCGACACACCCGATGTACGCGGTCTGGATGCACTGATCGCCATCAAGGCCTGTCACCCCGAGGTCGCCGTCGTCTTCGTCACCGCCCACGCCGAACGGGAAACCGTCAATGCCGCCATTCAGCGCGGCGCCAACGGCTACATCCTCAAGCCCTTCAGCCTCGAAAACGTGCGCAACGGCCTTCAGCAGGCACAGGCGACGGCAGAGCGCGCCGGCCGCTGATCCGCGCAAGACCGCTGCCCCTTGTCGCATCCGCGACACAGCATCGGTCGCCAAGCCCTTGATTCACAAGACCCAGCCACCTGGCACCGGGATTGCTTGCTCCTCTCCAAACGGAGAGCTCCCATGAAACACCAACTGGACTGGTCGTCCTATGAAAGCGCCGGTCAGGGTGACGCCTATGCCGGCATTCCCGCCACCGGTGGCAACTTTGCCAAGGCGGTGGCCGTCTGCATCAGCGATCGCCTGTGCCAGCGCAAGCCCAAGGGGGTCATGTGCCCCAGCTACCGCGCCACCGACGACCCGGCCCATTCCCCGGGCGGGCGCGTGCTCGTCCTCAAGGCAGCCCTCAACGGCGAACTGGGCGACACCCCTTTCGCCGACCCGCGCCTGGCCGAGGCCATGGACCTGTGCATCGGCTGCAAGGGCTGCAAGCGGGAATGCGCCAACCAGGTGGACATGGCGGCCATCAAGATCGAATACCAGGCCCAGCGCAACGCGGCCCTCGGCATCTCGCGGCGGGAGCGCCTGTTCGCCGCCCTGCCGCGCCTGCTCCAGCACCGGGCGCTGGTGCGCACGCTGATCCGGCTGCGCAACCGTGTTCCCCTGATCGCCACCCTTGGCGAGCTCTGGCTGGGCATCTCGGCGCGCCGGACCTTGCCCGCGCCAAGCACCGAACCCTATCGGCCGCCCGCAAGCCCCGCCACCGGCGAGCGCGACGTGATTATCTTCGTCGACACCTTCGCCCGGCACTTCGACCCGGCCATTGCCGAAGCCGCCCACGCGGTGCTCAGCGCTGCCGGCTACCGGGTGACTACCCTCGGCCCCGCCGCCGGCGATGCCGAGCCAGACCGCCCCCTGTGCTGCGGCCGCACCTACCTGTCCCTCGGCCAGGTGGACGCCGCCCGCCACGAAGCGCGGCGCATGCAGGCCGCCCTGCGCCCGGCCCTCGCCGCCGGCACGCCCATCGTCGGCCTCGAACCATCCTGCATCCTGTCCCTGCGGGACGACCACCTCAAGCTCGGCCTCGGCCCGGAAGCCGACGCCCTGGCCAAACAGGTCTATCTCTTCGAGGAGTTCATCGCTCGCGAAAACGACCGCAAGCACCTGCAACTCAAGCTCAAGCCCTTGCCGGCCGGCAAGACCCTGGTGCATGGGCACTGCCACCAGAAGGCAGTGGGCGCCATGAAATCCCTGCGCAAAGTGCTGCGCCTGATCCCGGAATTCGAATTCGAATTCATCGAAGCCAGCTGCTGCGGCATGTCCGGCAGCTTCGGGCTGGACGCCGAGCACCGGGATATCTCCCTGCAAATGGCTGAACTCGATCTCTTTCCGGCCCTGCGCAAAGCCCCCGACGCGCCGGTGCTGGCCAACGGCTTCTCGTGCCGCCACCAGATACGCGAGGGGGCCGGGCGCGAGCCCATGCACGTGGCTATCCTGCTGCGCCAGGCCCTGGCCTGACATGGACCTGGCCACCCTTCCCGGCAACCCGCTGCTACGTCTCGGACGCCTGCTCGACGAAACCGAGGCGGCCGCGCTGTTTCACCAGCTCATCACGGAAACCCGCTGGAACGACGGCAGCTACACGGCTGCCGGCCGGCGCTTCCAGCTGCCGCGCCTGCAGGCCTGGCATGCGGACGAGGGCATCGATTACCGCTACGCCGACAACCTGCACAACTCCCACGCCTGGACGCCCACCCTGCTCGCCCTGCGCGAAAAGGTGTGCGCCGCCAGCGCTCACGACTTCAATGCAGTGCTCCTGAACCTCTACCGCAACGGCCTCGACGCCGTCGGCTGGCACGCCGACGACGAACCGGACCTCGGCCCGGCCCCGGTGATCGCCTCTCTCAGCCTGGGCGCAACGCGGCACTTTGCGATCCGCCGGCGCCCGGCCGGCGAGGCCCGCCGCATCCGCCTGCCCGCCGGCACCCTGCTGGTGATGGATGCGTCCTTCCAGCAAGCGTGGGAACACGCCATTCCCGCAGAGCCCGAGGTCGCCGCGCCACGCCTCAACCTTACCTTCCGCAAGGTCCTGCGCCGCTGAAGTCTGGCTCCGGGGCACGGAAGCCCCCGGATGGCGCACCGAAAAGTGTTAAAAATTCCGTTAGTGGGCATAAACCCGACAGACAGGGGATGCCGTCAGCAAGTCCAAAAACAAATCAAGCCATTGATAAATTGAAGAAATCCAAGAACAGGCAGCTTCACCAAAAATCTGGAACGAAGCTTGCTGATTGTCCGGAGAGTTTCAACCCGGGAGATCGGTCATGCTGGATACGGCGATTGTTGGCGGTGGTTTGTGCGGACTGGCGATTGCCAGCGGGCTAGCGGCCCGTGGCGAGAGTTTCGCCCTCTTCGAGGCCCGCCCGCGCTTGGGCGGCCGCATCCTGTCCAGCGATGTCGCCACCCCCGGGCTCGCCATCGACCTGGGCCCGACCTGGTACTGGCCGGACACCCAGCCACGTATCGCCCGACTGATAGCCGATCTTGGCCTGACGCCCTTCGCGCAGCCCGATGGCGAAACCGTGCTGCACCTCAAAGACCCCAACGCCCAGCCCGATACGCTGTCAGCCGGGCCGGTCCATGCCGGCGCCCGGCGCGTCTCCGGCGGCTTCGGCACGGTCATCGCTGCACTGGCCCGGCGCCTGCCCCGGGAAACCCTGCACTTCGGTCATGTGCTGATGGCGGTCGTTGATCGGCTCGACCACGTGGAGCTGCACTTTCTGCGCGGCTACGAACCCGTCGTGGTAAAGGCCCGCAGCGTCGTGCTGGCGGTGCCGCCGCGCCTGCTGGAGGAGCGGGTCAGCTTTGCACCGGCCCTCGCCGCGCCGCTGCGCCAGATCCTGCGTGACACGCCCACCTGGATGGCCGGCAGCGCCAAGGCCGTGTGCGGCTTCGAGCGCCCCTTCTGGCGCGACGCCGGCCACACCGGCAACGCCTTTGCCACCCATCCCCAGGCCGTGCTGGGCGAAGTCTTCGATGCCAGCGACGAACCTGCCGCCCGCGCCGCCCTCGGGGGCTTCGTGACCCTGCCGGTAGCGCTACGGGAATCCTTCAAGGCCGGCCTGCCGATGCTGGTGCGCAGCCAGCTGGTCCAGCTCTTCGGTCGTAGCGCCGAACGCAGCACGCCCCACGTCCATGACTGGGCAACCGAAACCTATACCTGCAGCACCCTCGATCACACCCCGCCGGATGGCCATCCCGAATACGGAAACCGCGCCCTGCGCCTGTCCCACTGGAACGACAAACTGTATTTCGGCAGCTCCGAAACCGCCAGCTATGGCGGCGGCTACATGGAAGGCGCCCTTGAGGCAGCCGGCCGGATCCTCAAAGAACTGGCCCTCGACCGGGCCCTGACGACGCACTGAACCATCATGAGCATCCAGACCAACGACATCTGCATCGCCCGCTTCTCCGCCTGGGTGAACAGCCAGCGCAAGCTGAGCTTTGAACGCTACCGGGTCAGCCTGCACCGGGGGCTGACCGCCCAGCGGCGCGAACACCTGACCCAGCGGGCCATCCTCGACACGGTGGAAACCCTGTTCCGGGAAGCCCTGCAAATGCTTTACGAGCTGCCCTTCGACGCCCGCGGCGTGGGCATCGAGCGAGGCTGGTCGGCCCTCACCCTGCTCATCCTGGAACCCTTCCAGGGTTTTTGCGAAGCCCTGCTGGACGACGCGCTACGCTTCAACCGCACGTCCTGCGCGATATCCAATTTTGCCGACGAACACCTGCCGAGCGTCGATTACCAGATGAGCATGCGCCGCGAGCTGGCCACCGCCTGGAAGAACTTTGCCCTTACCGCCAACGACCTGCTGGTGGAAACCCGGCAAGACTACGCCGCCGCATAGGCCCTGCCACCGGTTCTACAGCTGAGCCTCGCGGCGGATCTTCCATTCGCCGCCTTCCTTGATCCACTCCAGCTGCTTGCGTCCGGTTTCGCGATAGCTGCCGGACTGGTAGCGCTGCTCGAAGCTGACCAGAAGCACGTTGCCCTCCAGCTTGTAGGCCGGGGAGCCGATCTGCACCTGAATGTCGCCCTTTTTGTCGAGCTTGGCGCGGCGGTCGGCCTCCCAGGCACCGCGGGGACGCTTGTCGGCCGGAACAAAGCCACTCGCGTAAAAGGCCAGGTAACGACTGGCATCCTTGGCCTCCCAGGCCTCCCGCCAGGCTTCCAGGCGCGGAGCAATGAGCTTGGCCGGATCTTCGGCAGGAGCCGAACGGGCCGCCGCCGGCGCAGGCGCAGGTGCCACTGCCGGAGCGGGCTTTGCCGACACAGCGGCAGCCGATGCGGTGTCAAGTTCGGCCAGATGCTGGCGCACCCCCGGATTAGAGGGTTCGATGCTCAGGGCACGCTCGAAGGAATGCCGTGCAGCAGCCATATCACCACGGGCCAGTTGCACGGCGCCGAGGGTATCCATGTAGGCTGCCCGCCCGGACTCCTTGGCCGTCACGCGCTGGGCCAGGGCCAGGGCCTCATCGAGCTTGAGTTTCTGGCTGGCCAGCAGAAAGGCCAGATTGTTGGCAATAAGCGTGTTCTCCGGCTCCAGCTTCAAGCCTTCGCGGTAAGCCTGCTCCGCCTCTGCCGGCCGCTTCATGCGCTCCAAGGCCTGGGCGCGCAAGGCGTGGGGCAAGGCACTGGTCGGCGCCAGCATGGCGGCCCGCTTGTAGGTCTCGATTGCCTGGTCGGGCTTACCGAGGGCTTGTAGCGCATCGCCGCGGGCCAGCATGGCGCCGGCAAAATCCTTGCGCAGCACGAGCGCCTTGTCGAACAGGGCGAGGGCACGGTCTGCCTGCCCCTGCTTGAGGGCGATCAGGCCTCGCGCATTGACGGCCATGGCGTCGTTGGGTGCCCGTTTCATGGCTTCATCGAGAGCCCGTCCCGCGTCGTCGAGCTTGCCGTCGGCCGACAGGGCCAGCCCAAGCTGAAGATGGGCTGCAGCCAGATCCGGATTTTGCCGGATCAGCTCCCGCAGTATCGGCAAAGCCTCGGCGGGCTTCTTGATCTGCTCGGTGTACAGCGCGGCCAGGTCGAGCTTGAGCTGGGTTTGCTCCGGATGGGCGCCGATGGCGGAACGGTAGCTTTCCTCCGCCGCGCTCGGCAAACCCTGCTCCACCAGCATGCGCGCGCGGGCCTGGAGCACCGTGGGCTGCCCCGGCGCCATCGCGACGGCACTGGACATCCAGTCGCGGGCCAGCTTGGCCTTGCCCTGGGAGTGGGTCGCCATGGCCAGACCGAGCATGGCTTCGACAGACCGGGGGTTCTGCCTGTAGGCCTCGCCAAAGGCTTTCTCGGCCTGCTCGAATTGCCGCGCGCGCAGGGCCGCCTGGCCTTTGTTCAAATAAGCCAGATCGGCGCGAACGTTATCCGGCGTCAGGGTTGGCAGCGGGTTGCCGACGATCAGGTCGGCGCGGGCTGCGCCAGCAAGAAGGGCGAGGCCCGATCCCAGAACGAGGGCCGGGAGTATGCGGTTTCGATACATGAAAACCTCAGGGAGGAGATGCTTGGCAGGGCAAAGCAGACACGGGATGGCAAACATGCGGTGTGTAAATGGCAACCCGACGATATCCCAAGGGCGGGCGCGCTGACGACCTCATATTTCACGGGGCAGGCTCGACTGCATGAAAATGACAAAAAGGGGGCAAGCCCCCTTTTTTTGATTCACAACACATCATGCAGGCCGGGTGCCCGAAGGCACCCGCCGGCAATCAGGCCTTGCGGCGGCGCAGCGCGGCCAGACCGGCCAGGCCGAGGGCGCCCAGCGTCAGGCTGGCAGGTTCCGGCACGGTGCTGCCCGGGGTAGCCTGAACCAGATCCTGGCTGTTGGAGTTGGTCCAGCTGGTCAGCGTGTAGCTGCCGGTGGCCGGATCGTTGGCAACCAGCTTCTCAAGGAAAATCCAGGCGGCATCCAGGGCATCCGTCTCGTCGGCGGAGCTGGTGGCGCCAGTCCAGTTGCTGTAGTTGCCGGAGTACAGGTCGTTGTTGTCCAGGGTTTCCCAGATGGCGATCTGGAAGCCGGCCGTTTCAACGGCGCTGCTCAGGTTCAGGCCGGAAAAGGTCTGGTTGAACAGGGTCTGCAGATCGGCCGAAGCAGCCGGGCTGGCGGTGAAGTCCAGGCCCGGGGGGGTCAGGGAAGAGGTGTTCACGCCTTGCAGCAGTTCGAAGCAGAAGGCCAGGAAGCTGCTGCCGGTGCTCAGGTTGCTGACGTTGAAGGAGCCAGCCAGGACGTCATGGTTGGTGCCGTTCACATCGACATTGAAACTCAGGGAGTTGATGTCCTGGTCCAGCACGAGGGAATCAGCCTGGGCGGCAGCGCTGGCGAACAGACCGATGGCAGCCAGGGCCAGGGCGGATTTCTTGAGGATGCGATTCATGTATTTCTCCTACGTTAAAAAAGTGACTTCTTTCCCGGATGGGGGCTTTCGCGCCAACCGCAAAGAAGCGGTCGGCGCGAAGGGGCTTAGGCTGCCATCAAGGCAAATTGCTGCTCGTCGTACAGGTTGGCCAGCTGGCTCAGGGCCGTAACCGCACCGTCGCACACCGTGGCGGAGGCACTCGCATCCGTCGTCGTGCTGGCGGTAACGGCAGAGCTGCCAAGCACCAGATCCAGGCTGCGGTCGTCACCCAGAAGGGCAGACAGGTTGGGCAGCTCGACGCCAGCGGCTTCGGCATCGGCGACGGAGACGTTGAAATACACGTCGGCCATGTCGATGCTGGAACCGTCGGCCATGACGGCGCTGGAGCGCTCCAGGTGCAGGTTGCCCTGGGCATCCACTGCCGGCAGATCCACGTGATCAACCTTCAGGCTGGCCACACCGGCTTCGACGAGGGTACGCAGCTCGCCGGCGTCGGTCTGGTGGTTACCGTTCAGATCTTGCCAGACACGCAGGTCGCCGAAGTGTGCATCCTTGGCATCCACGAAGCCGTCGCCGTTGCTGTCGAAAGCCCCCAGCTTGGCAAAACCGTCGCCCTTGCTGGTGCCGCCGAACAGTTCGGAGAGGTTGTCGATCTTGCCGTTCTTGTCGATGTCGATCGCCAGGAAGGCATCACCGGACGAGATCCAGCCGCTTTCGATCGCCTGGCCGTTGCCGAACAGGTCGAACTTGCCGGTGGAATCTTCGCGAGCGATGGTCTGGATGCCGTTGTGATCCAGGTCGAGCACGATCGGGGTGATCGCCGCGTCCCAGGTCAGGTCGGCTTCGCCGGACACCAGGGTGGTGTAGGCCGTGGTGGCCACATCGCTGGTGCTGTAGGCATCGGCGTCCCGGGTGTCGTCGGTGCCGATGTCCTTGGCAGCCCAGTTCCAGCTGGACATGTCGATGTTCTTGTACACCGTGGCGCTCTTGTCGAACACAACGCGGTAGCTGCCCGGATCCAGGTTGGTGAACTTGTAGTTACCGTAGGCATCCGTGTAGGTGGAGGCAATCGTGGTGCCGGCGGAGTTCTGCAGGCTCACCTTCACGTTGCAGATGCCGGCTTCGCCGGAGTCCTGCAGGTTATTGTGGTTGGAGTCTTCCCACACCTTGTCGCCGATGCTGGCCTTGCGGTACAGGCCGGCATCCCAGGACAGATCGCTCTCACCAGCAGTCAGCGAGGTGAGTGCGGTCTTGCCGGACGAATCCATATCGGAATCGATGGCGTCATTGGTGCCCTGATTCTGCTTGGTGTAGTAGTAACCGGTCGGTGCGACCACTTGCACCTTGTAGTTACCCACATTGACGTTGCTGAACAGGTAGTTGCCACTCGCGTCGGTCGTGGTGGTCGCCACCACGGTGCCATACGAGTTGAGCAGCTTGACGGTGACGCCCTTGATGCCGGCTTCGCCCGCGTCCTGCACGCCGTTGTAGTTCAGGTCTTCCCACACCTTGTCGCCAATGCTGGCGGTGGTCGG
>JAOAUC010000032.1 GCA_030157785.1 Zoogloea oleivorans
ACGCCGCCACCGTGGCGCGCCGGGTCGGCTACGAGAGCCCGTCCCAGTTCAGCCGGGAGTATCGGCGCCTGTTTGGGGCACCGCCGCTGCGGGACATTGCGCGGATGCGCTGAACGCCCCGTCGTCATAGGCTGCGCAGTAAGCCGCCCAGTCTTTCCCCACCTGCTCGGCGCAATCCCGCGCAGCACCGAGCAGTGCCTTGCGCCACTTGGCCTGGCCAAAGTCGATCAGCTCGTCGGCAATCGCCGAACCGTCGCGCCCGCCACTGCGCAGTTGGGCACTGGCGACAACACGACCCATGCTGCGCATGACCTCGGCGATGGCCTCGGGGCTGGAACGGGAAGCGTCGAGGCTCACCCGGTCTTCACTCGGTTGCAGGTCGCGCAGCATGAAGGAGCGCTCGCCAAAAGTGACCGGATGCAGGAAGGCCATGGACACCGCCTGCATGCGCCGCTGCACGTCCACCACCCGCGCCGCCTCGGACTTCCAGCGCGGCTGCGGGGTATCCAGATGCGCCAGCAGCGAGGACGGCAGGGCTTCTTTCAGGTCGAGGAGGTAGTTGCCGTCGGGCGAGCCCTTGCCGCGCACCAGAATCACGAAGCGGTCCACACCCAGGCTGCCACTGCCGGCAATGCGCCGGGCGACGTCGAGCACTTCGTAGAAGTCCGGGTCATCGCGGGATTTGGCGAAGTCGTCGATCAGCGTGGTGACCCGCTCCCGCTGGTCGTCGGTAACCGGCAAGGCCTTGCCGTTGTCGAGGCGCAACTGGCGCTGCTTGCCCTTGAGCTCTGTGCGGCCATCGAGGAAGGCCGGGCGCTGGCGGCCGCGCAGACCATCGAGCAGATCCCCGACCAGACCGCTGGCAGTCTCCCGCTCGATCCAGCCCGCCTTGCCCGCCGCCAGGGTGTCCCGGTAGGCGTCGAGGAAGGCGTCGCACAGTTCCAGCGCGCCGGCCTTCTTCACCTCCATGGAGTCGGCGCCAAGCAGCACGCTGCTCAGAAAGCGCAGCAGATCCCAGCTGGCCGGCGCCAGCGCCGATTCGTCGAAGTCGTTGATGTCGAAATACACCAGCCGGTTGTCGCCCTTGTAACTGCCGAAGTTCTGCAGGTGCAGATCGCCACAGCACCACACGGGCGGCGCCTCGGCGAGCAGGGGCAAGTCTGGCAGGCGGCTGTAGAAGAGATGGCAAGTGGCCCGCAGAAAGACGAAGGGGCTGCTGCGCATTCCTTTGTACTTGATGGCGAGGCGCTCTGGATCGCGGCCGGCGTTGAAGGTCTGGATCTTGTGGACAACATCGCGCATGGCCGGGCTACCGCAGGAAATAATGCTGCATGGTAGCCCAGCCCCGACACCCCGGGGTCAGGGCGTTTCGGTGTATTGCTGCGTGCTGCGGTTGGCGACAGCCGGTTTGGCCAGCGGCGACTTGCTGCGCACGTACTGCAGGAAGGAGTCGGCGTAGTCGAGGAAGGTGTCTTCCCGCTGGGCGGCGGGGATGGCCTTCAGGGTGTCGTACTTGTCGCCGCCCTCGGCGGTGAAGTTGTTGGTGATCACCTTGTAGCTGGCAGCAAGGTCGAAGGGCTTCCAGGTGCCGGTGCTGTCACGCAGCTCGAGATTGCTGATCCGGCTGCCCTTGGCCTGGTTCATGTCCACCGCAAAGCGCAGGCCGCCGGTGTAGGGATAAGCGCCCGAGCCCGTGCCGTTGAGCACCGAATCGACACCGTCTTCCAGCGCGGCCTTCATCTGGGCGCCGGTCATGACCAGCCGGTAGAGGGTGTTCTTGAAGGGCAGCAGGGTGTAGACCTTGCCGACGGTAATGTCGCCGGCCGCAATGTCGACCCGCACGCCACCGGCATTCTGCAGGCTGATGTCGGCACCGCCAAAGCGCTGGCCCTGTTCGAGGAAGGCCTCGGCGACGAGTTGCTGGATGTCGCCGCCGTGGGCAATCACGGTGGCGTCCTTGTTGCAGACGTCGCCGAGGGACGAGCGGCTGGTGTCCCGCTTGGCGCCGGGCACGCGACGCAGGCACAGGTTGTCGGTGGTGGTGCCGGCAACCTGCAGGCCGAGGGCGTCCTTGGCCGCCTTGTAGGGGGCCAGCACGGTGGTGGCGGCGGCCGACGGGGTGGTGATGCGGAACACGCCGGAGGCATTCAGCTGGCTGCGGTAGGCCGTGGCGTCGGCATCGGAGGCGCTGACGCTACCGACCTTGTAGGTGTCGCCGAGCAGCACCTGCGGATTGCCGCTGCAGCTGGTGACGTTGCCGTTCACGTCGAACTTCACGTCGAGGGCGCCGACCACATAGGAATACTGCCAGGCCTGGGCGATGCAGACCTTCTTGCCGTTCTTGTCGGTGGTCTGGGTCGGATAGGCGCCGGAGGGCGTCAGGCCGAAGCCGGCCATGCTGTTCGGGCCAAGCAGGGTGTGGGAGTCGCCACCGATGATCACGTCCACGCCGGAAAGCTTGGCGGCGATGGTCTTGTCGGCCGCGTAGCCGAGGTGGGACAGCAGCACAATCTTGTTCACCCCGCGCAGCTTGAGCGCGTCGATGACGCTCTGGGCGCTGGTGGTTTCGTCGGAGAACTGGGTCGTGGCATCGGGACGGGAGGCAAACTGGGTCTTGTCCTTCACCGTGAGGCCGACCACGCCGATCTGCTCGCCGTCCTTCTCGATGATCTTGTAGCTGCCCATGCGGCTGGCCAGGGGCGAACCGGCAGCCGGCTGGATGTTGGCCGACAGCACCGGCGTCTTGCAGGTACCGGCGTGGAGATAGTCGATGAACTTCACGAGGCCGGCGTTGGCACTGTCGAACTCGTGATTGCCGATGGAAAAGGCATCGAAGCAGACGGTGTTCATCATGTCCGCATCGGCCTTGCCTTCACTCTGGGTGAAGTACAGATCACCGGTGATGGCGTCGCCGGCATGCAGCTTGAGGACGTTTTTCGAGGCCCCCGCGAGGGCCTCGATAGCCGCCGTCACACGGGCGAAGCCGCCCAGCTCGACCGTCACCGACTGGCTGGCGCCGGCGGCGTTCTTCAGCGTCAGCGTGGTGGTCTCCGCGTCCAGGTGGGAGTGATGATCGTTGATGTGCAGGATCGTCAGATCGAGCGCCTTGGCACCGTCGCCACCACTGCCACCACAGGCGGACAAGGCAAGGGCGCAGAGGGACAGGGCAAGAGCCGGCATGGTCCGGTTGGTGCAGGAGGTATTCATCGCAGTCGGCAGGGGTTTGGATGCCCGGCAGACTAAACGCGCCCCGTTAACCTCTTGTGAAGGCCCGGCGACGCAGGGATTTCACAGCAACAGATTGACCGCCTGCAGCACCATCCGACACACCAGTGCCACGCCCAGTGCCACCGCCACCGACAGGCCGATGGAAAACAGCGCATCGCGCCGGCCGATGGTCTTGAGCATCACCGCAAAGGTGGATACGCAAGGCACGTAGAAGGTCAGGAAGACCAGGAAGGTGGCGATCTGCACCCAGTCGAGGAGCGGCGCGATGTCCTGGGTGCCGAGGGCCTGATAGACCATCAGCAGCGACAGCTCCTTGCGCAGCACGCCAAACAGGATCGGCACACCCAGCACCACCGGCAGGCCCAGCCACCAGCTGGTGACCGGCAGCAGCAGGGTGTTGATGATCGAATCGGCGCCGAAGTGGGCGAGCAGGGCCAACACGACGCTGCCCAGCACCAGCAGCGGCGTGACGATGGTGAGGATGTCGCTGGTGCGCTCCCAGGTGATGGCCAGCAGACGCCGCCACTGGGGCATGGCGTAGGGTGGAATGGCCTGGATCATGCCGGGGCTGGCCTGCACGTAGCGGCGGGTGAGCAGCTTGCCGGCCACCGCAATGATCAGCATGGTGAGCAGGAAGATGCCCAGCACGCCTTCCCATCCCAGGTACTTGCCACCGATGGCCAGCACGATGGCCGAGCGCGCCGAGCAGGGCACGAAGGTGATCAGCAGCGAAGCGACGATGCGCTCACGCCCGCTGGAGCTGGCCGCCACCGCCGACAGGGCCGGCACGTTGCAGCCCAGGCCCAGCAAAAAGGGCACCGCCACCCCGCCGTGCAGACCGATGCGGTGAAAGCCCCGGTCCACCACGAAGGCCACCCGGTGCATGATTCCCGACTCCTCCAGGCTCACCAGCAGCAGCACCAGCGGCAGCATGTAGGGCACGACAATCCCGACCAGGCCGACCAGGCCATCCGCCACCGCACGGCCGATCACGCCGACGGTGGTGTCCGGCTGCCACTGGCCAACCCACGCGGCGAGGGGCGCGGACGTCAGCGAATCGAGGGTCGTGCTGACCTCGAAAACCATGAACAGCACCAGCGCGAACACCGCCAGCGTACCGATCAGGCCCCAGCGCGGATGCAGGAAGAGACGGTCGAGGGCGCGCTTCCAGCCGGCCTTCTCGGCGGCATGGCCAAGGCGGGTGACCTGCTCGTGAAGGGCCGCGGCCCGGTAGTGGCGGTCAGCGAAAAGCTCTTCGGCCAGCGGCCGCGGCAAGTGCCGGGCAGCTTCGGCCCGGGCCTCCTCAACGGCCGGCATCAGGCTCGGAAAGAGACGCGCCATTTCGGCAGTAAAAAAGGTGTGATCCTTCGCCAACTGGGTCAGCAGCAAGGAGCGCGGGACGTGAAAGGCCGCTTCCACGGCCGGCGTATCGAGGATGTCGTTGAGCCCGGCCAGGGCCTTGCGCAGATGCGGCCCGGGCAGCTGGGGAATCGGGCAGGTCTTGCTGCGAAAAGCGTTGAGGGCCGTTTCGAAAAGGGTCGCCATGCCCTTGCCCATGTGGGCCACGGTGGGCACCACCGGCACGCCGAGGGCTGCAGAAAGAGCGTCCACGTTGATGTAGATGCCCCGCTCCCGCGCCTCGTCGAGGCGGTTGAGGGCAATCACCAGCGGCTTGCCGAGCTGGCAGAGTTCCTGGCTGAAAGCCAGATTGGGCTCCAGCGCGGTGGCGTCGACCACCTGGATGAGCACATCGGGGGCTTTGAAGCCGCCCTTGCCGCCATGCCCGGCCTCGCCCCCCAGCAAGGCCATCAGGAGCAGGCGGTCGGGGTCGTGCAGATCGTGCAGGGTACGCAGGGAGGGAAGATCGACCAGCGCGGCCTGCTCGAGGCCGACATTCACCAGGCAGGCATCGAAGCCCAGACTGCTGCCGTCGAGAAAACCGGATTCGACCGCCGTACTGGAGGCGGCCTGAAAAATGGTGCTCTTGCCGGTCTGTGCGAGGCCGACCAGGGCCAGCTGAGGACGCCGGGCGCCCCGCAGGAGATTGCGCGGCACGGCGACCGTCGCGATAGCGGGGGCTGCGGCGCTCACGGGAAGGCTTTCGAAAAGCAGAGGGGCTGCAGCCTGGACATACGAGTCATCGAGAATCGCCGATTCCTGATCAGTTTCGGACGATTATAGGTGCAAATAAGAATTGTTCGCAAATGAATCAGCCGGCACCGGGCCGGCTGGAATCAAACGCGCAATCCGGCACGCGTCATCATCAGCAGCGCCTGGGCCCGGCTGGTCACCCCCAGCGCGCGAAGAATCGCCGATACATGCACTTTTACCGTGCCTTCAGAAAGGCCGAGAAACTCGGCGATATCGCGGTTCGACTTGCCCTGGGCCACCAGCTCAAGCACTCGCCCCTGGGCGGCGGTCAGCTGGAAGCGCTCGGCAAAAGCCTGGCTGGCCCGCCGGCTGCGGTTGCTGCCATCCCCACCGGTCGTCGCCTCGGGGGTGAACACGCCGCCGGACAGGATCGTCCGCACCGCTTCGACCAGCGTGTTGCTCGAACTCGCCTTGGACACGAAGCCCGAGGCACCAGCCCGCATGGCCCGATGAATCGACTCCCGGTCGTCGAGAGCCGACACCACCAGCGCCGGCACGTCGGGAAAGCGCTTGGCAATGATGCCCAGCAGCGAAAAACCATTGATCTCCGGCAACATCAGATCCACTACCAGCAGGTCACAATTGGGATTGGCCTCCAGCAGCGCGAGGGCATCGGTGGCGTTCGTCGCCTGCTCGCAATACACTCCTTCACACACTTGGGCGAGGGTCAGGGCCATGGCCTCCCGCACCAAGACGTGGTCTTCAATAATAAGAATGCGTGTTTGCATCATTGCCGGCTGTTCATCTGGTAGAAACCTGTATTGGGTGACGTCGGCAGTTTAGCCTACCCAGCCCCCTGCAAAACGTAGAAAATCTCGTCCCCGGGCCGACACGGCGCAAATCATGCCGATTCCCCAAAAAACCGATCGTCCTAAACTCCGCCCCTGCTGCTGCGCGCTCCTGCTCACGCTCCTGCCCCTGTCGGCACGGGCGGATCCGACGCCCAGCGAGGCAGACTACCTCGACGACCTGCCCGTCGTGCTGTCGGCCACTCGCCTGTCCCAGGCCCTGGCCGATGCGCCGGGCGCGGTCACGGTCATCGACCGCTACATGATCCGGGCCTCGGGCGCCCGCGACATCGGCGAGCTGTTCGCCCTGGTGCCCGGTTTCCAGGTCGGCATGCACACCGGCAACCAGCCGCTGGTCACCTACCACGGGCTGTCGGACGAGGCCCCGCGGCGCATGCTGGTGCAGGTGGACGGGCGCTCGGTGTACTCGCCCTACTTCATCTCCGGCGTCGAGTGGAACCAGCTCGGCGTGGATATCGACGACATCGAACGCATCGAAGTCTTCCGCGGCGCCAACTCCGCCGCCTACGGTAGCAATGCCTTCCTCGGCGTGGCCAACATCGTCACCCGCTCCCCCTCCGAAACCCGTGGCACGGCGGTCCGCTACCGGGCCGGCGACAACGGTGTTAACGACGTGGGCGTGCGCATGGGAAAACAACTGGGCGACGTGGATGTGCGCATCACGGCGTCGCGCAGCTACGACCACGGATTCGCCGCCATCAACGACTGGCGCAAATACGAGCTGGCCACCCTGCGGGCCGACTGGAGCGCCAGCCGCGACAACGTGCTCGAATTTCAGGCCGGCTGGACCAACAACGATTACGGCACCGGCAAGGAAGGCAATGCCACCGACCCCGAGCGCACCGCACACCTGTCCACCCGCTTCGGGCTGCTGCGCTGGCGTCATGCGCCGGCCCCGGACGAAGAGCTTACGGTCACTTATTACCACCAGGAAGAAGACGGCCGGGACGCCTACGCCCTGAACGTGCCGGTGTCGCCCCGCCAGTCGGGCCTGCCCATAGCGATCAGCATTCCCTTTCAGTTCGACTACGGCTTCAAGGCGATCCGCGACGACCTGGAAATCCAGCGCATCACCGCCCTCGGCCCGTCGCTGCGGACGGTGCTGGGCGCCGGCCTGCGAACCGACCGGATGAACGCCCCGCTGCGCTTCAACACCACCGACGACATCGTCAACCGGGTCAGCCACGCCTTCGGCACCCTCGAGTGGCGCGCCTCACCGGCGTGGCTTTTCAACCTCGGCGCGATGGTCGAAAACAACTCTCTTTCAGGCACATCGCTGGCGCCGCGCATTTCAGCCAACTATCATATGACGGAAACCCAGACTTGGCGTCTGGCCGTCAACCGTTCATACCGGAGTCCCTCTGCCTTCGAGCAGAAGTCCAGCATGGTTTTTGCGAACTCTGCCCCCATCGTCGTCACGCCCCGTTTCACGGTGCCTGCCGGCACGCCCATTTCCCAGACCTTCCGCCCCTCCCCCGGGCTGAGCGCCGAGCGGATCACCACCTACGAACTGGGCTACCTGGCCGAGCTGCGCCCGCTCTCCACGACTTTCGATGCCCGCCTGTTCCTCGAACGGGCCCGCGACCTCATCGAAATGAACCTCGAGAACTCGACCATCGGCCTGCTCCCCCGCAACAACACACGCTACTTCTCCAACGGCGGCGAAGCCGACATCCGCGGGCTGGAACTGGCTGCCACCTGGCGCCCCGGCACCACCACCTGGCTCACCGTGCAGCACACCGAACTGCGCATCGACGGCCCCACGCCCAGCACCGCCCAGGCCCTGAGCCGCCCCAGCGGCTGGGTGGAGCACACCGCCCCCCGCCACAGCTCCTCACTCTTTGGCGCATGGGAATTCACGCCCGGCTGGCAGTTGAGCCTGTCCAAACGCTGGGTCGGGTCGATGAGCTGGTACCAGGACGCAGAACACAAGGTGCCGATGTACCGTCAGCTCGACCTGCGCCTGGCGCATCGCCTCGCGCCCTCCATCGCCCGCGGCGAAGTCGCCATCGCTCTGCGCAACATCGACGGCGCCGACGAGACCTACGCCCCCGGCACATCCTTGTGGGGCAGCCGCATCTTCGGCTCCCTCAACGTCGAGTTCTGATTCGGGATGGGTCTGGCCCTGCGACTTCTCTGCTGTCTGCTGCTGTTCGCCCTGGCGAGCGGGTGCTCCCTTGTGCAGGCCGCCCAGGTCGCGCTGGTCATGTCGGAAGAAAGCAGCACCTTCAATGAAGCCGCCGAGGCCCTGTCTGCCGAACTGCGCAGTGCTGGCCACCGCATCCAGCCCATCCCCTTCCCGCTGCGCGCCGAAGACACCGGAGCCCTCAACACCAGCGCCCTGATCGTCACCCTCGGCACCCGGGCCGCCCAAGCCATCTCCGGCACCAGCCCGCGCGGGCTGGTGCTGCACACCCTGCTGCCACGCAGCGCCTTCGACAAACTGCCGATCCGCCCCGAAGACGCCCGCCGCATCTCCGCCGTTTTCATCGACCAGCCTGCCGCCCGGCAGATCGAACTGCTGCGCATCGCCCTGCCTGACTGGACGCGGGTCGCCCTCGTCGTCGGCCGCGAGAGTTTCGAACTCGGCGCCCGCCTGCAAAGCAGCGCGCGGGACAAGCGGCTGCGGCCCATCCTCGAACAGGCCAGCGACGAGAGCGATCTCTATCCGACCCTGCAACGGGTACTTGCCGAACCCACGATCCTGCTCGCCATTCCCGACCCGACCCTGTTCAACAACCGGACCATCTCCAACATCCTGCTCACGGCCTATCACCACCGCTCGCCCGTCGTCGGCTTCTCGCCGGCCTACGTCAAGGCCGGCGCCCTGCTGGCCCTTTACAGCACGCCGGCCCAGATCGGCCAGCAGGCCGGTGAGGCTGGCCGTCAGGGGCTGGTCAGCGGCAGCCTGCCGGCGCCGGCAGCACCGCGCCACTTCCGCGTCAGCACCAATCCTTACGTGGCCCGCTCCCTGGGCATCAACCTCGAAGACGCCAACGTCCTGCGGGAAAAACTGGAACGCCTGGAGGGCTTGCCGTGATTACGCCCGACAACTGGGACATCCGTGCCCGCACCGTACTCATCGCCGTGCTGCCCACCATGGTGATGGCCACGGTGTTGATCGCCTACTTCACCTCCTCGCGTCTGTCCGACCTCGAAGAAGCCCACGTACAGCGCGGCAAGGCCCTCGCCCGCCAGCTCGCCGCGGCCAGTGAATACGGCGTCTTCTCCGGCAACCTGGACAGTCTGCGCAAACTGGCCAATTCCATCCTGCAAGAGCGGGATGTCATCCACGTCGCGGTTTACAGCCCCATCCAGGAAGTCCTCGCCGACAGCCGCAAGACGGCAGCTCCCGTCGCCACGGTTCGCCTCGCCGCCCGCGACAAGGACACACCCCTGCGCTTCCGTGAGCCGGTCACCGGCCCCGGCGTCAATATCGACGACCCCTTCCTCGAAACCAGCGCCAGCGGCCCCCGTGCCGCCGAAGACCAGCACGGTGAAGTGCTCGTCGAAATGAGTCGCGAATCCCTGCACGCCGAGGAAAGCCGCCTGCTGCAGAATGCCTTCTCGATGGTGGTGGCCGTCATGATTGCCAGCGTGGCCCTGGCCCTGCGCATGAGCCGCGGCATTTCCGGCCCCATCCTGCGCATCGCCTCCACAGTCGAGAGCTTCGGCCAGGGCAACCTGTCGGCCCGGGTGCCGGTAGAAGGCGGCAAGAGCCTGCGCACCCTCGCCCAGGGCGTCAACGACATGGCCGACAAGCTCGGCACCTCGCGGGAAAACCTGGAGCGCCAGATCGAGGCCGCCACCAGCGAACTGCTTGAAAAGAAGGAAGAGGCTGAACACGGCAACCGGGCCAAGACGCGCTTTCTCGCCGCCGCCAGCCACGACTTGCGCCAGCCCATGCACGCCCTCGGCCTGTTCGTCGCCGAACTGGGACAAAAGCAGCACGCCCCCGACACCCATCGGCTCGTCGCTCAGATCGCCGTGTCGGCCGAGACCATGGAAAACCTCCTCGACAGCCTGCTCGACATCTCGCGCCTCGACGCCGGCGTACTCGACCGGCAGATCAAGCCCTTCCCCCTCCAGCCCCTTTTCGAGCGCATCGACGTGGACTACCGCCGCGAGGCCGAGCTGTGCTGCCAGCGCCTGCGCCTGCGCCCGACCAGCCTGTGGGTCGAGAGCGACCCGCTGCTCCTCGAACGCATCCTCCACAACCTGATCAGCAACGCCCTGCGCTACGCCCCCGGCGGCACCATTCTGCTGGCCTGCCGCAAACGCGGCGACAAGGTACGCATCGAAGTGCGCGACAACGGCCCCGGCATCGCCCGGGAAGCCCAGGACACCATCTTCCAGGAGTTCGTCCAGCTCGATAACCCCGAACGCAACCGGGCCAAGGGCCTCGGCCTCGGCCTCGCCATCGTGCGCCGCCTGACCACCCTGCTGAAGCACGACCTGTCCCTGCGCTCGACGCCCGGGCAGGGCGCCCTGTTTGCCGTCGAACTGCCCACTGCCACCCCCGGCGTGATCCCCGAAGGCACCCCGACACCGCCCGCCCACTCGCTGCACGGCCTGCACATCGTGCTGGTGGACGACGACGAACTGGCCATGGCGAGCACCGCCGGCCTGCTGGAATCCTGGGGCTGCCGGGTCAGTGCGGCAGCCG
>JAOAUC010000033.1 GCA_030157785.1 Zoogloea oleivorans
ACCCCTGCAAGCCCCCAGACAATACGTCTGGGGGCTTTCTACGTCTACGCCAAACGTAAGCCCCCGGCAAACCCACCTTCCCCCGACCGCTTAGCTCACTAACCATAGTGTCCACTACGCATTAGAAGTGGACACTTACATGACCATCACCCAGCCCCGCCGTACCCGTCGCACCCACTCCGAGGAGTTTAAGCAGTCCCTGATCGAAGCGTGCGGCGTGCCCGACGCCTCGGTCGCGGGTGTTGCGCTGGCCAACGGGATCAACGCCAACCAACTGCGTCGCTGGATGCGTGAGCGAGGCATCGAGCCGCCCGAGTTGTCCTGTCTGCCCTTACGCGTGGCGACCTCCGAGCCGATGGGCGGCTTTGTCCCGGTGCAGCTTCCCCCCAGCCTTGATGCCCCCATCCGCCTGGAGCTGCGCAAGGGCGCCGCGGCGCTCACGGTAGACTGGCCCGCGTCCTCGGCGGCCGCCTGTGGCGCCTGGCTGCGCGAGTGGCTCGGATGATCCGGGTCGATGCCCTGTGGCTGTCGGTGGCGCCCCTCGACATGCGCGCCGGCACGGATACGCTCCTCGCCCAGGTGGTGCGAGTCTTCGGCGAGGCGCGCCCGCATCAGGCCTACCTCTTCGCCAATCGGCGCGGCACCCGGATCAAGGTGCTGATCCACGACGGCCAGGGGATCTGGCTTGCCTGCCGGCGACTTCACCAGGGGCGCTTCCACTGGACGGAGGGAAACGGATCGCTGACACTCTCCCAGGCCCAGTTCGACGCGCTGGTGCTGGGGCTGCCCTGGCAGAAACTGAGCGGCGACGGTGCGATCCGGATGATTTGAAGGTCCACCATCGGGGGATGTCCCGATGGCAGTGGCGGTGTTCCAACGGCATGATTTGCCCATGGTTCTCCCCGCCAACCTCCACGCACTCGACGCCGACGCCCTGCGTCAGCTGCTCATCGCCCAGGACCGGGAACTCACCTGGCGCCAGACCAAGATCGACCAGCTCACCCACGAACTCTCGCTGCACAAACGCTGGCGCTTCGGGGTCAAGACCGAGCGCCTGCCGGCGGAGCAGGCCCAGCTGTTCGAGGAGACGGTCGAAGCCGACCTGGCGGCGATGACCGAGGAGCTCGAACAGCTCTCCGGCAAACCGCCTGCCGCCAAGGGTCGGGCCAAACGCAAGCCGCTGCCGTTTGATCTGCCCCGCACCGAGATCCGCCACGAACCGGACAGCACCACCTGCGCCTGTGGCTGTGAGATGAAGCGCATCGGCGAGGACGTGGCGGAGAAGCTCGATTACACCCCTGGCACCTTCAGCGTCGAACGCCACATCCGCGGCAAGTGGGCGTGCGCCCACTGCGAGACGCTTACCCAGGCCCCGGTGCCGGCCCACGTGATCGACAAGGGCATCCCCACCACTGGGCTCCTGGCCCAGGTGCTGGTGGCCAAGTACCAGGATCATCTGCCGCTCTACCGCCAGGAAGGCATCTTCGGCCGGGCGGGGCTCGCGATTCCCCAATCCACGCTCGCCCAATGGGTCGGCCAGATGGGCGTGCAGCTTCAAGCCCTGGTCGATGCGCTGAAGGCAGAACTCCTCACCTTCCCGGTATTGCATGCCGACGAGACGCCGGTGGCCATGCTCGACCCGGGGGCCGGCAAGACGCACCGGGCCTACCTGTGGTCCTACGGCATCGGCGCCCACGATCCGATCAGGGCGGTCATCTACGACTTTGCCGAAAGCCGGGCCGGCAAACATGCCCAGGCCTTCCTCGGAGAGTGGCGCGGCACCCTCGTCTGCGACGATTACTCGGGTAATGTTGCCGCCAAAGTTATGTGATCCCGGCCGTTCGGTCAGGCTGCTTCGCCGACATCGGCAAGCAATTGACACCACATAACTCGCGGCGTCTGCTGGTGGGCCTTCTTAATTTCGGAGGCCTGCCATGTTCGAGAATCTCTTCCCCTCAAAGGCTGCCTGCACACGCCACCGGGTGGGTCCGCTGGCTGCAGAACGAGAGCGGTATCTGCAGCATTGTGCTGAGCAAGGCAGTACGCATGCGTCCCTGTGCGTGAGCGCGCGCTCCTTACTGTGGGTCGCTAAGCACATGCTGCCAACGGACCTTGATGGCGTGGACGCAGCGCGATTGCGCGAGATCGTCCGCGGAGAGCCATCGGGGACCGTTGCGCCGACGACGGCCGCGGCGCGCATGCACAATGCGAGGCCGTGGCTGAGGTTCATCCGCTGCTGGCGCCAACAGTAGCCGTCGATTCCGTTCGAAGAGCGCTCGAACGCTTCGTGTCCTGGATGCGAGACGAGCGCGGGCTGACGCCCTGCACGGTCAGTCAGTGGCGCAGTCGAGTGGTGACCTTCTTGCGGTGGTGCGCCAGCACAGGTCGCGATCTGGCAACGCTTCGTCCCGAGGACATGATGCCTATTTTGTTACCTTCGGCGCACAGCGATGGTCGCGAATCTCGGCCGGCCACGTGGCCACCCTGCTACGCGTGTTCCTGCGCCAGGCAGCGATGATCGGTGCGTGCAGCAACACGTTGGCCGATTCGATCCGCAGCCCCCGGCGTTACGCCCTGGAGTCACTACCGTATGCGTTGAGTTGGGACGACGTTCGGCGCCTGCTCGCGACCGCCAATTCGGACTCTGAGCGCGACATGCGTGACCGGGCCATCCTGACCCTCCTGGCCGTCTATGGCTTGCGCCGGGGAGAAGTGGCAGCCCTCCGACTGGACCAGATCGATTGGGCGGCGGGCCAACTTCGGATTTGGCGCCTGAAACGCCGTCAGCCACAAGTCTACCCTCTGGTCTACTCGGTGGCTGAGGCCCTGGCCATGTATATCGACATCGCGCGTCCGAAGGTGCCATACCCTGAGGTGTTCATCCGAATTCAAGCGCCGCGGATACCGATTTCAGCTTCTGGTCTTTACAACATCGTCAGCCGCCGTCTGCGCTCGCTCGACATCCAGGCCGCGCATCTCGGACCGCACGCCTTACGGCATGCCGGTGCCGCCAAGTTGCTGACCGATGGCCTGAGCCTCAAAGAGATCGGTGATCACCTCGGACACCGCAGCACATCGGCGACGATGACCTATACCAAGATCGACCTGGTGGCGTTGCGCGAAGTCGGCGACTTTGACTTGGGAGAGCTGCCATGATCGCCTCGGACGTCGTCGATGTTTACCTGGCTGCTCGGCGGGCACAGGGGGTGCATTTGCGCAGCGGCGCCAGGGTGCTCCGTCAGTTCGCGCGTGAGACCGGGAATCCTGATCTGTCAGAAGTGACGCCCGAGTCGGTAGCCGCCTTCCTGCGCGGGCGTGGCACGCTCAGCGCAACCTGGAAGACGAAGCGCGCCGTACTGAGTGGCTTGTACCGCTTTGCCATCGCCCGCGGCTATGCGACTGACTCGGTCCTGCCGGAGCAGGCACCGAAGCTACCGCCGCCGCAAACGCCCTACGTTTATACGTTCGACGAATTGCAGCGTCTCCTGGCCGCCACCAGCACGCTGAGCAAGCCTCATAGCCGCCTTCAGGCAGCGACGTACAGAACGCTCCTGTTGATCCTTTACGGCGCCGGATTGCGCGTCAGCGAGGCGCTCAAGCTTCAACTCGGCGACGTCGACCTCGAACAACGAATCCTCACCGTGCGCAATACGAAGTTCTACAAGTCGAGGCTGGTGCCGATCGGGCCACGACTGACCTCGGTGCTTGTGAACTACATCGAACAGCGCGGCACGCTGGCGCTTCCGGAAGGCAGAGACTCGGCCTTGCTGTGCTCACGCACCGGCCATCGTTTGGCCTACCAGTTCGTCATCACGCTGTTCCAGCGCGTCCGTTCAGCGGCGGACATCCGGTGTCCGGATGGCGAGCCCCGGCCGCCGCGCCTCCATGATCTACGGCACACCGCCGCGGTTCATCGGGTACTTGCGTGGTACCGCGCCGGCAAGGACGTTCAACGGCTGTTGCTACCTCGGTCACGTTGACCTCTTTGGCCAGCACTCCGATGGCTTCATTTCCGGGGGCCATCATCCGTTGCAGCACCGTCGCCTTCAGCTCTTTGGAATACCTCACTGCGTCCTCTTCTTCACCCCAGATTCAAGACCCGATTTTAGATCGGGATCAGAGGACATCTATCCTGACACCTGGGGCTTGTCTCATGGTTGAACGTAGAGCGTTTCCTTTAGTTCTTCCATTACAACATAGCTCCGGGATTCCGAGGCTGCCGGGAGCTTCAAGAGAATGTCGCCAAGCAATTTTCGATAATCCGTCATTTCGGCCAGACGGGCCTTGACCAGATAGTCGAAATCGCCCGATACCATGTGACACTCCATGATCTCGGGAACGTTATGCAGTTCCTGCTTTACCCTCTCAAAGACATCCTCCGACTTCGAGACCAGCCGGATTTCGACGAACACCAGCATCTTCAGGCCCAGGGTGTGCGGGTTCACGTGGGCATGGTAGCCGGATATGATTCCTTCGCGCTCCAGGCGGCGTACACGCTCAGTACATGGTGTAGCTGACAGCCCGATCCGGTTTGCCAGGTCAGTCATGGTGATGCGGCCATCCAGCTGGAGGGTTTCAAGGATGTTCCTGTCGATATTGTCGAGATCGCGCATTTTCTTGTTGGTCCCGGTCTGCTGCTGATGTTCGTTGTGGTGTTCTGACGGGTGCTATGTGTGGATACCTGAAAATGCCGCCGGCCTTGGGCAACCGGGGCTTCAGGCCAAGCTGCGCGGTTCTGCATTGCTTGTCAGCTAGTCAGCCACGCTTGGCTGCCGGTCGCTCTTCGCCTGAGCAGTGTTGCATCGGGCGATGGGGCCCGCGGTTTTCAGTACCTGCCTTGAGTTCTTCGACTCTTTTGCGCTGCTCCGGGCTCAGAAGCACGTAGATCTTGTTTGCGCCGGCAGCACGTATTTCGGCTATTTCGGCCATGGCGCGGGCGCCGCTTTCCGTCAGAGCTTTTACTTTTGCTTCGTCGTACTTGTCGGAGAAGCTTAGTGCGCGGAGTTCGGTATGGGCTTTGCGGGCTTCCTTGGTCTTCTCCCGCAAAGCAGGAGCTTGGTCGTGCATGATCTTGAAAATCTGATCGCGCTGAGCCTCCGTAAGATTCAGACCGTATAGAAACGGGGGCATATGGGAGCTGCTCTCGTGGAGCATCTCGTCGTGTGCCATCGGGCCATGTATTCCAGGTCTTCTCTCACAGTGTTCGTTACCGCTCATGGCTTGGGCGGCCATTGGAATGGCGAAGGCGGTTGCGCTGGAAATAATTAGGAGAGGCAGGATGTTCTTGCGGATGTTCATTTTGTTCTCCGTTCGTTGATCGTCGTGACCGTGATCAGGTCGGCTTGTTAGTGCGGCCTGAAGGGGCTTATCTTCGTTTTACTGTCGGTAAAGATCTGTTATTTGCATGTAAACGCAGGTAAGGCAGAGGTTTCAGATTTTGTGTTCGGTTTTCTCTTCAGGTCTCGCTGGGGAAAGTCGTTGCAGTGAGGCGCGCTGGGAGCGCTTTGAGTTAAGTGGAATCTTCGTTGATGCGGTCGTTAAGCCCTGTTTGCATCATGTAAAGGGGCGTAAAGACGAGTAAAAGCCCTGTGCCTGGAGTTCCGGGCCCGAAGGGCGCCCGTATCATCGGAGGTGGGATCCCATGAAGGCAGGTGCGGAATGAGCAAGGTTTTACTGGTGGACGACGACATTGAGCTGTCGTCCATGCTGCGCGAATACATTGAGCAGGAAGGTTTTGAGGCCGATGCGGTGAGCGACGGCGAGGCCGGCGTGGCTGCAGCCCTGTCGGGGGGCTATGCGATCGTTGTGCTCGATGTGATGATGCCTCGCGTCGGCGGTATTGAAGCCTTGCGGCGCATTCGCACCCAAAGCCGGATTCCGGTGTTGATGCTGACGGCGAAAGGCGACGATGTGGACCGGATCATCGGGCTTGAGCTCGGTGCCGACGATTACGTTCCCAAGCCCTGCACGCCGCGGGAGCTGGTGGCGCGACTGCGCGCGATACTCCGCCGGACGCAGGACGTGACGCCTGTGGAGACTGCGGGTGGCCCGTTGCTTGTCGGCGCCCTGCTCATGTGGCCGCAGATGCGGCGTGCTCAATGGCACGGTTATCCCCTGGAGTTGACCAGCACGGAATACAACCTTTTGGAGGTGCTGGCTCGCAACGCCGGTCGGGTGGTGAGCAAGGTTGAGCTGTCCGAGCAGGGGTTGGGTCGCCCTCTGGCTCGCTTCGACAGGAGCATCGACGTGCACCTGTCGAGTATCCGTCACAAGCTGGGTTCGCGGCCTGATGGCCGGTCCTGGATCGAGACTGTCCGGGGGCTGGGCTACCAGATGATCCGCGAATGAGGCTCGGGCGCTTGTTCTGGAAGTTCTTCTTTGCCTTCTGGCTGACCTTGTTGCTGGCTGGTGCAGGGGTGGGAGCGGCCGTGTGGCTGCATCATCAAAGCGAAATCGAGCGGCTGAGCCTGGCACGCGATCCGGCCCTCGCTGGTGGGCCGAGGATTGCCACACTCGTCTCGGCGGCTTCCTCCGTTCTGAGCCACGGCGGCGTTCAGGCCTTGCGCGGGCTTCTTGCCGAGTGGTCACAAGAGCGGGCGCCCGAGCTTTTTGTTGTGGATACATCCGGGAAGGACTTGCTGGGGCGTCCGGTGACGGCGGAAGTCGTAACCGCTGCCCGTCGGCGGGCCGATTCGGATGATCCGCGGGGGCCTGTGCGGCTGATTGCCAGCCCGGACGGTGTGCTTTACCTTCTTTTTATTCCCTCCGACGGGCGTGAGCCTCGTCGCATCGGGCCTCCGCAGGATTTTCGACCGCCTTTCGATCGAAGTGGGCCGCCTGAGCCGGATCCGCTGTTGCCGGTTGTTACTGGGCTGGTCGCCAGTCTCGCCTTTAGCGCGTTGCTCGCATGGCACCTTTCCAAGCCGATCCGCCATCTGCGCTGGGCGCTGGGTGCGGTGGCCGATGGCAAGCTGGATACGCGTGTCCGGCAGTTGATGGGCTCCAGGCGGGATGAGATCAGCGATCTGGGGCAGGATTTTGATCGGATGGCTCAGCAGCTTCAGTCTCTGGTCGGGGCCCAGCGACGATTGCTCCACGATGTTTCCCATGAGCTTCGTTCCCCGTTGGCGCGTCTGCAGGCGGCAATTGGCCTGGCCCGGCAGGATCCGGCCAAGCTGGAGGCAACGTTGGACCGCATAGAGCGGGAGGCCGTGCGTCTCGATGAACTGGTTGGACAATTGTTGACCATTGCCCGCCTCGACGCCGGTGTGCGAGATGCCAGGGAAGAACGTATCGAGCTGGTGGATCTGGCCGCCGCGATTGCCGATGACGCCCGCTTTGAAGCCCAGGTCCGGGGCCGCGAGTTGAGTTTCGACGGATCGGGTGATGCGGAGGTCGAGGTGAGGGGCGAGCTTGTTCAGCGCGCCTTCGAAAACGTCATTCGCAATGGGGTGAAGTACACCGGTGAGGGTACGACGGTTGAGGTGAGGGCTGGAGCGGAGGGCGGTAACTTCGTGCTGCGCGTGGCCGATCGCGGTCCTGGCGTCCCGCAGGCAGATCTCGAAGCGATTTTCGAGCCGTTTTACCGGGGCTTGAATGGTCAGGCAGCGAGTGGTTTCGGGCTGGGTCTGGCTATTGCGAAGCGCGCGGTGGCGGCCCATGGTGGTCGCATCGTGGCGTCCAATCGGGTGGGTGGCGGGCTGGTGGTGGAGGTCAGTTTGCCCCTTGCTGCAGGTTCGCTCAGAAAGGGATAGGCGGCCGCTCTGCCAAGCTGTTAGAATGCGCGCCGTGGCGGGTCTCCCCGCATTGCAGTGCGGTGAACCTGGTCAGGGCCGGAAGGCAGCAGCCACAGCCGTTTCCTGCAAGTGCCGGGGGTCAGGCTCGCCACCCTGAATTCCAAAGGGCGCCTTAATCGGCGCCCTTTCTCTTTCTAGCGCATGCTCGTCGGCCCGGTGCGTGGGCCTGATAGAATTCCGCCATGGCTTATCAAGTACTTGCCCGCAAGTGGCGCCCGCGCAGTTTCGAGACGCTCGTCGGCCAGGAACACGTGGTCCGCGCGCTTACCCACGCTTTGTCCACTGGTCGACTTCATCACGCCTATCTGTTTACCGGTACGCGGGGGGTTGGCAAGACGACCATCTCGCGCATCCTGGCCAAGGCACTGAACTGCGAAACCGGGGTCACGGCCACGCCGTGCAACCAGTGTTCTGCCTGTGTTGCCATCGATGCCGATCGCTTCCCCGACTATGTGGAAATGGACGCCGCCTCGAACCGGGGTGTGGATGACATGGCGGCGCTGCTCGATCAGGCCGTGTATGCGCCGGTGCAGGGGCGCTACAAGGTCTACATGATCGACGAAGTGCACATGCTCACCGGGCACGCCTTCAACGCCATGCTGAAGACGCTCGAGGAGCCGCCGGAGCACGTCAAGTTCATCATTGCCACGACCGATCCGCAGAAGATTCCGGTCACCGTGCTGTCCCGCTGTCTGCAGTTCAACCTGAAGCAGATGCCGCCGGGGCATATCGTCAGCCACCTGACCCGCCTGCTGGAAGCCGAGGCGGTGCCCTTCGAGCCGGGCGCGCTGCGCCACATTGCCAAGGCCGCCAGCGGTTCGATGCGTGATTCCCTGTCGCTGCTCGACCAGGCCATTGCCCATGGTGCCGGCAAGGTAGAGGAGCAGGCCGTGCAGGATATGCTCGGCACCGTTGGCGATGATCACCTCTATGCTGTGCTGGATGCGCTGCGCGCCCATGATGTGCAGGCGCTGATGGCTGCTGTCGATGCGATGGAGGCGCGCAGCCTGTCCTTCGATTCGGCGCTGCAGTCCCTGTCCAGCCTGATCCACCGCATCGCCTTGTGCCAGCTGGCGCCAACGGCCCTGTCGGACGAGTTCGAGGCAGCGCGGCTTGCGCCTTACGCCGAGGCCTTCGACCCGGAATTCCTGCAACTGGCCTACCAGATCGCCATCCATGGTCGTGACGAGCTGGCGTTGGCGCCCGATGAGGTCAGCGGCTTCTCCATGACGCTGCTGCGTCTGTTTGCCTTCCGTCCGGAGCAGCCGGCTGCCCTTGGTGGTGTGTTGGCAGGCAGCGGCGGACAGGGGCAGGCAAGGGCGCTTCCCGCTCAGGGGCTCCAGGCTGCTCCGCGTCCCGCTGTGCAGATTGTGCCGGCACCTACTGTCGTGCGCCCCACCCCGGCGGCGGTCGTGGCCCCGCCACCCCGCACACCTGACGTCCCGCCTGCGCCCCGTGTCGAGCCCCCGCCGTCTGCGCCGGAACCCGTCAAGGCTGTCGCGCCGACCTCGTCCGGGCCCGACTACGGCAGCAGTGTGCCTCCCTGGGAGGATCTGCCACCGGAAGCCGATGAGCATGCTCCCGTCCGGCAGGTTTCGGCGCCGGCTGCGCAGCATCAGGCCGAAGTGCCGCCTTTGCCGCAGGTCCCGGTCGAGCTGCCTGTGTGTGAGCCGGAGGTCGTGGCTGCGCCTGCTCTTGCTCCGGTTAGTGCCGCCGAAGCCTTGCCGGCCTCCATTGACTGGCATGCGCTGCAGGATCTTATCGGGCTTGGCGGCTTCAATCTGCAGCTGGCCCAGCACAGCGAGTTGCTTGGTGTGAGCGACAACTGTTTCAGCTTGCGACTGGCCAACGATCAGCGCCATCTGCTGCAGATCAATCGCAGTGGCGCCGAGAAGCTGCAGGAAGCCCTGTCGGCCCACTTTGCCCGCCCGATCCGGGTGAGTATCGAAGTCGGCGAGATCACTACTGAAACACCGGCCCAGCGCAATCAGGCTGACAAGGCCGAGCGTCATGCGGTCGCTGTTTCGGCCCTCAGGCAGGACCCGTTCGTTCGCGAATTGTTTGAACGCTTCGATGCGACGCTGGAAGAAGCGTCGGTCAAACCCCTCTGAACCCTATCTGGAGAAAGTCACCATGATGAAAGGCGGCATCGCAGGCCTGATGAAACAGGCCCAGCAAATGCAGGACAACATGAAGAAAATGCAGGACAGCCTCGGCGACATTGAAGTCGAAGGCCAGTCCGGTGCCGGCATGGTGAAGATCACCATGACCTGCAAGCACGATGTTCGTCGCGTCGTCATCGACCCGTCGGTGATGGACGACAAGGAAATGCTCGAGGACCTGGTTGCCGCGGCCGTGAATGACGCGGTGCGCCGTGTCGAGTCGACGACCCAGGAGAAAATGTCCGGTTTCACCTCTGGCCTGAACCTGCCGCCGGGTTTCAAGCTGCCGTTCTGATCCCGTGAGCAGCCCCTCCAGTCTTGACGCCCTCATCGAAGCCCTGCGCTGCCTGCCGGGCGTCGGGCCGAAGTCCGCCCAGCGGATGGCCTACCATCTGCTGCAGCGCGACCAGCGCGGTGCGGCGCGACTGGCGGTGGCCCTCGGTCATGCGCTGGAGGTGCTGCGTCACTGCTCTCGTTGCAACACCTTCTGCGAAGACGAGGTGTGCAGCCGCTGTGCCAATCCGCAGCGCGATGCAAGCCAGCTGTGTGTCGTCGAGATGCCTGCCGATCTGGCGATGCTGGAGCAGACCCACAGTTACCATGGCCTTTACTACGTGCTGATGGGCCGTCTGTCGCCCCTGGATGGTGTGGGGCCGCGGGAGCTGGGTCTCGAGAAGTTTCTCGGCCGGGCCTGCGATGGCACGGTGCAAGAGGTCATTCTGGCCACCAATTTCACCAATGAGGGCGAAGCCACTGCCCACATGATTTCCGAACTCCTGCGCAGCCGTGGCCTCAAGGTCAGCCGTATTGCCCGGGGCATTCCGGTGGGCGGCGAGCTGGAGAACACCGATACGGGCACCATCGCCCAGGCTTTGTTCGAACGTCGTTCCCTGTAGTTCTTTACCCCATGAGCAAGGAAACAAAGCCGCTTGCCGGCGTGAAGGTGCTGGAGCTTGGCACCCTGATTGCCGGTCCGTTCTGTACGCGTATCCTCGCCGAATTCGGTGCCGAGGTGATCAAGGTCGAGTCCCCCGATGGTGGAGATCCCTTGCGCCAGTGGCGCAAACTGCATAACGGCACGTCCCTGTGGTGGTCGGTGCAGGCGCGCAACAAGAAATCCCTGACCGCCAACCTGAAGCATCCAGATGGCCTGGCCGCCGTGCGCCAGCTGGCCGCAGAGGCCGACATCGTCGTCGAGAACTTCCGCCCCGGCGTGCTAGAAAAACTGGGTCTTGGCTGGGATGTGTTGTCGGCCGCCAATCCGGGGCTGGTGATGGTGCGCCTGTCGGGCTTCGGCCAGACGGGGCCGTACAAGGACCGGCCGGGTTTCGGGGCGATCGGCGAATCCATGGGCGGGCTGCGTTACATCACCGGCTTCCCTGACCGGCCGCCAGTGCGGACAGGGATTTCCATTGGCGACTCCATTGCGGCCCTGTGGGCAGCCATTGGCGCGCTGATGGCCCTGCGTCATCGCGAGGTGAATGGCGGAGCCGGGCAGGTGGTGGATCTGGCCCTCTACGAGGCCGTATTTGCAATGATGGAAAGCATGGTGCCGGAGTTCGACGTGGCCGGCTTTGTGCGGGAGCGTACCGGCAACATCATGCCGGGCATTACCCCCTCGAACACGCATACAACGAAAGATGGTCGTCACATCATCATCGGTGGCAACGGTGATGCGATCTTTAACCGATTGATGCGCGCCATCGGACGCCATGATCTGGCCGAAGCGCCGGATCTGGTCAGCAATGCGGGGCGGGATCTGCGCGCCGCCGAAATCTACGCGGTCATCGATGCCTGGGTGGCCGCCAGGGACGGCGATGTGGTGCTGTCAGCCATGGCTGCTGCCGAAGTGCCGGCGAGTTCGGTGTACTCGGTGGCCGACATGTTCCGCGATGCCCAGTTCGCCGCTCGCGGCATGCTGGAGGAAGCCACGCTGGCCGACGGTCAGTCGATGTGCATCCCCGGTGTGGTGCCCAAACTGACCGGAACGCCTGGCTCCACCGAGTGGCTGGGGCCGAAGCTCGGCGAACATACTGACGAGATCCTGGCCAGTCTGGGCTACGCCCCGGAGAAAATCGCTGCCTTGCGGGCAGACGGCGCAATTTGACGCTTTGCCTGCCTGGTCAGGCGGGCGGCGCACGGTATCATCCCGGCATTCCCCATTCACCTGGACGTGCGCATGCCCACCATTCTTGTCACCGGCGGTGCCGGCTACATCGGCTCCCACACCTGCGTCGAGCTCCTCGCTGCAGGCTATGACGTGGTTGTCGTCGATAACTTCTCCAACAGCAAGCCCGAGGCGCTGAAGCGCGTCGAAGAAATTGCCGGGCGCAAGCTGGCCGCTTTCTACCGGGCCGACATCCGCGACAAGGCGGCGCTGCGTGAGCTTTTTGGCGCTCACACCATTGATGCGGTGATCCACTTTGCCGCCCTCAAGGCTGTTGGCGAATCGGTGGCCAAGCCCTTGATGTACTACGACAACAATATCGCGGGCACGGTGGCGCTGGCCGAGGTGATGGCAGAGGCGGGCGTCAAGTCGCTGGTCTTCAGTTCGTCCGCCACGGTTTATGGCGATCCGGCCAGTGTGCCGATCCGGGAGGATTTCCCAACTGGCCCGACCAATCCCTACGGCCGCACCAAGTGGATGATGGAGTTCGTGCTGTCGGATCTTGCGGCCGCCGATCCGGAATGGCGCGTTGCGCTGCTGCGCTACTTCAACCCGGTTGGTGCCCATGCCAGCGGCCGCATTGGCGAAGATCCGAATGGCCTGCCCAACAACCTGATGCCCTACGTGAGCCAGGTGGCGGTGGGGCGTTTGCCGCAATTGCGGGTTTTTGGCGGTGATTACGCCACGCCGGACGGCACGGGAGTGCGCGACTACATCCACGTGGTGGATCTGGCTGTCGGGCATGTGGCCGCGGTGCGTCGCCTGGCGGAACGTCCGGGCGTGCTGACGGTCAATCTCGGTACGGGGCAGGGATACAGCGTGATCGATGTGGTCAAGGCTTTCGAGACGGCCAGCGGTCGTCCGGTGCCCTACGAGATCGCCCCCCGGCGCCCCGGTGACGTGGCCCAGTGCTACGCCGAGCCGACGCTGGCCGAAAAGGAGCTGGGCTGGCGCGCCACCCGCGGTATCGAGGAAATGTGTGCCGACGCCTGGCGCTGGCAGAGTTCCAATCCACAGGGTTACCCCGATTGAGCACATCAGACATGCCCGTTAGCGACGCCCTCAATGTCCTCGGTGACCCGCTTCTCGCCTGCAGTTACGATCCACTCACGGGCTGGATGCGCAGCGGCTGTTGCGAGTCCGATCCGGATGATATGGGCCGCCATCATGTGTGCGTCAAGGTGACGGCCGAATTCCTGAAGTTCAGCGCGCTGCGTGGCAATGATCTGTCCACGCCACGGCCCGAGTTCCGCTTTGCCGGTCTCAAGCCCGGCGATCGCTGGTGTTTGTGCGCCCTGCGCTGGCGGGAGGCGTGGGAGGCGGGTTGTGCGCCGCCGGTCGTGCTGGCGGCAACCCATATGGCGGCGTTGGAGGTAATTCCTTTCGACGCCCTCAAGCGCCACGCCTACGAGGGCTGATCGCGTTCTTCAAAGCCCGGCGACCCATTCCAGCAGGGCGTCCTGCGCGTCGCGGGCGGCGCCGGCGTTGGGGTGGTTGATCATCAGCACCACGACGTAGCGGTGGCCGTTTCTGGCCAGGACGTAACCGGCCAGGCTGCGCACGCCATCAAGCGTGCCCGTCTTGACGTGGGCATAGCCCGCTGCCGGGCTGTTGGCGACGCGCCGTCGGGCGGTACCGTCGCGACCTGCGATGGGGAGTGAAGAGAGCAGTTCGGGCATCGTCGGGCTGCGCCAGGCGGCGACCAGCAGTTGTCCCAGGGTATTCGCCGTGATCCGCTCGATGCGCGACAGGCCGGCGCCGTTTTCCACCACCAGTCCGTCTGTGGCGATGCCGTTGGCGGCAAGTGTACGCTGGACGAGTCGCGCACCGGCGGCGACGGAGTCCTGACCAGGTTCGGCGATTGCGCCCAAAGTTGCCAGCATGTGGCGGGCGATCACGTTATTCGACCATTTGTTCATGTCGCGCAGCACTTCAGGCAGGTTCGGCGATACCGATTCGGCCAGTACGCGGGCGTCCGGCGGTGTTGGTCCGTCCCGGAAACTCCCGCCGATTTCGCCGCCCAATTCCTGCCACAGGCTGCGGAACAGGCCCTCGAAGAGTTGTTCGGGGGGGAGTGGTGCAAGATTCCAGTCGAATGCCTCGGTGCAGCCTTGGGGCAGGCTGCCATCAAGGGTGAGCAGGGCACCGTTTGCGGTATCTGTCTTGCTTGCCGTCAATTGAGCGAGAGGGTCGCCGCAGCTGCCGTTGCCGTTGCGTCGGATCCGATTGTTCAGGGCTAGCCTGGCCGGGAGCTGGTCACCGCTGAGCTCGGCGCCAGAGGGGGTCGGCGTGAAACGCAGCTGGATTGCCCCGTAATCGACGTTCAGGGCGTCGGCGCCGACGTTGTAGGGGCGTAGCGGGCGCTGATCGAAGGCGGCCGGGTCATGGGTTCGCAGGCGGAAAAGGCTGCGGTCGGTGATCACGTCGCCGTCGATGCGCCGGATGCCCCGGTTTCGCAGATCCCGCAGCAGCAGCCACAGGCGCTCGCGGGAAAGGCGCGGGTCACCGCTTCCGGTGATGAAGAGATTGCCCTTGAGCGCGTCGTTACGGATATCGCCGTTGCCGGAAATGCGAGTCTTCCACGTAAAGGTCGGGCCGAGCTGGTCCAGCGCGACGTAGGCCGTCACGAGCTTCATGACCGAGGCTGGATTCATTGCCTCGCTGCCTCTGTGGCTCAGCAGCGGTGCCGGAGCCTCGATATCCCGAATCAGAAGGCCCGTGGCGCTGCGAGGGATGCCGGCCCGTGCCAGGCTGGCATCCAGGCCTGCAGGCCAGGGCTCTCCGTGGGCGCGGCAGGCCCCCGTAAGCAGGGCAATGGTGCAGACAAGCTGGCGAAGTACGGTAGGGGTCTGCATTGGGTGGTGTAAGGAGAGCGGGCAAAGAAGGCCGGATGGGCGCCGATTATGCCGCTCCCGGCGTTTACCGTGCTTGTTGCAGTGCGAAAAGTCAGTTTTTCGGGATGGCGCTGCAGTGGGTTTTTGAACTTCGCTCAAAACCTTGTTTTCGGATAATTTCCAATGCTGGCGCGGGTTTAGCGTGATAGGCCTTTTTTTGAGTACGGGTTTTCGCTATACTCCGCGAGTTTTCCGTATTGCGATCTTCGAAGTCTCTTTTACTGAGGTTAGTGGGCCATGAGCGTGGATCATAAAGTGGATGCGGGTCGGCGCCAGCTGTTGCTGGCGACGTCGGCTGCGGGAGGCGTGGCCGTTGCGGCCGTGGCCGTTCCGTTCGTCGGTAGCCTTACGCCATCCGAACGAGCAAAGGCAGCCGGTGCGCCGGTTGAAGTGGATATCAGCAAGCTGCAGCCCGGTCAGATGATGACTGTCGAGTGGCGCGGCAAGCCGGTGTGGATCATTAACCGGACGAAGGAGATGCTGGATTCGCTGAAGAAGACCGATGGCGAGGTCAGCGATCCCAACTCCGACAAGCCGATGCAACCGGAGTACGCCAAGAACGAAACCCGCTCCATCAAGCCGGAAATTCTGGTGGCGGTTGGTATCTGCACGCACCTGGGGTGTTCGCCGTCCGACAAGTTCAAGACGGGTCCTGAGAGCGGCGTCAGCGCCGACTGGCCGGGTGGCTTCCTGTGCCCCTGTCACGGCTCGACCTTTGACTTGGCAGGCCGCGTCTACAAGAGCAAGCCGGCGCCGGACAATCTTGAGATTCCGCCGCACAAGTACCTGGCCGACACCAAGATCTTGATCGGCGACGACGGAAAGGCATAAACGATGACCACCAAAGCTCAAGCAGTATTGGACTGGGTTGACGAACGTTTCCCGTTGACCTCCTCCATCAAGGGGCACCTCACCGAGTACTACGCTCCCAAGAACTTCAACTTCTGGTATTTTTTTGGCTCCCTGGCGCTGTTGGTGCTGGTGATTCAGATCGTTACTGGCATCTTCCTGGTGATGCACTACAAGCCGGACGCGTCCCTGAATGCCTCTGGCGTTCCGGTGGCTTTCGCCTCCGTCGAATACATCATGCGTGACGTGCCGGGTGGCTGGATCATCCGCTACATGCACTCCACAGGCGCCTCTGCGTTCTTTGTCGTGGTGTATCTGCACATGTTCCGCGGTCTGCTCTACGGTTCCTACCGCAAGCCCCGCGAACTGATCTGGATCTTCGGCACGCTGATCTTCCTGGCGCTGATGGCTGAAGCCTTCATGGGCTACCTGCTTCCTTGGGGTCAGATGTCCTTCTGGGGTGCGCAGGTGATCGTGAACCTGTTCTCCGCGATTCCCGTTATCGGTCCCGACCTTTCCGTCGTGATCCGTGGCGACTTCGTGGTGTCCGACGCGACCCTTAACCGCTTCTTCTCCTTCCACGTCATTGCCGTGCCGCTGATCCTGATCGGCCTGGTGGTTGCCCACATCGTTGCCCTGCACGAAGTCGGCTCCAACAACCCCGATGGCGTTGAAATCAAGAAGAAGAAGGGTGCCGATGGCCATCCGCTGGACGGCATCCCCTTCCATCCGTACTACACCGTCAAGGACATCGTCGGCGTGGTGGGCTTCCTGATCGTCTTCTCCTTTATCGTGTTCTTTGCGCCTGAAGGCGGCGGCTACTTCCTGGAATTCAACAACTTCGTCCCGGCAGATCCGCTGAAGACCCCGCCGCACATCGCGCCGGTCTGGTACTTCACGCCGTTCTACTCGCTGCTGCGTGCGATGGTGTGGCCGTTGTTTGGCCTTGATGCCAAGTTCTGGGGTGTTGTTGCTATGGGTGGCGGTGTCGTGATCATTGCCTTCCTGCCTTGGCTCGATCGCAGCCCGGCGAAGTCGATCCGCTATCGCGGCCCGATTTTCAAGACGCTGCTGACGATCTTCATCATCGGTTTTGCGATCCTCGGTTTTCTGGGTACCAAGCCGCCTTCCTACGCATTTTTCGGCGTGATCCCGGGCGCTCCTGTGGCTCAGTTGTTCAGCCTGTACTACTTCCTCTTCTTCCTCACGATGCCGGTGTGGTCGAAGATCGACAAGTGCAAGCCTGTGCCTGATCGCGTGACCGGTTAATGAGAATAGAAGCCATGAAAAAACTTTTGACTGCTCTCCTGTTCGCGCCGTTGCTCGCTTTTGCTAGTGGCGCCGAGCTGCATCTGGACAAGGCCCCGGTGTCAACCGAGCCGGCGGCCCTGCAGAATGGTGCCAAGCTCTTTGTCAATTACTGTCTGAATTGCCACGGCGCCAGCTACATGCGCTACAACCGGCTGCAGCAGATCGGTTTGTCCGAGCAGATGATCAAGGACAACCTGATGTTCACCGCCGACAAGGTCGGTGAGCCGATGCGTATTGCCATGCAGCGCGACGAAGCCAAGCAGTGGTTTGGTGCTGCTCCTCCCGACCTTACTGTGGTTGCCCGTTCGCGGGCTTCCGAGTTCGGCAGCGGTGCCGACTGGCTTTACACCTATTTGCGTGGTTTCTACCGGGACAGCGAACGCCCGACCGGCTGGAACAATGTGATCTTCGAGAACGTGGGCATGCCGCACGTCCTCTATGAGTTGCAGGGTGAGCAACTTGCCAAAGTGTCCGAGAAGGACGACGGCCACGGCGGCAAGATCAAGGAAATCCATCTCGAGCAGGGCAAGCCCGGCAAGATGTCCAAGGATGAGTACGACAAGGCGACCGCCGACCTCGTCTCCTACTTGGTCTGGATGGGTGAGCCGATGGCCGAAACGCGCAAGACCATCGGTACCTTCGTTATCGCCTTCCTTGGCCTTCTCTTTGTCCTTTCCTATCTTCTGAAGAAGAATTTCTGGAAAGACATCCATTAATTGGCGTTTGTTTTGCCGATGCAATCTCTTGCTATCAGTGAGCAAGACGCACCACGCGCGCGGCGCGTGGTGCGTGATTTAGAGTATTCGTGGGGTAACACAACGATGATGAATTTGTATTCCGGAACGACAGATCCTTTTAGTCACCGGTGCCGTATCGTGCTCTTCGAGAAGGGCATGGATTTCCAGGTGATTGATGTCGATCTCTTCAACAAGCCGGAAGACATCGCTGTCATCAACCCGTACAACCGGGTTCCTGTGCTGGTTGACCGTGACCTCGTGCTTTACGAGTCCAACATCATCAACGAGTACATCGACGAGCGTTTCCCGCATCCTCAACTGATGCCGCCCGATCCGATCATGCGGGCACGTGCTCGCCAGTTGCTGCACACTTTCGAGCATGAGCTGTTCTCCCACATCGACGTCCTGGAGAAAAACGCCAAGTCGGCCGAAAAGGAACGTGCTCACGTGCGTGATCAGCTCACTCAGCTCGCGCCCATGTTCACCAAGCAGAAGTTCCTGCTGGGTGACGAGTTCTCCATGCTGGATGTGGCGATTGCTCCGCTCCTCTGGCGCCTGGATCACTACGGCATCGAGCTGCCCCGTTCGGCTGCGCCCCTGATGAAGTACGCGGAGCGTATTTTCAGTCGCCAGGGTTTCATCGATGCGATGACCCCGTCCGAAAAGGTGATGCGGCGCTAAGCGCAATCCGGGGTCGCAATCGACTGCGGCCCCACTTGTGGCCCCTCTTTTGGCCTCATTCGCTGGAAGGTCCACGTCATGAGTGAAATTTCTACCAAGCCCTATCTGATCCGTGCCATTTTTCAGTGGTGCGTCGATCAGGGCTTGACTCCCTATCTCGCGGTTGCGGTCGATAGCCGGACGACGGTTCCGCGCAGCTTCGTGCAGGATGGGCAGATCGTGCTCAACATCAGTCCTGATGCCACCCAGAGCCTGGTCATGGGCAATGAATTGATTGCCTTTCAGGCCCGTTTTGGCGGGATTGCCCAGAACATCTCGGTTCCGGTGGATAACGTGTCCGCAATCTATGCCCGTGAGAACGGTCATGGCATGGCGTTTGAAGTTTCCGCGTTGCCAGCTAGCGATGCCGACATTGACGTCGATGATACTTCTGAGACGCCTGATGTGCCGGCGCAAGTGTCGGATGATGCTCCGGAGCCGCCCAAGGGTGGTGGCCGAAGCCATCTGAAACTCGTCAAATAAGTTGATGCCCCCCCCGTGACGCTTGATCTCGCTCAGGGAGCAGCCTGCTTGTCCCGGGTAGAGTCCGCAAACTTTCAATCCTGAGGTTTTTGATCATGGCAGCCATGGAATGGACTGACAAACTAGCTCTCGGCCTGGGGCCGATGGACCAGACCCACCAGGAGTTTGTCGAAGCCTACAACCGCCTGCTGGGTGTTTCGGGCGAGGACTTGCTTGCCGCGATGGATGCGTTCATTGCCCATTCGGTTGAGCACTTCGAGCAGGAAAACCGCTGGATGGAAAAAGTGGGTTTTCCGGGTTGCCACAAGGCCGAGCATGATCGCGTCCTGGCTGTTTGCCTGGATGTGCGCAAGCGCATGGAACGTGGCGATTCGGCCCTCGGGCGGCAATTGATTCAGGAATTGCCCATCTGGTTTGATAGCCACGTGGCCTCCATGGATGCAGCGCTTGCAGCCTACCTCGACTCCATCGGTTTCGACACGACGACTGGTGAAGTGCGCAACCCGCCCAACGAGGATTGCGCAGACGGTTCATCCGCCTGCTGCACGCCTCCGGCAGCGCTTGCTGCCGACTCGCAGCCCGCCTGATCTTCTCTCGGGGGCCTTCGTGCCCTCAAGTCCGGCCATTCTGTGACGATATGACCTTCACTTTTATACCTGGATCGGTTCTGTGATGTCATTCGTTCGCGTTAATAATGGCGATCTCGAGCTTGGCAAGCCGGTTCCGTGGCCCCTTTACGACGACAGGAAGCAGCTTCTCCTAGCGCGCGGGGTTGTGCTCGAGACCGACAGCCAGAGGAAGGCCTTGGTGGAAAGGGGGCTTTTTCGCAAGCTGCCGGTCAATGAGGGTAAGGTAAATCCGGAGAGCGGGGGGCGGCCGTCTGATGACATGTGCAGCTTTGACGAGATCAAGCTGGATGTTGGCGACACCCTTCAATTGCAGACCCAGAGTGAGTCCGGGCAGTCTCGCTACTATGTCAAGCTGATCGGTTACCTCAAGGGGAAGAGCGTGCTGGTCACCACGCCGACCCAGGATGGCAAGGTCTTGCTGATGCGGGAGGGGCAGGCTTTTGTCGTCCGGATGTTCTCCGGAAAAAGCGTCTATGCCTTCGGGACGACGATCTTCAAGGTTGCCAATGTTCCCTTCCCCCATCTGCATCTCACCTACCCGGCGCAGGTGCGTGGCCTGGTGGTGCGGCGTGGTGCGCGGGCCCGGGTCAATCTGATCGCTGCGGTCAGCGGTGCTGATGGCCGTTCTCATGCGGCAACGCTACTCGACTTGAGCACCGGTGGCGCGATGTTGATCGCCAAGTCGCCGATGGGTGCCAAGGATGACCGGATCGCCATCAAGTTCAGGGTTGTCGTTGGCGACGTGGAGCAATATCTGACCATTCCGGCCGTGCTGCGTGCCGTTCATGCCAACGCAGCGGTTGAGGGCGAGGCGCCGCAGGTCAATCACGGCGTGCAGTTCGAGGAACTTCCCCATGCCGAGCATGTGGTCCTCTCGGCCTTCGTCTATCGCGTTCTCTTCGAGGAATCAGCTGAAGGCTGATATCAGGCCACGGAAGGGGAAAGCCGGTTCCGGCACCCGTCCTGTGATGATGTCCGCAATCGCGTGGCCCGAGCCGCAGGCCAGGGTCCAGCCCAGCGTGCCATGACCGGTGTTCAGGAACAGGTTGTCGATGCGGGTATGGCCGATCAGGGGCACGTTGCTCGGTGTTGCCGGACGCAGGCCGCACCAGTGTTCGGCCTGCGCCACATCGGCAACGCCTGGCAGGTGATCTTCCAGCCAGGCGACGATGGCCGCGCTGCGGGCCGGGTCTGGGCTCAGGTTGTAACCGTTCAGTTCGGCGGTGCCGGCTACGCGCAGGTGCTTGCCGAGTCGTGAACACACCACGCGACGGGCTTCGTCGGTCAGACTGAGTTGCGGTGCCCGCTCCATGTCGACAATCGGTACGGTGATCGAATAGCCCTTGACCGGGTAAATGGGCAGTTTCTCTCCCAGGGCTTGCAGGAGCTGCGGGCTGTAGCTGCCGGCGGCCACCACAAACGCGTCGGCGCGCAAGACGCCGGCCCGGTGGTCGGAGTCAAGAACACGGACGCCATTGATGCGTCCGCGGATCATGTCGAAAGCCTGCACGCTGGTATTGAAAAGAAAGCGCACACCGGCAGCCTGGGCCTTTTCGGTGAGGGCCTTGCAGAAAAGGTGGGCGTTGCCGGTTTCGTCGTCCATGCCATGGAGTGCCCCGGCAAGGCGCGGCCTGAGGGTGGTGAGGGCTGGCTCGAGGGCGATGGTCTGGTCGGGATCGAGGATGCATCCGCGGATGCCCAGGTTTTCAAGCACCTTCAGTTTTGCCGGAACATGGGCGAATTCCCGCGAACTCTCGAACAGATGGAGGATGCCGCCCTCACCGGCTTCGTATTCGAGTCCGGTGGCGGTGCGCAGGGCTCGCAGTTCGCGCCGGCTGTAGCTGGCCAGGTTGGCGATGGCCGTCGTGTTGCGGGCAGTCCGTCCTGGCAGGCATTCCCGCAGGAAGGAGGCGGCCCAGCGCCACTGGGCTGCATCGGCACGGAAGCGGAAGAGCAGCGGGGCATCCTTTCGGCCGAGCCAGCGCAATACCGTCGCTGGGGCCGACGGATTGGCCCACGGCTCGGGATGACTCACCGAAATCTGCCCGCCGTTGGCAAAGCTTGTTTCCAGGCCCGGACCCGGCTGGCGGTCCACGACCGTTACCTTGCAACCGGCCTGGGCGAGATACCAGGCACTTGTGACGCCCGCCAGGCCGGCGCCGATGACCAGAACTTCCATGATGCCTTGCGAGGAGTGCTCCAGAAGGGCAGCAAGCGCTGCCGTAAAATCGAACCCGCAATCATAAACGACGGAAGGCCCCGATCCGGGCGATAATCCGCACTTTTACAGGTTATCCCGGAGAACTGAGTCATGCGTCGAGTCACGCTCACCCAATTTCTGATCGAACAGCAACGCAAGGGCCTGATGGGCGCCGATCTGCGCTTGCTGATGGAGGTCGTTGCCCGTGCCGTCAAGGCCATTGCCGTGAATGTGTCGAAAGGCGCCCTGGCGGGTGTGCTCGGCGAGGCCGGTAGCGACAATGTGCAGGGCGAGGCCCAGAAGAAGCTGGACGTCATCGCCAACGACATCCTGATCCAGGCCAACGAATGGGGCGGTCACCTGGCGGCCATGGCCTCGGAGGAAGTCGAGGAGATTCAGCCCATTTCCAGTGACTACCCGAAGGGCGGCTACCTGCTGCTGTTCGATCCCCTCGATGGCTCGTCCAACATCGACGTGAATATCTCCGTTGGCACGATTTTCTCGGTGCTGCGCAGCCCCGAAGGTTCGCAGACCGCGACCGAGGCCGATTTCATGCAGCCGGGTACGGCTCAGGTAGCGGCCGGCTATTCGGTCTATGGCCCGTCGACCCAGCTTATCCTGACCGTTGGCGATGGTGTGCATGGTTTCACTCTCGACCGGGAAATGGGCAGCTTCATCTACACCAACCCGTACATGACAATTCCCGAGGACACCAAGGAATACGCCATCAACGCGTCCAACGAGCGTTTCTGGGAAGCGCCGATCCAGCGTTACGTCAACGAGCTGAAGGCCGGCACCGAAGGCCCTCGCGGCAAGGACTTCAACACGCGCTGGGTCGCCTCGATGGTAGCCGACGTGCACCGCATCCTGACCCGTGGTGGCGTCTTCATGTATCCGCTCGACAGCAAGATGAAGGACAAGGGCGGCAAGCTGCGCCTGATGTACGAAGCCAATCCCATGGCCTTGATCGTCGAAGCGGCTGGCGGCGCGGCCACGACTGGTCGTGAGCGCATCCTCGACATCCAGCCGACCAAGCTGCACCAGCGCGTGCCGGTGGTGCTGGGCTCGAAGAACGAAGTCGAGCTCGTCACGCGCTACCACCTGGAAGGCTGATTCCGGCTTTTTCCACAAACCGGGCCCGTTTGTACGGGTCCGGTTGAATCGTTTCCCTTCGTGCCGGTCGAATCTGCTGTTGGCTCCCGCCGCTTCAGATCAGGTGACGTCATGTCTGCCCAGTTCGACCTCGCTCCACCCGTTCCGATCGATGCTGACCTGGCCGCGCTTCGCCAGGCCATCGAGGCGGCGACCCGCCGGCCCGAAGCGGACTGCGTCGCTGCGCTGATCGACAACGCCCGTTTCCTCTCGGCGCAAGCGTCCCGCATCACTCGCACGGCCGAGCAGCTTGCCGCCGGCGTGCGCTGCAGCCGTAGCCGGGCCAGCGGCGTCGATGCGCTGATGAACGAGTTTTCCCTCGACAGCAGTGAAGGCGTGGCGCTGATGTGCCTCGCCGAAGCCTTGTTGCGCGTCCCCGATGCGGCCGGGCGTGATCGTTTGATCCGCGACAAGCTGTGCCACCGGGACTGGTCCGGCCATGTCGGCCACAGTCCGTCCCTGTTTGTGAATGCCGCGGCGTGGAGCCTGGCGCTCACCGGGCGGCTGCTCGCGCCTGACGAGGAGATCCGGGTGCCCGGCGCCCTGGCCGGAATCGCTGCGCGGGGGGGCGAGACCCTGGTGCGCGAGGCGATGGATTGCGCCATGCGTCTGGTCGGCGAGCAGTTCGTGCTTGGCGAGACGATCGACGACGCCCTGGAGCGCACGAACAAGGGGCAGGCTGGCAGTTACCGCTACTCTTTCGACATGCTCGGCGAAGCTGCCGTAACCGCCGACGATGCTGCCCGTTACGCCGCCGCTTACGCCCAGGCCATCCACGCCATCGGCACCCACGACCGCTGGCGCGGCGCGCACAAGGGCAACGGCATCTCCATCAAGCTGTCGGCGCTGCACCCCCGTTACACCTGGTCCCAGCGTGATCGTGTGATGTGCGAACTGCTACCGCGGGTTCGCCAGCTGTGCCTGCTGGCCAAGGGGCACGACATCGGCCTGACCATCGATGCGGAGGAGAGCGACCGGCTGGAACTGTCCCTCGATCTTCTCCAGGCCCTGGCCAGTGATCCCCAATTGGCGGAATGGTCCGGCCTCGGTTTTGTCGTCCAGGCCTACCAGAAGCGTGCGCCAGCCGTCATCGACTGGGTCGTGGCCCTCGGCCGTCGCTGTCGGCGCCGCCTGATGGTGCGCCTGGTGAAGGGCGCCTATTGGGACGGGGAGATCAAACGGGCCCAGCAGGAGGGGCTGGTCGATTACCCTGTCTATACCCGCAAGGCGCACACGGATGTGGCCTACCTGGCCTGTGCCCGCCAGTTGCTGGCTGCGCCGGATGCCATCTTCCCCTTGTTCGCCACCCACAATGCGCACACCGTTGCCGCGGTACTCGAACTGGGCGGGCCGTTTCGGCCGGGGGATTACGAGTTTCAGTGCCTCCACGGCATGGGCGAGACCCTCTACCGGCAACTGGTCGACGCCGAAGATCCGTCCCTGCGCCGTCCGGTGCGCGTCTATGCGCCGGTGGGCCGCCACGAAACCCTGCTAGCCTACCTGGTGCGCCGTTTGCTGGAAAACGGCGCCAACACCAGCTTCGTCAATCGCATCGTGGATGAGTCGGTGCCGCTCGCCGAACTGGCTGCCGACCCGGTGGGCAAGGCCCTTGCCAGCGCGGGTAGCCACCATCCCGGCGTGCCGCTGCCCGCCGCGCTCTATTCGGGTCGGCGCAACAGTCGGGGCTTTGATCTGGCTGCGGCACCGGTACGTCGGGCTTTTCTCGCTGCCCTGGCGCGCAGTCGCGAGGAGGTGCCGGAAATCCGGCCGCGCGTGGCTGGGGATGTGCTGGTGGAGGAGGGCGGTTTTCTCGCCATCCGCAACCCGGCGGTGCGGGACGAACTGGTCGGCCAGGTCCGGCTTGCGCGCCCGGTTGATGTGGAGGCCGCTTTGCTGGCGGCAGACGCTGCTGCGCCGGGCTGGGCCGCCACGTGCGTCGACGTCCGCGCCGCCTGCCTGGAAAGGGCCGCCGATGCGTTCGAGGCGCGCAGCCATGCGCTGGTCGCGCTGCTGGTGCGCGAAGCCGGCAAAACCTTTGGCGCCGGCCACGGCGAGGTGCGCGAGGCGGCCGATTTTTGCCGTTATTACGCCAGCCGTCTGCGGACGGGGGACGTGGCTGGCAGCCAGGCTCTCGGGCCGGTGGTGGCGATCAGTCCGTGGAATTTTCCGCTGGCCATCTTTGTCGGCCAGATCGCTGCGGCCCTGGCCGCCGGCAATCCGGTGATTGCCAAGCCGGCCGAGCAGACACCGCTGATCGCCGATCGGGCAGTGGCCCTGCTGCATGAGGCAGGTATTCCACGCCATGTGCTGCAGTGCCTGCCGGGGACCGGCGAAACTACGGGTGCCGCGCTGGTGGCCGATGCGCGGGTGGTCGGTGTGATGTTTACCGGCTCGACGGCCGTTGCGACCCGCATCCATCGCGTTCTGGCCGCCCGGGGCGACGTGCCGCTGATCGCCGAGACGGGCGGCATCAACGCAATGATCGTCGACTCCACGGCCCTGCCCGAGCAGGTGGTGGCCGATGTGCTGGCGTCGGCCTTCGATTCGGCTGGCCAGCGCTGCTCGGCCCTGCGCCTGCTGTGCGTGCAGGCCGACATCGCCGACCGTGTGCTGACGCTCCTCGATGGCGCCATGGCCGAACTGAAGGTCGGCCCCAGCGACGATTTTGCCACCGATGTCGGCCCGGTAATCGATGGCGCCGCCCGCATGCAGATCGACGCCTACATCGACGCGATGCGGGCCAACCGCCACTGCGTGCTTACCCGCAGCTTGCCGGACGCCTGCGCAAAGGGGCATTTCGTCACGCCGACCCTGATTGAAATTCCGTCGCCGACCGACCTGCGGCAGGAGGTCTTCGGGCCGGTTCTGCATGTCGTCCGCTACGCTGCCCGGGATCTGGACGCCGTGCTCGATGCCATTGCCGCCACCGGCTACGGCCTCACGCTGGGAATCCAGTCGCGGGTGGATGAGACCATCGCCCACATCGTCAGCCGGGTGCGGGTCGGCAACATCTACGTCAACCGCAACATGATCGGTGCCGTCGTCGGCGTGCAACCCTTTGGCGGTGAAGGGCTGTCGGGCACCGGGCCCAAGGCCGGCGGGCCGCTGGCCCTGCACCGGCTGGTGCGCGGTGCACCGGCGCCGCTGGCGGATCGGCCACGCGCGCCGCGGCGCGCGCTCGACCAGTTCGACGCATGGCTGGTCGACGGGGCCGCGGCACTGCTGGATGAAGCCGCCCGTGGTCGGCTGCGTGCGCATCTGGCGGCCTACCGGCAGGCGTCCCTGGCGGGGCTGGCCGTGTCCCTAGATGGCCCGACCGGGGAAACCAATACCCTGATTTTTGCTTCCCGCGGTGCGCTGCTTGGCTTGGCCGGCAGCGCCGAAGCGTGGCTCCACCAGCTCGCCGCGGCCCTGGCGACCGGCAACCGCCTGCTGCTGCCCGCCGGTGCAAACGCAGAGGCCTGGCAGCCCCTGTTGCCGGCCGGTGTGATCGAGTGGGTCGAGCGCTGTCTGGACGCGCCTGCCAGCCCCTGTGCGGCCGTCCTGGTCGATCTCCCCGACATCGAGTTGACCGCCCGCTGGCGTGTCGTTTTTGCCGAACGGGCCGGGCCGATTCTGCCCTTCCTCGCCCCGTCGCCGGCTTACGCCATCGAGCGCCTGATTCTCGAGCGCTGCATGACCGTCAATACGGCGGCCACCGGCGGTAACGCGGGCCTCATGCGGCTGGGGGATGCTTGATCGGGTGGACTGCGCGGCAGGGCTGCTAGAATCCGGCCCGTGCCATGCCATTCATTTGTCTTCCGCCTGCTGCTCGCCCTGTTTGTCCTGCTTCCGGCCGGTGGCGTTCTGGCGGCCGACGAGCGGGTTAGCCTGGTGGTGTCCGACGAACTCCGTCCGCTGCTCGAGAGGCACCTCGATTTTCTTGAGCGCCGCCCGGAGCGGGCTCTTGATGCCGGTGGTCGTGTCGCCCTGCTGCGACGTGCCCGCAAGGAAATCGGCGAAATGCTCGCCACCGAAGGCTATTTTTCGCCAGCCATTGAAGGCGAGGAGGGCGACGGAGGCGGTTTTCGCATCGTTGTCACCCCCGGCCGGCGCACCACTATTGCCAGTGTCGATCTCCGCTTTTCCGGTGCGCTGACTCGCGACGAGGGCGAGCATCCGGCACGTCTGGCCGCCCTGAAAGGTGCCTGGAGCCTGCCGGTCGGCCAGCCCTTCCGGCAGGCGGACTGGGATGCTGCCAAGCAGCGCCTGCTCGATGGGCTGAATACCCACGAATACGCCGCTGCTGCGATCGCCGACAGCCACGCGGTGATCGATCCGGAAACCGGCTCCGCGAGCCTGGCCGTGGAAGTGGACTCCGGCCCGGTGTTCCGCTTCGGTCCGCTTCAGGTCAGCGGCCTGGCAGATTATGACCAGTCCCTCATTGAACGCTATCGCCCGCCAACGCCTGGCGAGCCTTACAGCCAGGAGCGTCTGCTGCGCTTCCAGACGGCCCTCCAGAACACCGCCTATTTTTCCTCGGTGGTCGTCGATATCGACCGCAACAGTCCCACGCCGGAAGCAGCCCCGGTGCGTGTACAGCTCACCGAAGCCAAACCGCGGCGGCTCGGTTTCGGCTTCGGTGTGAGCAGCAATACCGGTTACCGGGTTGAAACCAGCTACCGGGATGCCCATTTTCTGAACAACGCCCACAACCTGGTCAGCGGCATTCGTATCGAGCAGCGCCGTCAGCTCGCCTACGCCGACGTGTTCCTGCCGCCGTCCTTGTCCGGTTACCTCGATAGCGTCGGCGTTCTGGCCGAGCACACCAACATCTCCGGCCTGCAGACCCAGCGCCAGTCTGTCGGGGTGGTGCGGACCATTCCCCGCGGCAACATCGAGAACCGCTTCGCCCTCAACTACCAGCACGAAATCCTGACCCCCGACGGCAGTCTGAAGTCGAGCCGTAACGCCCTCACCGCCAACTGGTCATGGACTCGTCGTTCCGTGGACAGCATCCTCAATCCCCGCGACGGTCAGGTCATCAACCTGCAACTGGGCGGCGCTGCCCAGGCGCTGCTGTCCGATCGCAACTTTGGCCGCATCTATGGGCGCTATCAGCTCTTCCTGCCGGCCATCGACCGGGATGTGATCATCCTGCGGGCGGAGGGGGGCGTTACCGTGGCGGCTTCCCGCGATGGCGTGCCCCAGGATTTCCTGTTCCGCACCGGCGGCGCGCAAACCGTGCGCGGCTATGCCTATCAAAGCCTCGGCGTGACGGATGGCAGCGCCACTGTCGGTGGTCGCTACCTGGCGGTGACCAGCGCCGAATACGTGCATTGGTACAAGGGCGACTGGGGTGTCGCGGCCTTTGTCGATGCCGGCAACGCCAACGACGAGCGCAAGCTCTTCAAGATGAATCTCGGCTACGGTTTCGGCCCGCGCTGGAAGAGCCCGGCCGGCCCCATTGCGGTGGACCTGGCCTACGGGCAGAGCGACCATCGGGTGCGCCTGCAGTTCGCGGTAGCCATCGCCTTCTGAAAGTCCGCACGACAAGAACCGACACAACCCACCGGGAATCCCCATGCCCAACCGACTCCAGCACGAAACCTCTCCCTACTTGCAGCAGCATGCCGACAATCCGGTGGACTGGTGGCCGTGGGGCGAGGACGCCCTTGATCTGGCTCGCCGAGAGAACAAGCCGATCCTCCTGTCCATCGGCTACTCCGCCTGCCACTGGTGCCACGTGATGGCCCACGAATCCTTTGAGGACCCTGCGGTGGCGGCGCAGATGAACCGCCTGTTCGTGAACATCAAGGTCGACCGCGAAGAGCGGCCCGACCTGGACCAGATTTACCAATCCGCCCACCAGATGCTCGCCAAGCGCAACGGTGGCTGGCCGCTGACCGTCTTCCTGACCCCTGACGGCAGTCCCTTCTTCAGCGGCACCTATTTCCCCAAAGAACCCCGGTACAACCTGCCGGGCTTTCCCGACCTGCTCGATCGCATCGACCACGCTTTTCGCGATCAGCGTTCGGCCATCGACGAACAGGGCCAGGCCCTGCGCGCGGCCCTGGCCCGCGGTACGGCAACGGGGCGTGCCCATCCGTCGGACTTCAGCGCCGCGCCGCTGCAGTCCCTGCGGGATGGCCTTGCCTCCACCTTCGACGAAGAGCACGGCGGTTTCGGCAGTGCACCCAAATTCCCCCATCCGGCCGACCTGGATTTCCTGCTCCGGCACTTTGCCGCGACAGGCGACGCACAGGCGCGCGACATGGCCCTCAAGACCCTGAGCGGCATGGCCGAAGGTGGCATCTTCGATCAGCTGGGCGGCGGCTTTGCCCGCTACAGCGTGGATGGCTGGTGGAACATTCCCCACTTCGAAAAAATGCTCTACGACAACGGGCCGCTGCTGGCGCTCTACGCCGACGCCTGGACGCTGACCGGCGACCCCTTGTTTGCGCGTGCTGCCGAGCAAACCGCGGCCTGGGTGCTGCGGGAAATGCGCCTTCCGGAAGGTGGCTTCGCATCCTCCCTCGATGCGGATTCCGAGCATGAGGAGGGCAAGTTCTACGTGTGGGACAAGGCCGAGATCCGCAGCCTGCTCGACGAGCGTGAGTTCCGCATTTTTTCCCCGTACTACGGGGTTGCCCGGCCGCCGAATTTCGAGGAGAAACACTGGCATTTCTACATTGCCAAACCGCTGGCCGGCATTGCCGCCAAGCTCGGGCTCACCGAGGCAGAGGCGGAGGCGATCCTGGCCGGCGCACGCGCCAAGCTTTTCGCTCACCGCGAAGCCCGTATCCGCCCCGGCCGCGACGACAAACTGCTGGTGAGCTGGAATGCACTGATGATCCACGGGCTCGCCCATGCCGCGCGTGTCTTCGACCGGCCAGACTGGCTGGCGGCAGCCACCACCGCCATCGATTTCATCCGGCACACCCTGTGGCGGGACGGACGTCTCCTCGCTACTTTCAAGGATGGTCGCGCCCATCTCAATGCCTACCTGGACGACCACGCCCTGCTGATTGCCGCGCTGCTCGAAAGCCTGCAGGCCGGCTATCGGGCCGAAGACCTGGAGTTTGCCGAGGATCTTGCCGACGCAATCCTCGATGATTTCCAGGACGAAGGTGGCGGTGGTTTCTTCTTTACCCGCCACGACCACGAAACCCTGATTCACCGCCCCAAGACCGGCCACGACAACGCGATGCCGGCGGGTAATGGCATCGCCGCCCAGGCGCTTGGGCGGCTTGGTCACTTGACTGGCGAGGTCCGCTATCTCGCCGCGGCCGAGCGTACCCTGCAGGCCTTCTATCCGGCCATGCGTGCCAGCCCCATGGGTTTTGCCAGCCTTGGCGTTGCCCTCGCCGAACATCTGGCGCCGCCCCCGGTACTGGTGTTGCGGGGAGAGGCCGCGGCCTTGCCCGAGTGGCTGCGCCAGCTGGCTGGCGTCTATCGTCCGGCGTTGCTGAGCCTTGCCTTGCCGTCCGGCCTGCGCGGTTTGCCGCCGTCCCTCGACAAGCCTGTTGCCGAAGCGGTCAACGCCTGGCTGTGCTCCGGCGTTAATTGCCTGCGCCCATTCGCCACGTGGCCGGCCCTGGAAACCGAGCTGATGAGAATTGGCAAACTGGCAGGGGAAGTTTAGACTCCGCTGATATGTTTTTCGCCACACAACCCGAGAGGATCACAATGAAGAAACTTGTTGCTGTCGCCGCCATCGCTGGTCTGATGGGCTCTACCGTCGCTTTCGCCGATGCCGGTGCCGATCTGGCCAAGGGCAAGAACTGTCTGGCCTGCCACGCTGTGGACAAGAAGCTTGTCGGCCCGGCCTACAAGGAAGTCGCCGCCAAGTACAAGGGCGACAAGACTGCCGAAGCCAAGCTGGTGGAAAAGGTTCAAAAGGGTGGTTCCGGCGTGTGGGGCTCGATGCCGATGCCCCCCAACCCGCAGGTCAGCCCCGCCGAGGCCAAGACTCTCGTGGCCTGGGTGCTCAGCCAGAAGTAATAGGCCCTGTTGCCGTGAAAAAGCCAGCCTTCGGGCTGGCTTTTTTGTTTCAGATCGTCGAGGGGGGCGCATCCTTTCATCCTTGGTCCGCTCCTGTTGCGAACTTGCAACAGTCCACCGCCTTCCCGCGCCCAAAAAACAACGCTGTCCTTGCTCTACCCTTTGCCTGACCCACACAATGCAGGCCAACTTCTCGTTAGAGAGGTGAAATTGGTCGGCCCCGCGCAAGTGGTGCGTGCCAGTCTTCAATCAAGAGGAGAAACATATGCAAAAGAAACTGATCGCTCTGGCCGTCGCTGGCCTGGCTTCCACCGGCGCCTTCGCTCAAGCCAACGTGACCGTTTACGGTGTTGCCGACGCTTCCTTTGACGTCGTCAAGATCGCTGGCGATGCCAACAACGAACTGGGCAACACGACCCGCGTTTCCACCAACTCCTCCTTGATCGGTTTCAAGGGTGCTGAGGCTCTGGGCAATGGCCTGACCGCCGTGTTCCAGTTCGAAAGCTCGGTTGGTTTCGACAACACCGGCTCCCTTGGCGCCACCCGTGACAGCTTCGTCGGCGTTGCCGGCGGCTTCGGTACCGTGGTTCTGGGTAACCTGACTGGCCCGACCCGCGCTCTGGGCGGTGCTGTTGACGTCAATGCCGGCGCTACCGGCATCGGCTCCAACTCCGGCATCCTCGGCAAGCTGGGCAACAACCTGCTCGGCACCACCACCACTGCTGGTGATTACACCGCTGCTGGTTCGGCCACCTGCGCCCGTAACACCACCTGCGCTTCGATCTTCGACACCCGTTGGAAGAACGCCATTGCTTACGTTTCCCCGAGCTTCGCTGGCCTGAACGCCACCGTTGCCTACGTGGCCAACGAAAACAAGTCGATCCACGGTCTGAACAACCAAGTCAACACCACTGGTTACGACGTTGGCCTGAAGTACGCCAATGGCCCGGCCATGGCTGCCGTGACCTACAACGCCGTGTCCCTGGGCAATGCTGCTGACACCAAGGTTGCTGACTTCCGTGTTGGCGGTTCCTACGATTTCGGTATGGCCTCCATCCGCGCGATCTTCGATCTGGCCCGTGCTGACCACTTCGGCGGCGCCAAGGCCACCCAAGCCGTCTACGGTCTGGGTGCCACTTTCAACGTGACCCCGGCCTCCAAGCTGCTGGGCCAGGTTTACGTTGCTCGTGACCTGAAGGTCAACGGCTCCAGCGCCAGCGACACCGGTGCCAAGCTGTTCGAACTGGGCGTTGAGCACAGCCTGTCCAAGCGCACCATGCTGAAGGCTACCTACGCCATGATGAACAACGACAAGAACGCTGGCTACGACTTCGGCATCAACGCCGCTGGCGTGAATCCGGGCAACCTGCCGGTTGGCGCCAGCACCACCGGCGCTACCGTTTCCGGTATCTCCCTGGGCCTGCGTCACTCCTTCTAATTCAGACTTGCTCTGAATTGGATTCAAGACGGACACCTTCGGGTGTCCGTTTTTTATTTCAGGTTCAGGTCGTCGGAGATGAAGGTGTGATGTGTGCACCAAAGCAAATGGCCACCGGTTTCGGTGGCCATTTGCTTTGGTGAATGGTGCTGGAAAAAATTAGCCGAGCAGCACCAGGTTGTCGCGGTGAATGAGCTCCGGCTCTTCGATGAAGCCGAGTAGTTCCTCGATCTCGCTGGAGGCGTGGCGCGCGATGCGGCGGCTGTCGTTGCCGGCGTAGTTGACCAGGCCGCGGGCAATCTCCTTGCCGTCACGGGTTCGGCAGGCAACTACAGAGCCGCGGGCGAACTCGCCGTCTACAGCAATCACGCCAATGGGCAGCAGGCTCTTGCCAGCCTTCAGGGCGTCGATGGCGCCCTCGTCGAGGGTCAGGCTACCGGCCAGCTGCAGGTGGTCGGCCAGCCATTGCTTGCGGGCGGCCAGTGGCGTGCTGGTGGCGTAGAGGAGAGTGCCGATGTCGTCGCCAGCTGTTACGCGCAGCAGGGCATCGGTTTCGCGGCCGCTGGCGATGCAGGTGTGGGCGCCACTGCGAGCTGCGCGCTGGGCTGCGCGCACCTTGGTGATCATGCCGCCCTTGCTGATGCCGGTGCCGGCGTCGCCTGCCATGGCTTCGAGGGCGGTGTTTTCGGCGCGCTCTTCGCCGATCAGTGTGGCGCTCGGGTCCTTGCGCGGGTCGGCAGTGTAGAGGCCTTGCTGGTCGGTGAGGATGATCAGCGCGTCGGCGTCGATCAGGTTGGCCACCAGGGCGCCCAGGGTGTCGTTGTCGCCGAACTTGATCTCATCGGTAACGACGGTGTCGTTCTCGTTGATGATCGGCACAACACCCAGTTCCAGCAGTGTTACCAGTGTCGAGCGGGCGTTCAGGTAGCGCGTCCGGTCGGCCAGATCGGCGTGGGTGAGGAGGATCTGGGCGGTGTGCAGGCCGTTCTGGGCGAAGACGCTTTCGTAGGCCTGGGCGAGGCCCATCTGGCCGACGGCCGCTGCCGCCTGGAGTTGATGCATTTCCTGCGGGCGGCTGGACCAGCCCAGGCGCTGCATGCCGGCCGCAATGGCGCCGGACGACACCAGCACCACCTCGCGCCCTTCGGTACGCAGGGCGGCGATCTGGCGCGCCCAGTCGGCCAGGGCGGCAACGGCAAGGCCCTCGCCGTTGTTGGTGACGAGGGCGCTGCCGACCTTGACGACCAGCCGGCGGGCGTTACGGATTGAGGTTCTCATCGTCGTCCATTTCTTCGCCGTCTTCGGTTTCGTCGTAATCGATGTCGTCGTCTTCCTCTTCGGGCTGTGCCTCGGGTTCGGCGGCGGCGCGGGCTGCGGCTTCGAGCGCGGCTGCGTCCTCGGCGGCCTGGGCGATGGCCTTCTCGGCGTCGAGTACGTCCTGAATGGCAAACACGACTTCCTGGCAGCCGGTGCGGCTGATGGCGGAAACCTCGAAGTGGCGTTCGACCGGGCCGTAGGCGTCGAGGAAGGCGGCTACGCGTTCCTTGCGTTCTTCTTCGTCGGGAATCAGGTCGAGCTTGTTGAGAACCAGCCAGCGGCGCTTGTTGACGAGTTCTTCATCGTATTTGCGCAGCTCCTCGACGATCGCGTGGGCGTCATGCACCGGATCGGCATCCGGGTCGAAGGGGGCGATGTCGACGATGTGCAGCAGGATGTGGGTGCGCTGCAGGTGACGCAGGAACTGGTGGCCAAGCCCTGCGCCGTCGGCGGCGCCTTCGATCAGGCCGGGAATGTCGGCGATGACGAAGCTGCGGTTTTCGGACGTGCGCACCACGCCCAGGTTGGGGGCGAGGGTGGTGAAGGGGTAGTCGGCAACCTTCGGTTTGGCAGACGACACCGCGCGGATGAAGGTGGATTTGCCGGCGTTGGGCATGCCGAGCAGACCGACGTCGGCGAGCACCTTGAGTTCGAGGTAGAGGCTCTTGCGTTCGCCCTCCACGCCCATGGTTTTTTTGCGCGGGGCGCGGTTGGTACTGGTCTTGAAGTGCAGGTTACCGAGGCCGCCGCGACCGCCCTGGCCGATCAGTACACGCTTGCCGTCCACATCCAGGTCGGCAATGGTTTCGCCGGTTTCCTGCAGGGTGATGATGGTGCCGACCGGCATGCGCAGGTCGACGTCGCTGCCGCCCTTGCCGTAGCAGTCGGCGCCGCGCCCGTTTTCGCCGCGTTCGGCGACGAAGGTGCGCTTGAAGCGGAAGTCGATCAGGGTGTTCAGGTTGCGGTCGGCGACGGCGTAGACATCGCCGCCCTTGCCGCCATCGCCACCATCCGGTCCGCCCATCGGAATGTATTTTTCCCGGCGAAAGGTGGAGGCGCCGTTCCCGCCGTCACCGGCGATGATTTCAATACGGGCTTCGTCGAAAAATTTCATGGGTGTTTCCGGTTGGGGCTTGGGTTTGGAGAAAGCAGTGGATCTATTCGCCAGCCTGAAAGAAAAAAAGCCCTACCGTGAAGATAGGGCTTTAAAGACTTGCCGTCGGCGCTTATTCAGCAGCAGCGACGATGCTCACGGTACGACGCTTGTTGGCGCCCTTGACGGTGAACTGAACGGTGCCTTCGGTCAGCGCAAACAAGGTGTGATCCTTGCCGATGCCGACGTTGTCGCCCGGGTGGTACTCGGTGCCACGCTGGCGAACAATGATGTTGCCGGCGAGAACGAATTGACCGCCGTAGCGCTTTACGCCAAGACGTTTGCTTTCTGAGTCGCGACCGTTACGTGAACTGCCGCCAGCCTTTTTGTGTGCCATGTCGCTTTCTCCTTATGCCGAAATCGCTTCGATGCGAATCTCGGTGTAGTTCTGGCGGTGACCTTGATGCTTCTGGTAGTGCTTACGACGACGCATCTTGAAGATCTTGATCTTGTCGTGACGGCCGTGGGAAACCACGGTGGCTGTGACGGTGGCGCCAGTGACTACGGGCGTACCAATCTTGACCGACTCGCCTTCGCCGACCATGAAAACCTGGTCGATGGTGATTTGCGAGCCCACGTCTGCCGGTATCTGTTCTACTTTGAGTTTTTCGCCGGCGACGACGCGATACTGCTTGCCGCCGGTTTTTATGACCGCGTACATGGATGTACTCCGATTTGAAGGGTTTTCAGGAAACGCGGAATTTTATACGGGAGTGTCGGGGCTGTCAAGTTCGCTGGTGCTTTGCGGCGTTCAGCCGCCGACGCGTTCCTGCTGGATCAACCAGTGTCCGTCGCGGAGTGCGAGTTCCAGGGTCTTGGTTTCGCGGAGGTTTTGCTCGCCTGCGCGGTAGGTCTGGATGAAGCGGACACTGGCCTTGTCGCCGGTGGTCTTGATGTCGAGCCCGGAAATCGTCACCGAGATGGCTTCGGGCCTGGCCAGGCGCTGCTTGCGCTGAGCGACCCAGGTTGGCCTGTCGATGCCCTTGGCCGGTTGGAAGTCGCTTGCGTAGTGCTTGAGGTAGGCGTCGATGTCCTTGCGCCCCCAGTCCGCGGCCCAGGCGTTCAGCGTGTTCGGGATGGTTTCAGTCGACGACGTTGCAGGAGGCGTTGCCGGGGTCGGAGGGCTTGCTGCTTGTGGTGCGGCCTTGGCGGGTTCGGCTGCCTTTACGGGGGCGACAGGAACAGTCGGCTCTGCCGCGGCTTTGGCAAGGTGGGCGGCTTCCGGGGGAAGGATGTTTTCGGAGCCGGATACGAATCCGCTGGTGGCGCCCGGAGTCACGGTGGACGCCGAGACCGGCGGTGTGACAGGCTCGTTGGCCGGGCTGCGCTTGCCTGGGGCGGGGCTGACGCTCGCCTGGGGTGCGGCACTGCCGGTGCGGCCCTTCCCGAAAAAGGACAGGCGTCCGTCGGCTGCCAGCTTGATGGCAAAGGCGATCGAGACAATCAGGAACATTGCCGCAATGCCGCCGAGAAACCACAGCAGGGTTTGTCCTGTGGTCATCGAGGTGGCGGGTTGGTAACGGTGGGTGCTGCTCTGGGGCTGCGTCATGGAGCGGAAAGTCTGAAAGGATGCTGTCGCGTCGGATTCTAGGGTGCGCGACGCCTTTGTGCTGAGACTTTCCCCCGTATTGGCCTGCAACTGACTGAAGTTAACAGACTGGGGCGGCCCAGGTGTCAAATGTCTGCAGTTTCAGGGGAGGCGGAGGAGAACACGCATGCCGCCGGTGAGCTCCGCCCGGTCGATATAGCCGATCAGGTTGGGCGTACCGCTGAGCCATTGGCGTGCTTCGACAAGGGAGGCGGCCTCTCGTGGGGGCAGCGCACGGCCAGTGAAGACGAGGTGCGACCAGTAGGCCTGGATCTGGGCCGGATTCTTGCCGGTCAGCTTGAGGTAGAACTCGTCGCGCAAGCTGCCGTTGGGCAGGTCGACGAGGCTGACCGGTGTGCCGTCGCCGAGGGTGACGCTGCGGCCGAGATAGAGTTTCTCGGCTTGCTCGCGGGTCAGTTCGATGGGGCCGCTGCGGTTGCTGGCGACGACGACGATCTCTGCCTTGCCGGTGCCGGAGAGCAGCAGGGAGGCGAGCAGGAAAAGGGCACGAAGCTGGCGCATCGGGCTAGAAGACAAAGTCGGTCGACAGGCTGAGTACGTGCACCGGCCCGCCAGGGTTGACGTTGTCCCGGAAGTCGTCCGACAGGAAGATGCCCAGTCCGCGGGGCCCGGGCTGAACGCGCTCGAGCTGGGCCTTGATGGCCACGTTGCGGGCGGCGTCCCAGCGCATGCCGACCGCGATGCTGCGCTGGGCCTTGTTTCTGACGGCGTTGAACAGATCGATGGTGCTGTCGAGGCGGGGGATGCCGGTGGTGGCGGAGATGTCCGTCGAGACTTCGTGCTGTCGGGCGTAGGTGACGTAGGGCGTCAGGGTGCCGAAGTGATAGCCGGAGGTCAGGTACCAGCCCGCCGAGTTGGTGGTGTAGCGGTCAACGGTTCGCATGGCGTATTCGCCGACGATCAGGAGTTTGCCCTGGTCGTACTGGAAACCGGTTGAGATGAAGGTGGTCTTGCCGTCGGATCCGGAAATCTCGTTCAGGGCCTGGGTGTTTCCGCTGGCCTCGAGCTGGTTGCTGAGGCTGGCGAAGAAGGGGCCGCCCCAGTTGAGGGCGAGGTTCGATTTGGCGAACCCGACCTGGGCCGTCAGGCCGGAAGTGCTCAGGGCGGCCCGGATGCCCCGGATCGCCCGCAACTTGCCGGAGACTTCGCTCAGCTTGAGGTCGCTCTTGCCGGCGTAGGCATGCAGTTCCAGATCCACATCGCCCAGGGACTGGCGGTAGAGCGCGTCGACGCCGTCCAGGTCGGAGAAGGGGTTCAGGCTGTAGACCTCGACTGGCGGGCGCACCCACGGGCTGGCGTAGTTGAGGTTCAGCGAGTCGGAGTACATGAAAAACGGGGTGCGGGTGCGGCCGGCGCGGATCGACAGGGCAGGGGCTGCCAGGAAGCGGATGAAGCTCCAGGTGAGCTGCGGGTTGTAGCTGTCGCCACGGCCTTTGCGGACGACCGACTGGACGGTGATGTCGAGTTTTTCGCTGAACTTGAAGGAGCCTTGCAGGCCCAGCACGGAGTCGACGGACAGGTCCAGGGCGGTTCCGGCGCCGCTGTCCTGCAGTGTGCTGCTGCGGAATGCCCGGTTGTCCTTGTCGGTGCGGACGGCGCCGAGGGTGCCGAAGCCGGACAGGCTGAACGGCGAGGGGGAGTCTGCCGCGACGGCAGGGCCGATGCTCAGGCTGAGGGCGAGGAGGGGCGCGGCGAAGCGTCTCATGCGTGGCTCCATTCGGGCTGGCTGGCGTTGGTGCTGAGCCATGTCTCGACCCGGTCTGCGGGTTCGGCAGGGGAGAAAAGGTAGCCCTGCCCGAAGTCGCAATCGAGTTCGCGCAGCAGGTCGGCCTGGGCCCGGGTTTCGATGCATTCCGCCACCACGCTCATGCCCAGTTCGTGGGCCAGATGGATGCTGGCCCCGACGATGGCCCGCAGACGGGTATCGCGCTCGATTTCGCGGATGAAGGAGCCGTCGAGCTTGATGGTGTCGCAGGGGATGGAGTGGAGGTAGCTGAGGGACGAGTAGCCGGTGCCGAAGTCGTCGATGAGGATCTTGAGCCCTTTGGCGCGCAGCTTGCCGAGCTGGCTGGTGGCGAGTTCCTTGCGCGTGACGAGGGTGCCTTCGGTGATTTCGAGTTTGAGGGCGCTGGGTGGCAGACCGTGGCGTTCGATGCAGGCGACGATCTGGTCGGCCAGGTCGACCTGCATGAGCTGGCGGGGCGACAGGTTGACGCTGATCGACAGGCTCTCGTCGGCGAGTCCGAGGTCGCGCCAGGTTTTGAGGCGGGCACAGCTTTGGTCGAGCATCTGCATGCCGAGTTCATGGACCAGGTCGAGGGATTCGGCGAGGGGGATGAAAACGTCGGGCCCGATCCGGCGGGAGCTGGCCTGGGGCCAGCGGACCAGCGCTTCGAAGCCGGTGGCGCGGCCGGTTTTGAGGTCGACGATGGGCTGGAAGTGGGCGATGAGCTGTTGATCCCGGAGGGCCGCCCGCAGCTGGGATTCGAGCTGGAGGTCGCGCATGACCTGCCGGTGCATGGCCGACTGGAAGACGGTGATGGTGTTGTCGGCGCTGCTGCGCGAGCGGTGCATGGCGTTGTCGGCATCGCGCATGAGGTCTTCGGCGTTGTTGAAGCCGCCGCTGCCGAGGGCGACGCCGATGCGGGTCTTGGGGCACAGGGAGTGGCCGTTGAGTTCGGCATTTTCGGCCAGGCGGATCTGCAGGTTCTCGGAGAAGCGGATTGCCTCGGCTGCGTCGGGGATGTCGTCGAGCAGCACGGCGAACTGGTCGCCACCGATGCGCCCGACCACGTCGCCGGCGCGGGCGAGGGCCCGGATGCGCGACGCGATCAGACGCAGGAGATCGTCGCCGGCGGTGTAGCCGAGGCTGTCATTGACCACATGAAAGCGTTCGATGTTGATGTGCAGCACGGCAAACAGGCTGCCGGAAACCCGGTCGGCGTGGCGCAGGGTGTTTTGCAGGTGTTCGACGAAGAGGGCCCGGTTGGCAAGGCCGGTAAGGCCGTCGTGGAGGGCGTCGTGGAGGAGCTGGTCTTCGGCCCGCTTGCGCAGGTGGATGTCGCTGATGGAACCGGCCATGCGCACGGCCCGTCCGTTCTTGGCGTCGAAGACGGCCATGCCGCAGGTCAGGATCCAGCGGTAGCTGCCGTCGGCATGCAGGATGCGGTGTTCGACCATGAGCTGGGCGGATTCCCGTTTCAGGTGGGCGATCATGCGCAGGCGGAAAGGCTCCCGGTCTTCCGGGTGGAGGTGATCGACAAGGGTCTCCCGGGTGCCGGCGAAGGTGTCGGGCGACAGCCCGAGGATCTCTGCGAAGCGCGGGGCGAAGTAGGTCTTGTCGTTGGCGATGTCCCAGTCCCACAGTCCGTCGTTGGCGGCGCGGGTGGCCAGGGCGTAGCGCTCCTCGCTGGTGGCCAGCTGGCGGGCGGTGCTTTCGAGTTCCTGGATGCGCGACTGGAGCGCGCCGGCCATGCGGTTGAAGTGCTGGCAGAGCTGGGAGAGTTCATCCTGGCCGTGTTCGGGCAGGCGATGGGAGAGCTGGCCGGCGGCAATGGCCTGGCTGCCGCGCAGCAGGCGCCCGAGGTTGCGTGTCATGAGGTAGCCGACGGCGCCCAGCAGCAGCAGGGTGAGCAGCACCTCGGCGCTGGCGATGGCGATGCCCTGGCTGAGGATTTGCTGCTTGGCGAGCGTGAGCGCCGAAACCGAAACGCCGAACTGGACAAAGCCGACCTGGTTGCGCTCGAGCAGAACCGGGCGGCGGACGTGGATGAGGTTGTGGGCCATGCCGGCGCCCAGGTTGAGGACGCTGGCGTCGTCGGGGGGCGGCAGGAGGTGCATCTCGGGCAGGCCGGCGCGGACTCGCGTTTTGCCGGCGGCGTCGACGATGCGGACGTAGATGAGGCCTTCGTTGGTTTCGTTGAGGAGTTCGCCGAGGGTGTCCTGGAGGTCGGTGTAGCGGCCCTGCGGGACGAAGGTGGCGGTGACGACGTTGAGGATGGCGGCGTTCTGGGCGATGAGCGTGTTGAGACTGGCGCTGGTGGCTTCGTTCATGAGCCGTCCGCTGTTGGTGAGCAGCAGGGTGAGCATCACGACCTGGACCACGGTGCTGGCGAGCAGTAGGCGAACGCGTATCGAGAGGTGGCTCAGCATCTGTAACGCTTGTCGGGCGAGGCGAAGGGGGTTTCGTCGGATTATTCGCGGTGGTTGGCGCGAATCAGCGGATGCCTCGATGGGCGTCCGCTTGTAATCGGCATTTACGACCGAAGCTTAAATGTCTGCTCGGTCGGGCATGCCATGTTTGCTGTGATGCCAGAGCTGCCCGGCATGCAATTATGGCTTGATCATGAGTCGAGCGGGGAGTGATGGACAGGAAAACACCCGGGACAGCCCCGGATGGAGGCCGTCCCGTCCGGGTCATGGTGCTTATTTCTTCCAGGTGTCGCGCAGGGTGACGGTGCGGTTGAACACCGGTGCGCCGTCGGCGGAATCGATGCGATCGGCAACGAAGTAGCCGTGGCGTTCGAACTGGAAGCGGGCTTCGGGCCGGGCTGCACGCAGGGCCGGTTCGAGCTGGGCGGTGATCGTGCGCAGGCTGTCCGGGTTGATGTCGTCGATGAAGTTGCGTTCGAGACCTTCCGGGTCGCCCTCGCGGCGGCTGCCGGGGGTGGCGTGGGCGAACAGGCGGCCATACAGCCGCACTTCGGCGGTGTAGGCGTGCTCGACCGAGACCCAGTGCAGATTGCCCTTGACCTTGTAGGTGTCGGCGCCGGGGGTGCCGGACTTGGAGTCGGGCAGGTATTCGCACAGCACGGCGGTGATCTTGCCGTCGGCATCCTTCTCGCAGCCGGTGCACTTGACCACAAAGCCGTAGCGCAGGCGGGCCATGTTGCCCGGGTAGAGGCGGTGGTAGCCCTTGACCGGGGTTTCCATGAAGTCTTCGCGTTCGATCCACAGTTCGCGCCCGAAGGGCATTTCACGCTTGCCGAGTTCGGGGTGGAGCGGGTGGTTGGGGGCGTGGCAGCGCTCGGTGTGGCCTTCGGGGTAGTTGGTGATGATCAGCTTCACCGGATCGAGCACGGCGACGCGGCGCTCGGCCGTTTCGTTGAGGTGCTCGCGCATGCAGTCTTCGAGCACGCTCATGTCTATCCACGAGTCGGCTTTCGAGACGCCAATGCGTTCGGCGAAGTTCCGGAAGCCTTCGGGCGTGAAGCCGCGGCGACGGGCGCCGACGAGGGTCGGCAGGCGCGGATCGTCCCAGCCGGCGACGTGTTTTTCTTCGACGAGCTGGATCAGCTTGCGCTTGGAGAGCACCACGTTGGTGAGGTTGAGGCGGGCGAACTCGATCTGGCGCGGCACCGGGCGGGCGAAGAAGCCGCCATCGGCGAGCGCATCGAGCAGCCAGTCGTAAAACGGGCGCTGGTCGGCGAATTCGAGGGTGCACACCGAGTGGGTGACGTCTTCGAGCGCATCCTCGATGGGGTGCGCGAAGGTGTACATCGGGTACACGCACCAGCGGTCACCGGTGCGGTGATGGGTGGCGTGGCGGATGCGGTAGATGGCCGGGTCGCGCAGATTGATGTTGGGCGAGGCCATGTCGATCCTGGCGCGCAGGATGTGCGTGCCGTCGGGGAACTCGCCGGCCTTCATGCGCTGGAAGAGTTCGATGTTCTCGGTCACGCTGCGGTTGCGGTAGGGGCTGTCCTTGCCCGGCGCCGACAGGGTGCCGCGGTAGGCGCGCATTTCCTCGGCCGACAGGGATTCGACGTAGGCCTTGCCGACGGTGATCAGGTGCTCGGCCATGGCGTACATCTTGTCGAAGTAGTCCGACGCAAAGTACAGGTGCTGACCCCAGTCGAATCCCAGCCACTGGACGGCCTCGATGATGGCGTCGACGTACTCCTGCTCTTCCTTGGTCGGATTGGTGTCGTCGAAGCGCATGTGACAGGCGCCGCCGTAAATCTGGGCGAGGCCGAAGTTCAGGCAGATGCTCTTGGCGTGGCCATAGTGCAGATAGCCGTTCGGCTCGGGCGGGAAGCGGGTTTCGACGCGGCCGCCCCATTTGCCGAGGCGTCGGTCTTCGTCGATGATGTTGCGGATGAAGTTGCTGGGTGCGGCTTCTTCGGGGAGCTGGGTCGGAGCGGTCATCTGGGTCGTACCTTGACGGGCGTGGGGCTGATTGCCGCCGGAGTCTGGAAAGCCGTTGATTGTAGCCCAAGGCGGGGCGGACGACGGCGTGTCGCTGGACCATGTGTGCCCCGGCTGGCCGGGGGCGCTGGCGTGACATTTTCCACGCTGTGCTGTCAGGCTTTTAGCGAATTTATTGATAATGCCAATTGTTCGGTAGCGGCTCCGGCTGGTGCTTCGGTAAAACAGCGCCTGTAACCGGATGGGCTACCTGGCCTGCTTCCGTCTTTCACCTTCTGTTCGTTTCTTGAATTGATGCCGCATCCCTACCGCGCCTGTCTCCTTCTTCCCGTCCTGTGGCAGGCTGCCGCCGTGTGTGCCGACGAGGCGCCCCTGGCCGATCTGACCCTGGAGGAACTGGTCCGGCTCGATGTCGCCGCCGTCTCCCGGAAGGCCCAGAAGCTGTCCGAAATGCCGGCTGCGGTGACGGTTCTGTCGGCCGAGGATATCCGCCGCAGTGGCGCGCGCAGCGTGCCGGAGGCCCTCCGTGAGGTGCCGGGCGTGAACGTGGCGCAGATTGGTGGCGGGCGCTGGGCGGTGGGCGTGCGCGGTGTGGAGGGACGTTTCTCCAACAAGCTGCTGGTCCAGATCGACGGCCGCAGTGTTTACAGCCCGCTTTTCTCCGGGGTGTTCTGGGAAGCCCTCGACGTGATGCTGGAGGACGTGGAGCGCATCGAGGTGATCCGCGGGCCGGGGGCCTCCCTGTGGGGGGCGAATGCGGTCAACGGGGTGATCAACATCGTGACCCGCAAGGCGACCGTGACTCGTGGCAGCCTTGTGTCGGCCAACCTGGACGATCAGGGACGGGCGGTGACGGCGGTGCGTCAGGGTTTCGACCTGGAAGGCATCGGGGCCTTGCGTGTGTATGCCAAGGGCAGCGAGCTGGAGCGCTCCCGGGCGGCCGACGGAAAGTCCGACCTGGACCGCAATTACGGCTGGAACACCGGTTTTCGCATGGATGGGGCGGGCTCCGGGGTCGATGCCTGGATGCTGCAGGGCAGCAGCTATCGTCGCACCAGTGTCGAGAACATCCAGACCGCCGCCGCGGCGGGTTACGGTGGCCTGCTGCCGCTTCAGTTCGAATTCGAGGGAAGCAGCCTGACGGGGCGCTACAACTGGGGGCTGGCCGGTGGCGAGGCCTCGGTGCAAGCCTATCTGGATCATCAGTGGGCCAATGTGGCGGCCTACGGCAAGGGCACCGTCAATACGGCCGACCTGGACTTCCAGCACCGCCTGGTGCCCAGCGGACGGCATGAAATGATGTGGGGCCTGGGGAGTCGTTATACCCAGACCGAGATCGAGGCGACCACCGCGGTGCTCGGTATTACGCCGCCGCGCCGGCAGTTCCGGGTGATGAGCGCTTTTGTGCAGGACGAGATCACCCTGGTGCCGCAAACCTGGAAACTGACCCTGGGCGGGCGTTTCGAGTATTCGAGCACGTCGCACTTCGAGCCCCAGCCCACGGCCCGTCTGATGTGGACGCCGACCCTGGCGGACAGCCTGTGGGCCAGCTGGTCGCGGGCGGCACGGACGCCGTCGATCGGCGAGTCGGATGCGACGATTCTTTTCGGGCTCCAGGCGACGCCGCCGGGCTCGCCGTTTCCGGCAGTGGCGATGGTGTCCCAGCCGGGGGCCGGGTGGAGGCCGCGGGCCGAGCGCCTGGATGCGCTGGAGCTGGGCTATCGCCACAATCTGGGCAATGGCAGCTTCGAGGCGGTGGTTTTTCACCATGATTATCGCCGCCTGATCAGCGGGACCACGGGGGCGATCGGCCCGGGAGTTGTGCCGATTCCGGTGGTGCCCTATTACGCTCCCATCCAGTACATGAACCGGGGCAACGTGAGTGGCGTCCGCAGTACCGGGCTGGAGCTCGGCCTGGATCTGCCCGTGACGGCCAACCTGCGCCTGCAGGCAAGCTACACCGTGATGGACACCGCAGCCCGGCGCAGCACCGATCCGATTACCACAGCCTTTGGGCGGGCCCTCGAAACCTCCTCGCCCCACCATTGGGCGACCCTGCATACGCTGATCAACCTGGGGCGTGGTCGCGAGCTGGATCTCATGCTGCGGCGGATGGGGGCGATCGGTCAGGGCGACGTGCCGGCTTACACAAGTGTAGATCTGCGCTATGGCTGGCGCGTCAATCGCTCTTTCGAGCTGGCGGTGGTCGGACAGAATCTCTTCGATCCCCTGCACCTGGAATACGTGTCGAACTTCTTCCCCGGCCAGCCGGCCTACCAGCCGCGGCGGGGCTATGTCCAGGGCGTCTGGCGCTTCTGAGGACGCGGGTGTGATGCGTCGCCTTTTCCTGATTGCAGTCCTGGTGGCGCTCGGCCTCGGCGGACTCCTTGCCGTGGCGTCGCCACCGCCAGGGGAATACCAGATCAAGGCTGCCTACCTGCTCAACTTTGCCCGTTACATGGAATGGCCGGCCTCGCGTCTGCCGGGTGGGGCGGCGCTCCGCTTGTGTGTCCTGGGACGCGATCCTTTTGGTGGGGCCCTCACCAGTCTTGACGGGCGCCAGGTCAATGGTCACGAAGTGCGGGTGCGTTCGGCCGATAGCCTGGAGCTGGCGATGGAGTGTCACATTGTTTTCGTGTCGGATTCGGAGGAACGGCGGATGGGCCTGATCCTGCGCGGGCTGGCCTTGCGCGGCGTGCTCACCGTGAGCGATATCGACGGCTTTGCCGAGGCGGGCGGGAGTATTGGCCTGGTCACCGAGGACGAGCGGGTGCGCTTCGACATCAACCAGGCGTCCCTGCAGCGTGACAGCCTGCGTGCCAGCTCCCAGCTGCTCCGTCTGGGGCGTAACGTCATCGGCACGAAAGGCCCTTGAGATGCAGGACCTGAGAGATCTGCCCATCGGGCGCAAGCTCAGCATCATTGTCCGGCGCAGCGTGCTGATTGCCCTTGGCGTGGCCCTGCTGACCATTTTCGTCACCGAGGTGCGCAACGAAGTGCGGCGGGCCGAAGAGGATGGCCGGGTGCTCTCCGAAATTGTTGCCGACAGCGCCATTTCGCCGCTGCGCTTCGACGATTCACGGGTTGCCGACAATCTGCTGGCGTCCCTGCGCTACCACGAACGGGTGGCCGCGGCCGTGCTGGTGCGTCCGGACGGAACGATCTTCGCTGCCTATCCGGCCAACCTGCGCAGCGAGGCCACACGGGTGACGGCACTCAAGGCGCTGGCCGATGGGGGGGCGACTCATTGGCGACCCCTGAGCCTGGTGGTGAGCCAGCGCCTGCACAGCGATGGCGACCAGTTGGGTGAGCTCATCCTCGAGTTCGATCTCAAGCCGATTGTCGGGCGCATCGCCCTGTGGAGTGGCTTTGCCCTGCTCGGGTTGGTGGTGGCGCTGATTGCCGCGGAATTGTTCACCCGGCGCATGCAGGGGATGATTGTCGCGCCACTGCAGACGCTTGCCGGTGTCGTGCGCGAGGTGGGCGCCGACAAGCGCTACGATCTGCGTGCCCCGGGGGGCTACGCCGATGAAGTGGGCGAGCTGATTGCCGGATTCAACGGCATGCTGGCGGAAATCGCCGCCCGCGACCGGGAACTGACGCTTCACCGGGAACACCTGGCCTCGGAGGTGGCGGCCCGTACCGCCGAGCTGCAGGGCGCCAAGGAGCAGGCCGAGGCGGCCAGCCGCGCCAAGTCCCAGTTCCTGGCCAACATGAGCCACGAAATCCGTACGCCGATGAATGGGGTCATGGGAATGATCGGCCTGTTGCGCCAGACTTCCCTGGCGGAGCGGCAGGGGCGCTTTGTTGATATGCTGGACAACTCGGCCTGCGCCCTTATGGAGATCATCAACGACGTGCTCGACGTATCGAAAATCGAGGCCGGACGCCTTGAACTCGAGGCCTTGCCGTTTTCCCTGCGGGATACGGTGGACCAGGTGGCTGCCCTGTTCGCCACTTCGGCCCACGAGCGCGGTCTGCTGTTGCGCCTCCACGTGGATCGCCGGGTGCCGGACCGGGTCGTGGGCGACGCGCTGCGCGTTCGCCAGGTGCTCAACAACCTGGTCTCGAATGCCCAGAAGTTCACCGAAAAGGGCGAAATCGGCATCGTCATCAGCCGGGCGCCGTGCCTGTCGGGCGGGCGCCTGCGTTTGCGGGCAGAGGTGCGTGATACCGGTATCGGCGTGCCGCGGGGGGCGGGTGAGCGACTCTTCCACTCCTTCTCCCAGGCCGACAACTCCATGGCCCGGCGTTTCGGCGGGACGGGGTTGGGCTTGTCCATCGCCAAGCAACTGGTCGAGCTGATGGGGGGCGAGATCGATTACGTCACCGAGCCCGGCTGTGGCTCCTGTTTCTGGGTCGAGTTCGAACTCGGCGTGGACACTCAGAGCGGGCCGGCCGAGCCGCCGCTGACCGGGCGTGCCGCGCTACTGGCGGTCGGCGATCCGCTGTTGCGCGATGCGCTGGTCGAACAGCTGGCCTTCTTTGGTTGCCGCAGCGAACTGGCCTACGATCGGCCGGCGGTTGGCGAGATGCTTGATGTCGGCACCGGTTTTGACTGGGTGGTGGTGGACCCGTCCTTCGAGGCCGGTTCCGGCCTTGAACTGCTGGCCAGCCTGCGCGACCGTCCGGGGCGTCCGCTCCTGGCGGCGATTGTCGGCGCCGGGCGTGACGAAGCGGCCAGCCTGCGCGCAGCCGGAGCCGAACTGGTGCTGGCGCGCCCCTTGAGCGGCGCCGAGATCCGCCGCTTTCTGCTTAGCGAACTGACTGCCACCAAGGTGCCGGACCCGGCCACGACCAGCGCCCTGGTCGCCCATGTGCTGGTGGTCGAGGATCATCCGGTTAACCGCGAGGTGGTCACCGCCGTGCTGGAATCCCTTGGCTGTCGGGTGTCGGTGGCCGAGGATGGCCGCAAGGCACTGGAGATTTGCCGTCAGGCCAGTTTCGATCTGGTGCTGATGGACATCCAGATGCCGGAGATGGACGGTCGTCAGGCGACCCTCGCCATCCGTGCCGACGAAGAGGTGCGGGCGCTGCCGCGCATGCCCATCATCGCCCTCACCGCCAACGCCCTCAAGGAAGACCGGGACGCCTGCCTGGCTGCCGGCATGGACGATTACCTTGTCAAGCCGGTCTCCCGGGAACAGTTGTGGGCGGTGCTCAGCCGCTGGCTGCGCGAGGCCTTGCCCTCCGACCCCGACAGCGGGCGGCTTGCGCGGATGCCGGAAAGCGCTGGTGCCCAGGGGGATCTCGAACCAGCGATGGATCTGGATCTGCTGATGGCCTTGCCGGGGGTCAATGGCAACCGGGCCTCGCCCATGCTGCAACGTTTGCTGCCGCTGTTTGTCGGAGAGACCGAACGCAATGTGCAGGGTTTGCGTGCCGGCGTGGCGGCGGGTGATGGGCCGGCCGTGCGGGCCCTGGCCCACAAGATGAAGTCCGGCTGCCTGGCAGTCGGCGCAGTACGGCTGGCCGTGCGGGCCCGCCGGCTGGACGAGCGGATCAAGGGGGGGGCTGTGCCGACGGTCGATGACATCGACGGCATTGCCGAAGCCTGGGATGCCTGTATAGCGGTTCTCCTGAAGGAAAATCTGGTGAGTGTGGACGTACTGGACCGGGCGGACAGCCCGATGCAATGATGACGGCAAGCAATAGCGCACGTGTCCTGGTTGTCGATGACGACCCCCTGACCCGCCTGATGGCGACCGAAGCCCTGCGCGAGGGGGGATTCGCCATCGTCGAAGCCGAGGACGGGGAGCAGGCTCTGGCCCTCTTCGATGCGGCGCCGCCGGACTTGGTGCTGCTCGATGTGATGATGCCCGGCCTCAGCGGCTTCGAGGTTTGCCAGCGCCTGCGCGCGCGGCCGAGCGGCCAGCTGGTCCCGATCATCATGCTCACCGGGCTCGACGACGGCGATTCGGTCGAGCGGGCCTTCGACGTGGGCGCCACCGACTTCATCTCCAAGCCGATCAACTGGACGCTGTTGCGCTTTCGCATCCGTTACGTGCTGCGCTCGGCGGAGGTGATGAAGGAGCTCACCCGCAACAAGGAGAGCCTGTCGAATGCCCAGCGGATTGCCCGCCTGGGGAGTTGGGAGTGGTTTGTGGCGGAAGACCGCGTCCAGCGTTCGGCCCAGTATTACCGCCTGTTCGGGCAACTGCCCGACGGGTTCGGCGAGGGCATGTCGGCGGTGCTGGAACATGTCTATGTGCCCGACCGGGCCCTGGTGGCGGCGGCCCTGGAGGGCGCCGGCAAGGGTACCGGCTTCCAGCTGACTTACCGGGTGGTATGGCCGGACGGCAGTGTGCGGACGGTGCTCGAAACCGTCGAGCCGTCGGACGGCAATGGGGATCACACCAGTGCCGGACTGGTCATGGAGGGCAGCGCCCAGGACATCACCGAACAGGTGGATGCCCAGCGGCGGATTCGTCAGCTCGCCTACTTCGATCACCTCACCGGGCTGCCCAACCGCGAGTTCTTCCGCGAGACCCTGCTCGGGATCACCTCGCGCAGCCTGCGCAACGACAGCCGTTGTGCGGTGATGGTGGTGGACATCGACCGCTTTGCCCGGATCAACGACAGCCTGGGCCCGGAGCGGGGCGACCAGGTCCTGCAGGTCATCGGCCATCGCCTGCGCGAGGCCATGGGTGATCGCACCCCGGCCGAGCCGGCCGGGGGCGGGGGCATGGTGCGCTTCAAGGTGGCGCGGCTGGCCGCCGACGAGTTCGGCATCCTGATGAGCGACGTGGGGGAGGTGGACGAGATGCTGGCACTGGCGCACAACCTGCTGCAGGTGGTGCGGGCGCCGATTCGCGTACCGGGGCAGGACATCACTCTGTCGGCGCGGGTCGGGCTGGCCATGATGCCCGACCACGCGACCGACGCCGACGCCCTGCTGAAGGCGGCCGAGACCGCCCTCAACCGTGCCAAGCGGACCAACGGCGACCCGGTGGCCCTGTTCTCCGAGGAGATGAAGGTGGCAGCCTTCCTCCGCTTCACGCTGGAAGGCGATTTGCGCCGGGCCATCGGCGCCGACGAGCTCAAGGTACTTTACCAGCCCATCGTCGACGTGAACCAGCGGGCGGTCGTCAAGGCCGAGGCCCTGGTGCGCTGGCCGCACATGGATCGCGGCTCGGTGCCGCCGCCGGAGTTCATTTCCCTGGCCGAAGAAACCGGAATGATCGTGCCCCTCAGCCGCTGCGTGATGGAGCGGGTGTGCGCCGATATCGCCGCGCTGGGCGATGAGCTACCGGATGATTTTCGGGTCAGCATCAACCTGTCCGGCGTGAATTTCATGGATGCCCAGCTGATTCCCACCGTCCGCGCCGTGCTGGCGGAGGCCGGGATTCCGGCCTCACGGATCGAGTTCGAGCTGACCGAAACCGTGCTGATGCGCGACCTGGACTACGCCACCACCATCCTGGCCCAGTTGCGCGAAATGGGTGTGCGGGTGGCCGTGGATGACTTTGGCACCGGCTATTCGTCGCTGGCCTACCTGCGCCGGCTGGCGGTGGACACCCTGAAGATCGACCGCTCCTTCGTCAATGAGCTGGATGACGGGCAGGGCATTGCGATTGTCGAGGCGGTGATCGGGCTGGCCCACAGCCTGGGCCTGGAAGTGGTGGCCGAAGGCGTCGAAACGGTTGCCCAGCTGGAGGCCCTGAGCCAGCGCGGCTGCCACCTGATTCAGGGCTTCCTGTTTGCCCGGCCGATGTCCTCCGCCATGCTGGCCGAGGTCTTGCGCAATCCGGCCTTCATTCCTGCCAGCGTGCAGCCGGCGACGACGCGTGGAGGCGTTGCCCAGCCGGTGCTCTGAACCCGCCTCTTCCTTATTTGTGTTCAGGGCGAATGGCGATGATCAGGCGGGTGCCTTCCGAGGCTTCGAGTTCGCGCAGCTGACGAATCAGGCTCTCGTCGAGCACGAAGTCGGCGGCCAGGAGCATGACGCCGTCGCGGGTCACCAGATCACGGGCCAGCACCATGCCCGGCTTGAGGGCGGCCGGGTTCACTTCGCCGCCGGTGCTGACGGTGGTTTCGGCAACCCCGAGCACCTCCACCAGCGCGTCCACGACCTGCGGGCAATAGCGCTTGCCGCGGTTTTGCTGGATGAAGGCGATGGCTTCGTCCGGCTTCAGCCTGCGCGGTGAATGGGAGCCGATCTGCAGGCCATCGAAGTCGTTGGCTACGGCAATGATGCGGGCCCCGAACGGAATTGCCAGGCCGGAAAGGCGGTCCGGGTAGCCCTGGCCGTCCCAGCGCTCGTGGTGGCCGCGGATGAAGGTGCCGGCCTTGCGCAGGTTTTCGATGCCCATCAGGGCGGCCTGGCCAGTGACCGGATGCTTGCGCAGCACGCCCAGTTCGTCGCCGCTCATGTGGGATACCGGTTTGCTGATGAGCTCGTCGGGCATGCCGATCTTGCCCACATCGTGGAGCAGGCCGGCGAGCATCACGTCCTGCACCTCGGCGCCCGGGAAGTTGAGCTTGAGCGCCAGCTTGCGGGCCAGGTCGGCGACCCGCCTGGAATGGCCGGCGCTGGCGCCTTCACGCAGCTCGATGAGATTGGAGAACACCCGGATCGAGGTCAGGAAGTGCTGCTTGAGCTTTTCGTGGGCGATCTTGAGCTCGCTGGTGCGGGCTTCCACCTTCTGTTCGAGGCTGGCGTTGAGCTCTTTCAGCTCCTCGTTCTGGCGCAGGGTGAGGGCTTCCAGGCGTTTTTTTTCACGCTCCAGGGCCTTGCGCTCGAGGGCCTCGCGAACGGTCAGGATCACATCCTGATCGTTCCAGGGCTTGGCGATGTAGCGGGCGATCTGGCCGGCATTGATGGCGGCGATGGTCGATTCCATGTCCGCGTAACCCGTGAGTAGCAGGCGTACCGTATCCGGATATTGCTGGCGGGCCTTGGCGAGAAAGGTGGCGCCGTCCATACCCGGCATGCGCATGTCCGAGATGATCAGGTCCACGTGTTCCCGGGCGAGCGTTTCGAGGCCTTCTTCGCCGCCACCGGCCATCAGCACGGTGTAGCCCTGGGGGCGGAACAGGCGGCGCAGGGCGGAAAGGATGTTGGCTTCGTCATCCACGCACAGGATGGTGAAGTTGGGGGCGGCGGGGGAGGGGGCGGCAAGGCTCATGGTGTGGCTCCGACGGGGGCCTGGTGGTGGATGGGCAGGGTGATGCGAAAGGTGGTGCCCGCGCCAGGCGTGCTGCTGACGCTGATGCGTCCGTTGTGTTTTTGTACGATGCCGTAGGACAGGGACAGGCCGAGCCCGGTGCCCTTGCCGACCGGTTTGGTGGTGAAGAAGGGGTCGAAGATCCTGTCCACGATGGCCGCCGGAATGCCGGTACCGTCGTCGGCCACTTCGATCCACACGTCGTCACCGGCCCGGCCGGTGCGTACGGTGATGGTGCCGCGGCGGTTGTCCGGCACGGACTGGGCTGCGTTCACGAAAAGATTCATGAAAACCTGGTTGAGCTGGGAGGGCAGGCATTCGACCAGCGGTATGTCGGCGTATTCGCGGATGACGTCGGCCTTGTACTTGATCTCGTTGCTGGCAATGTTGAGGGTGCTGTCGAGCCCCTGGCGCAGGTCGACAGCGTGCCAGTCCAGGGTGGTTTCGGCGCGGGAGAAGTCGCGCAGGTCCTGGACGATCTTGCGCACCCGCTCGGTGCCTTCCTCGGATTCGCTGAGCAGCTGACTGATGTCTTCGCGCAGGAACGTGAAGTCGGCGGCCTGCTTGGCGGCCCGAATCGCTGCCTGGTCGGCGGCGGGCAGGGCGCCTTCGCGGGCTTCGTAGACGTCCAGCAACGCGAGGATTTGCCCCATGTAGCCCTTCAGGCTGCGGATGTTGGAACTCACGTAGCCGATGGGGTTGTTGATCTCGTGGGCGACGCCGGCGGCAAGCTGACCGATGGACGCCATTTTTTCGGATTGGACCAGTTGCTGCTGGGCTTCCTGCAGCAGGCAGTTGAGTTCGGTGAGTTCGGCGTAGCGTTTGAGGAGTTCCTCTTCGGCGGTTTCCCTGCGGGCGATATCCTCTTCCAGGGTGGCCTTGGCCTGCTCGAGTTGCTCGGTGCGCATGGCGACCTTGGCTTCCAGATCGGCCTGCATGCGCAGCAGTTCGGTTTCGGCGCTCTTGCGTTCGGTGATGTCCTGCAGGGTTTCGATGGCACCGATCACTTCGCCGGCGGCGTTGCGCAGGGGCGCCGCGGTGAAGTACAGCCAGCGGCCGCGCTCGCCCATCTGCGGGAAGAAGTCTTCGGCCTCGTAGGCTCCTTCGATGACGGGGGAGCGGCGCAGCTTCTTGTTGCCGTAGAGCGTCAGGAGGTTGTCGACCTCCCCCGATACGATCAGGTCGGCCAGGATCGGGCGTTCGGCATTGTAGAAGGCCGACCACTGCTTGCAGGTGCCGACCATCTCGGCGGCCTGCATGCCGATCACTTGCTCGCAAGCCTGGTTCCAGTGGGTGATGACGTGCCTGGCATTGATGACGAGGGTTGGCACCGGGTCGCCGTCGATGATCTGGGTCAGCAGTTGCTGGGCCTGTTTCTGGGCGGCTTCGGCGCGCTTGCGTTCGGTAACGTCGATGAAGTTGCAGACGATCGCCCGTTCTCTCTGGATGTCTTCCTGGGAAACAGCCAGCTCGACCCAGCGTTCCTCGCCGGACCTGGTGACGATGAGCGTTTCGTAGCGCGCCGCCGGGTGCTCGCCCTTCAGGCGCTCACGGCCCTGGGTGCGGATCGTGCTGCTCACGGCAGGCGGAAAGAGGGCCCAGAAGGCCTTGCCCGACAGTTCTTCCGGGCTGAAGCCGGTGAGCCGTGAAATGGCCCTGTTGGCGAACAGGATTCGGTCGCCGCGGTGCAGCAGTATTCCCGAGCTGAGGGAGTCTGCGAGGGGAAACAGGCTGCCGGGGAGGGCGTAGGGTGAGGTGGTCATCGGGTCATCCGAGCATCAGCCGGTAGCTGTCGAACCGGGCCTGGGTGTCGGCCAGGACCTTGGTCAGTTTCTGCCAGTCGAGGCCGAGGCCATCGATTGCCTCCTGGTGCAGTCGGGGCATCTGGCTGTTTTCGGTTTCCTCGAGATCGAGTGCCTGCGAGATGGCGTCGGCGTAGTGGATGATGGCCGCCAGTCCGCCGGGAGTGCCATGTTCCGGCGCGTGGTGCCAGGCCAGCGCATCCACGATGTCGGCGGGAAAGTTCCAGCCTCTGGCCAGGGCGGCGCCAACGGCCGCGTGATCGAAGCCGAAGATGGCCGCTTCCGCGTCGCGCAGGCAGCTGTCCTGCTCGCGGGCCAGGTCGATGACTGCGGTGTAGTGCTCCGGATAGAGGGCCACCATCACCAGCCGCCCGATGTCATGCAGCAGGCCGGCGATGAAAAGCGGCTCGGCGGGGCGCTTGAGGGGCTGGGCGAGGGCCTGGGCGGCTACGGCCGTGCCCAGCACATGCCGCCAGAAGCGGTCCTGGCTGAAACCCGGGCAACGGCCGGCGGGCAGGCTGGTGACGATGGCCGCAGCCAGCACCAATGAGCGGACCGCCGAGAAGCCGAGCACCACGATGGCGTCGTGGATCGTCGAGACGCGCATCTGCAAGCCATAGAAGGGCGAGTTGGCAACGCGCAGAACACGGGCGGCAATGGCCTGGTCCTGGGTGATGCGCCGGGCCAGGCTCTTGACGTCGGTGTCGGCACCGGCCATGGAGTCGAGCACTTCGAGCGCCACTGCGGGCATGACCGGTAGCCCCTGGATACGTCCGATCATCTCGGCAAGGCTGGGGGGCGTCATTTTGTTTGTTCCTCGCGGAAAGCCAGAATGGCGTGCAGCAGGGCCTGGGAGCCGGGGTCGTCAGCCGTGTGCCGGAACAGATGCATGATGCGCAGGCGTGCCTTTTCGCGTCGCCGGGCCAACTCTTCCGGATCGACGGCCAGCAGCACGCAGAGGTTTTCGATGCCGCGGCGGCGCAGGCTGTCCAGGTGGGCTTCGGTGAGGGTCAGCCCGGCAGGCAACAGTACGACACCGCCGGCGTCCGTGACCGGTTCTGCGAGGACGCTACCAGGCAGGGTTGCATCGCGGATTTGCAGTTGCTTGTCGCTCATGATGCGTCGGCGCGGCAGGTGAAGCTCAGCAATGTGCCGCGGGAGTTGTTCTGCTCACCGAGGGGGTGGGCCTCAACCCGGAAGCTCCGGGTGCCGCAGCTGATTTCGGCATGCCCCTGACCGGCGGCCAGCAAGAGGGTGAAGTCCGCCGGGAGGACCTCATCGGCGTTGAGGCCGATAAGGGGAGTGTGATTGGCAAAGAGCCCCTCGGCGGCACGGTTGGCGAACGCGATCATGCCGCCCGGGTCGATGCCTAGCAGCGGTACGGGCATTACGGCGAGGGCTTCCTGGGTCAGGCTGAGGGCGGCTTCATCCATGCGCAGACGGCGGTCCTGGTCGGCGAGCACGCATTTCAGGCGTTCGTTGATGCGTTCGAGCTCCGTGTTGGCGTGCCGCAATTCACTACCCAGGCGCTGGTTGTCGTCGGACAGGGCCTTGCGCCGAAAGGCTTCCTCGATGTTGGCGCGCAGCATGGCGTCGTCCCACGGTTTGGTCAGGAACTTGTAGATGGCGCCTTCGTTGATCGCGTCGGTGACCGACTGCAGGTCGGTGTACCCCGACAGCACCAGGCGCACGCTGTCGGGGTACATGTCCTTGGCCTTGCGCAGGAACTCCACCCCGGTCATGCCCGGCATGCGCTGGTCGGAGACGATCACATCCACCGGGTGGGCGGCGAGCACTTCGAGGCCGGCCTTGCCGCTGTTGGCGGTGAGGATGGTGTAGCCCTCACGGCGCAGCAGGCGGCGCAGGGACGACAGGATGTTGTCTTCGTCGTCCACCAGCAGAAGGGTTCGGTCAGGGGCCGGGCCGCACAGCAGGCTGGCGTCGAGGCGCCGGTCGGCGGCGAGGAGCTGGGCGAAGGCGTCGGCCGGCAGGGCGCTGCCGAAGAGCGGGCCCTGCATCAGGTCGCAGCCGTTGGCGAGCAGCACCGACGCGGTGTGCGCGTTGTCGATGCCCTTGGCGCTGACAGTCAGTTTCATTTTGTGGGCGCGGCTGATCAGGGCCCGGACGATGGCGACGCCTTCAGGGTCGGCGGCGACGTCCTGCACCAGCCGGGCCGGCACTTCCAGGCTGTCCACCGGGAGTCGCTTGATCCACGCCAGGCGGGCGTTGGCCGGGCTGGCGGCGCTGATCGCGAAGCGGATGCCGCAGCTTTTCAGGTGTTGCAGGGCCGCCGCCGTTGTGTCGGGGATTTCGGCCTGGGAGGTGATGATGTTGAGTTCCAGGCAGCGAGGTTCCAGGCGGGTGTCCAGCAGGATGGCGTTGAGTCCGTGGTTGAAGGCCGGGTCGCACAGGGCGTCAAGCCTGGCGCCGAGCGTCAGCACGATGCGTTTGCCGTAAGTCTGGTTCCAGGTGCTGATCTGCTGGCAGGCTTCGCGCAGGGTGGCCAGGCACACGCTGCTCACCGCGGTGATGACCACATTGTCGTTGCGCTGAGGACGCTCCATGTAGAACTTTGCACCGACCAGTTCACCGCTGCGACAATCGAAGCGGGGCTGGTACAGGAATGCGGTGTCGGGAAGGGGCGGGTTGCCAGCGGTGTCCATCTGTTCTCCTGATACTGGTACGTCGGTACTCTGCGGTATGCGCTACCAGAACGGCTATCGGCGCCTGAGGCGTCGGCTTGAGGGGAATTTCACCAGGCGGTGCGCTGGCCTGCCGGCAGCCTCGGCGTCCGTGTCCGGGCAAGGGAGGCGCTGGCGGGGTAAAATCTTTCCCCATGCCCAACAATGCCCAGCATTTTCCGACTCTCGCCCTCGTCGCCATCGGCCTCGGGGCGGCTTTTGGCGCCTGGTTGCGCTGGTGGCTGGGCCTGCGCCTCAACCCCTTGTTCGCCCAGATGCCCCTCGGTACGCTGGCGGCCAACCTGCTCGGCGGCTACCTGATCGGCGTGGCGGTGGCTTTCTTTGCCCTGCGCCCGGAGGTTCCGCCGGAAGTACGCCTTTTCGTCGTCACCGGCTTTCTGGGCGGGCTGACCACCTTTTCGAGCTTCTCGGCGGAGGTCGTGCATCTGATCAATACCGCCCGTTACGCCTGGGCCGTCGGGGCTGCCGGCCTGCATCTGTTCGGTTCCCTCTCCATGACTGCGCTCGGCATGTGGACTGTCCACAGCCTGCGCAGCTGATTCCTCCCGTTTTTCGCTGCAACTCCGCATGTCCTCTTCGCAAGACCGGCAAGACCCCTATTCCCTGCTTGAACAATGCCTGTCGGTGGATCGCCCCGGTCTGCGCCGCGATCTGCGCCGCCTGCCCCAGCGGCCGCGCAGCCTCGCCGAGCTGCCGGAGGCCCTGCGCCTGCGCATCGCCCAGTCGGCAGCCAAGCTTATCGAGCGGGCCACCAACCGGCCGAAGCCGGACTTCCCGGACGATCTGCCGGTCAATCAGCGGCGTGACGAGATTGCGGCGGCGATCCGCGACAACCAGGTGGTCATCGTGTGCGGCGAGACGGGCTCGGGCAAGACCACCCAGCTGCCGAAGATCTGCCTCGAACTGGGGCGCGGCGTTGCCGGCCTGATCGGCCATACCCAGCCGCGGCGGATCGCCGCGCGGGCCACCGCCAGCCGCATCGCCCAGGAACTGAAGACCGAACTCGGCAGCGCCGTCGGTTTCAAGATCCGCTTTACCGACCGGGCCGGGCCGCAGACCTACATCAAGCTGATGACCGACGGCATCCTGCTGGCCGAGACCCAGGGCGACCCGCTGCTGTCGGCCTACGACACGCTGATCATCGACGAGGCCCACGAGCGCAGCCTGAACATCGACTTCCTGCTCGGCTACCTGCGCCAGCTGCTGGCCAAGCGGCCCGACCTGAAGGTGATTGTCACGTCCGCCACGCTCGACGCTGAACGTTTTGCCCGTCACTTCGGCAAGGGCGACAAGCTGGCGCCGGTGATCGAAGTGTCCGGCCGGCTGTTTCCCATCGAGATGCGCTACCGTCCGGTGGAGCGCGACGAACCGAAGCCCGCCCGTCCTGGCGAGGCACCGCCGCGCCAGGACAGCCGCGGCCCGGACCGTGACCTGTACGACGCCCTGGTTGACGCCGTGGACGAAGCTCACCGCAGCGGCCCCGGCGACGTGCTGGTCTTCCTGCCCGGCGAGCGCGAGATTCGCGAAGCCTCCGAAGCCCTGCGCAAGGCCCATCACGCTGCCGGCACCGAGGTACTGGCGCTGTTCGCACGCCAGTCGGCCGGCGATCAGGCGCGGGTCTTTGCGCCGTCGAAGGGGCGCCGCGTGGTGCTGGCCACCAACGTAGCCGAAACCTCGCTGACCGTGCCGGGCATCCGCTATGTGATCGACACCGGTCTGGCCCGCCTCAAGCGTTACTCGCACCGCAACAAGGTCGAGCAACTGCAGATCGAGAAGGTCGCCCAGTCGGCGGCCCGCCAGCGCGCCGGCCGTTGCGGCCGGGTGATGGACGGCGTGTGTTTCCGCCTCTACGACGAGGACGACTACAACAAGCGTCCCGAGCACACCGATCCGGAAATCCTGCGCTCCTCACTGGCCGGCGTGATCCTGCGCATGAAGTCGCTGAAGCTCGGCGAGGTGGCGGACTTCCCCTTCATCGACGCGCCGCTGCCGCGCATGATCGCCGACGGCTACCAGCTGCTGGCCGAACTGGGCGCGGTGATCGAAGTGGAAGGCGAGGGGACGATGAACCTCACGCCCATCGGCCGCGAACTCGCCAAGCTGCCGCTGGACCCGAAGATCGGCCGCATGATCCTCGCCGCCCGCGACCGGGGCAGCCTGTCCGAAGTGCTGGTGATTGCCGCGGCGTTGTCCACGCAGGACGTGCGCGAGCGCCCGCCCGAGCGTCAGGCCGCTGCCGATCAGGCCCACGCGCGTTTTCGTGGCACCGAGAATGAGCAGAAATCCGAATTCCTGTGGTTCTGGAACCTGTGGAAGGCCTGGGAGGAAGTCCAGCGCCACGAGACATCCAGCAAGCAGAAAGCCTGGTGCAAAACGCACTTTCTGTCGTGGCTGCGCCTGCGCGAATGGCGCGACGTGTATGCCCAGCTGCACACCTTGTGCGCCGAGCACGGCTGGAAGGAGAACGACAAGCCGGCCAGCTACGACGCCATCCACAAGGCCCTGCTCACCGGCCTGATGGGCCACGTGGGCTGCAAGATCGAGGACGCCACCGGGCCGGCGGCCGGCAGTTACCTGGGCGCCCGCGGCATCAAGTTCTGGCCGCATCCGGGCTCCGCCATCGCCAAGAAGGCCGGCAAGTGGATCATGGGCGCCGAGCTGGTGGACACATCCCGCCTGTTTGCCCGCTGCCTGGCGCGCATCGAGCCGGAATGGCTGGAGGAGGTGGGCGAACATCTGCTCAAGCGCCAGATTTCCGAACCCCACTGGTCGAAGGCCAGCGGTGCCGTGCGCGCCTGGGAGCGCGGCACGCTGTATGGCCTCACGGTGTATCCGCGGCGTGGCGTGAGCTACCGCGAGATCGACCCTGACCTGTGTCGCGAGCTGTTCATCCGCGAAGGCCTGGTGCAGGGCGAGATTGCCGAAGGCCCGGCGCGGGGCATGCCCTTCCTGACCCACAACCAGCGTCTGGTGGCGGAAATCGAACGTCTGGAACACAAGTCCCGCCGCCCCGACGTGCTGGTGGATGACGAACTGATCTACGCCTTCTACGACGCCAAGCTGCCGCCGGAAGTGCTCGATCTGGCCAGTTTCGAGGCCTGGCGCAAGGAGGCCGAGAAAGCCTCGGCCAAAATCCTGCAGCTGACCCGCGACCAGTTGATGCGTCACGATGCGGAAGGCATCACCACCGACCGCTTCCCGTCCAACCTCGAAGTGCTCGGCCAGAAACTCCGGCTCACTTACCTGCACGCCCCTGGCGACGCCGATGACGGCGTGACGCTGACGGTGCCGCTGGCCATGCTCAACCAGATTCCGGCCAGCCGCTGCGAATGGCTCGTGCCGGGCCTGCTCGAAGAGAAGCTCACCGCCCTGCTGCGCACCGTGCCGCAGAAGCACCGCCACCGCCTGCAGCCGATGGCCGAGAGCGCCGGCGACTTCATGACCCGATTCGAGGCCGGCGAGTTCGATCAGGACGAGCCGCTGCTCAAGGCCATGCAGCGCTTCGTCGAGGAACGGGTGTCGCTGAAGCTGCCGATGGAAAGCTTCCGCTCCGAGAACCTGAACCCCCACTGTTTCATGAACTTCCGGGTGCAGGACGAGCACGGCCGCATCCTCGGCCAGTCACGCAACCTCGCCGAGCTGCGCACGCGCTTCAGGGAGCAGGTGGCAGCACGCTTCCAGGCGGCGAAGATCGTGCCGGCCAGCGAGGCCCCGGCGCCGAAGAAAGGCCAGCCCGAAGCGCAAAAGTCGGCACCGTCGGCCAAGGCGCCTGCCGCCGACGCGCAACTCGGTGGTTACACGAGCTGGACCTTCGGCCCGCTGCCGGAGCTGCTGGAAATCAAGGTGGCCGGCCGCGAGATCGTCGGCTTCCCTGCGCTGCACGACGACGGTGCCAGCGTCTCGCTGCGCCCCTACGACACGCCGGAGGAGGCGGCCAAGGTGCATCGGGGCGGCATGGCGCGACTCTTTGCGCTGGAGTTGTCGGCCCAGGTGAAGGCCATCGAGAAGCTGCCGGGCATCCGCGAGCTGGCGCTGCAGTTCATCAACTACGGCTCCGAGGCGGATCTGAAGGCCCAACTGGTGACGTCCACGCTGGAGCGCTGTTGCCTGCTCGACCCGCTGCCCGCGGACGCCGACAGCTTCGCCCAGCGCTGCAAGGACGCCAAGCCGCGCATCACACTGGTGGCGCAGGAGCTGATGCGCCTGGCCGGCCAGTTGATCGTCGAGCACGCCACGCTGACCAAGCGTATCGCCGGCCTCAAGACCTTCCCGGACGTGGTGGCCGACATCAGCGCCCAGATGGCGCGGCTGATGCCGAAGAATTTCCTGGTTGCGCTGCCCTACGAGCGCATCGCCCAGATCCCGCGCTACCTCAAGGCCGCCACCGTGCGCATCGACAAGCTGCGCGCCAACCCGGCCCGCGACGCCCAGTTGCTGGCCGAGTGGAAGAGCCTCGCCCAGCCCTTCGAGCGCGAATGGCTCGCCAAGGCCAAGGCCG
>JAOAUC010000034.1 GCA_030157785.1 Zoogloea oleivorans
GTCGCAGGTTCAAATCCTGCCCCCGCAACCCAATTAAGCAAAAAGCCCAATCACTTCGGTGGTTGGGCTTTTTGCTTTCTGTCGTCAGCTCAGGCCTCTGCCCGCAGGCTGGGCGGCGTCTTCCTGTAGTCATCGACCGTTTCCAGAAACGCGGCCAGGATCGGCGACTGGTCGCCCTTGCGGTAGATGCAGCTCAGATCCACGCAGAAATTGGGCGGGGTGTCGGTGAGCGGCAGGTAGACCACGCCGGGAAACTGCAGCGTGGTGGCCGATTCGGGTACCAGGCAAACGCCGAAGCCGCCCGCCACCAAGGCTACGCCGGTGACCGCATCGCCTACCTCCTGCGAGATCTGCGGCTGGAATCCGCTTTCGCTGCACAGGCCGATCACCCGGTCGATGAAGCTCGGGCGTGCGCCAGTCGGGAAGACAACCAGCGGGTGATCCTGCAGATCGGCGAAGCGGATGCTTGGCTGGCGGGCGAGGGCGTGGTCGGCACGCACGGCCAGCAGCAGGTCTTCGATGGCCACCTGCTGGACACCGATATCCTCCAGCGGGGTCAGCATGCGGTTGAAGCCGACCGAGATGCGGCGCTGGCGCAGGGCTTCGATCTGCTCGGCCTTGGTCATGGTGTGCAGCACCACCTTCACGTCCGGATGATGGGTGCGAAAGGCCAGCAGCAGTTTGGGGATGGCGTCGAGGATGGCCGAGCCGAAGATGGCCACGTCGAGGCGCCCGAGCTTGCCCTGGCCGGCTCGCTGGGTGCGCTCGGTGGCCTGTTCGACCAGCGAGCGGATGTTGCGCGCTTCCTCCAGAAAGAGCTCGCCGGCCTGGGTCAGTTCCATGCCCCGCGGCGTGCGGATGAACAGCGTGACACCGAGTTCCTCTTCAAGCTGCTGGATCTGCCGGGTCAGGGGCGGCTGGGATATGTGCAGGCGCGCCGCGGCCCGTCCGATGTTCTCCTCTTCGGCGACGGCGACGAAGTAGCGCAGGTGGCGCAGATCCATTTTCTCTCCTTTTTTCCGGTGTGGCCGGATACCGGATTCGATCATACCCAGAAGGTATTGGTGAGGGGAAATAATGGTATTGGACGGTAATCCTCCCGAGCGATAACTTGCGTTCCAACCCGCCGCGCAACAGGCCCAAGACCTTTACCGCGAGACGGGCAACAAGACACACCACGCATGAGGAGGAAGACATGAACAAGCGTTCTTGCAGGAAAGGTGCGCCCCTGCCGTTTGCTGTGCGAAACGGTCGCCTGGTGGCGGCCATTGCCGCCGCCGCGGCCCTGCTGGCCAGTGGCGGAGCCGCCGCCGTCCCGATCGATACCGGCAACACGGACGTCATGATGTCCTGGGACAACACGCTCAAGTACAGCGCCGCCTGGCGCGTGCGTGACGTGAAATCATCGGTGGCCGACAACTCCATCGGCCCTCAGGCCAACACCAACGACGGCGATCTCAACTTTGGCAAGGGCCTGATCTCCAACCGCCTCGACCTGCTCTCCGAACTGGAATTCCGCTACAAGAAGGAATTCGGTGCGCGGATCAGCGGTGCAGCGTGGTACGACGACGTTTACAACCGCGGCAACGACAACCCGGGTGCCCTCGGTGGCGCGCTGGTCAATTCCCGCACCGCCGGCTACGACGAATTCACCCGCGACACGGCACGCTTGCACGGCCGTAAGGTCGAGCTGATGGATGCCTTCGTGTATGGCAACTTCGCGGCGGGCGATACCGCCGTTAACGTGAAGGGTGGCCGCTTCACCCAGCTCTACGGCGAGAGCCTGTTCTTCGGCAGCAACGGCATTGCCGGCGCCCAGACGCCCCTCGACCTGATCAAGGCCCTGTCGGTGCCGAACTCCCAGTTCAAGGAAATCGCCCGCCCGGTGGGCCAGGTATCCACGCTGGTGCAGCTCAGCCCCACCGTGTCGATCGGCGCCTACTACCAGCTCGAATGGCGCAAGTCGCGCCTGCCGGCAGCCGGCAGCTACTTCAGCTTTGCCGACTTCGTGGACGAGGGCGGCGAGTCGCTGATTCTCGGACCAGGCGCCGTGGTCTTCCGTGGCCGCGACATCGAGCCGCGCAATTCCGGGCAGGGTGGCTTCCAGGCCAAGTTCAAGTCGGGTGACTTCGAGTACGGCCTTTATGCCGCCCAGTACCACGACAAGATGCCCCAGTTCTATGCCCGTCCGGGGGTCAATGTGCGGGCCGGCAGCATCGGCGATTACGTCCAGGTGTTTGCCGAAAACATCCGCACCGTCGGCGCCAGCATCAGCACCCTGGTCGGCGAGACCAACGTGGCCGCTGAGCTGTCCTTCCGCGACAACATGCCCCTGGTGGCTTCCGGCAACGCGGTGATTGCCGGCGCCGACGCCAACGGCAAGAACCGCAACGCCTACCCCACCGGCAAGACGATGCACCTCAACGTGTCGGCGATCAGCGTGATGGGCGCCAGCGCCCTGTGGGAAGGCGCGTCCTTCCTCGGCGAGTTCGCCTTCAATCGCCGCCTCAGCGTCAGTGACAACGCCAGCCAGCTTGACCCGCTGGCCACCAAGGACGCCAGCGCGATCCAGTTCATCTTCCAGCCGGAATACTTCCAGGTGCTGCCGGGTATCGACCTGCAGGTGCCCATCGGCATGAGCTACGGCATCAGTGGCCGCTCGTCGGTGAATGGCGCGCTGTTTCCGGCCGAGCAGGGCGGCAACGTCAGCATCGGCGTGAAGGGCGACTACCAGAAGACCTGGCAGGCGGGCCTCAACTACACCCACTACATCGGCTCGGCCGGTTCGGTGGTGCGTTACGGCACGGCCGTGCCCGAGCTGTCCTACCAGAACTTCCATGGCGACCGGGACTTCGTGTCCCTGTCCGTCCAGCGCACCTTCTGATCAGAATTAAAAGGAGACATCCATGAGCAACAAGACGATTCTCGCCACCGCGCTGGTGGCCCTGCTGGCCGGTGGCCAGGCCGCCCACGCCGCGGTTAGCGCCGACGAAGCCGCCAAGCTGAAAACCACCCTGACCCCGCTGGGCGGCGAGAAGGCCGCCAACAAGGACGGCAGCATTCCGGCCTGGACCGGCGGCATCACCAAGGCGCTGCCCGGCAAGAAGCTGGGCGCCATCCCGACCCAGATCTTCGCCGACGAAAAGCCGCTGTTCCAGGTCAACGCCAAGAACGCCGCCCAGTACGCCGATCTGCTCTCCGACGGCACCAAGGCCCTGCTCGCCAAGTACCCCGAAACCTTCCGCATCGACGTCTACCCCAGCCACCGCACGGCCGCCGCGCCGCAGGAGGTGTACGACAACGTGGCCAGGAACGCCACCCGTTGCAAGACCAAGGACGGCGGCTACTCGCTCGAAGGCTGTATTGGCGGCACGCCCTTCCCGATTCCGAAGGAAGGCGTCGAGGTGATGTGGAACTACCTGATGCGCCTCGAAGCCGAGTCCATCGAGTACCGCTTCAAGAACGTCGTCGGCAATGCCGATGGCACCAAGACCCTGGCCACCCGCAACGAGATCGCCTTCCAGTACCCCCAGTACTACAAGGACGCGACCCCCGAAAGCTGGTCCGGCGAATACGCCATCCTGCGCTTCAACACCCTGGAGCCGCCGTTCAAGGCCGGTGAGTCGCTGGTCATCCGCGACAGCATCGACATGAAGCAATCGCGCCAGGCCTGGCAATACCTGGTGGGCCAGCGCCGCGTGCGGCGTGCGCCGACGGTGTCCTACGACACGCCTGATTTCGTGGCTTCCGGTGCCAACTACTTCGATGAAGTGCAGGGCTTCTTCGGTGCCCTCGACCGCTTCCAGTGGAAGCTCATCGGCAAGAAGGAAATGCTGATTCCCTACAACAACAACGGCTTCGTCGGCGCCAAGCTCGACGATGCCATCGGCAAGCACCACCTCAACCCGGACGTGGTGCGCTGGGAAAAGCACCGCGTGTGGGTCGTCGAAGCCAACGTGGCAGCCGGCAAGCGTCACGCCGTGCCCAAGCGCAAGTACTACCTCGACGAAGACACCTGGCTGATCGGTCTGGTTGATGGTTTCGATGCCGAGGGCAAGCTGTGGCGCACCACCCAGGTCACGCCTTTCGTGGTGCCTTCGTTGCCGGGCACGATGATGAAAACCTCCACGGTGTTCAACCTGCAGGCCAACACGATGAGCGTCATCCAGGCGCTTAACGACGAGGACTTCAAGATCGTGCCGCGCAAGAAGGAAACCTACTTCACCGGCGATGCCGTTGCCGCCGAAGCTGCACGCTGATCTTTTCCTCCACGCCTGACCGGCACGCGCCTCGCGGGGCGCGCTGCCGGCAGACGAAATCTTCTCTGCGGTCCGCCGTGGCCCGGGAACAGGTATTCAAGATGCAAGCCCTCATCTCCGGTCGTCGGTCGGTCCGCCTGGCCGCGACCCTCTCATTCCTCGCGCTGGCCGTGCCCGCCGCCTGGGCCGCCGAAAGCCGCGCCGTGGCCGACCTGCTGGCCCAGCCCGCTCAGGCCAACACCCGCGCCGTTCATTCGCTGCAACTGTCGGTGGCGCGTGCCGGCACGCGGCTGGTGTCGGTCGGCGAGCGCGGTCTGGTGCTGCTGTCCGACGATGGCGGCAAGAGCTGGCGGCAGGCCAAAAGCGTACCGGTCAGCGTCGCGCTGACCTCGGTGCATTTCGTTTCCGACAAGCTCGGCTGGGCCGTTGGCCACAGCGGCGTCGTGCTGCACAGCGCCGACGGCGGTGACACCTGGCTCCGCCAGCTCGACGGCCTGAAGGCCGCACAGATCGTTGCCGAAAACGCTCGCACTCTGGCCGCTGCCGGCGGCGATGGCGCCGCCCGTCACCTGCGTGAAGCCGAAGGCCTGCTGCAGGACGGCCCCGACAAGCCCTTCCTCGGCGTGTATTTCGCCGATGCCAAACAGGGCTGGATTGTCGGTGCCTACGGTCTGGCCCTCGCCACCGTTGATGGTGGCGTGAGCTGGCAATCGCTGATGGGGCGCATCCCCAATGCCGGCGGCAAGCATCTCTACGCCGTGCGCCAGGCTGCCGGCAGCCTGCTGATGGCCGGCGAGCAGGGCGTGCTGTTCCGCTCGACCGATGGTGGCGCCAGCTTCCAGAAGATCGCCACGCCTTACGCCGGCACCTTCTTCGGCGCGCTACCGGTGGGCACCAATGGACTCCTCGCTTACGGCCTGCGCGGCAATGCCTGGCGCAGCGACGACGGCGGTGCCAACTGGGTGCGCCTCGAACTGCCCCAGCCGGTGACGCTGACCGCCGCCCTCAAACTCGCCGATGGCGGTCTGCTGCTCGCCGACGAAAGCGGCCGGCTGCTGCGCGGCGATGCCGGCGCCACCCGTTTTGCTCCGCTGGCGGCGGCGCCACGCGCCGGCCTCACCGGCATGGTCCAGGCTGCCGACGGTGGCCTGGTGGTTTCCGGGGCTCGCGGCGTCAGCCGCATCGAGCCCGCAACCCTTACTGCGGAAGCACAGAAATGAGCCACGCTCACGACATTCCCGAAGGCGTGGTGATCCGCGACATAGCGGATTTCGACACCCGCTCCGGCACGCTCCCCGAGCGCCTGCTGTTCAACAACCGGCTGGTCATCGTCGTGTTGTGCGCGCTGATCAGCGCAGTGCTCGGCTACAAGGCCCTCGGCCTGTCGCTGAACGCCGCGTTCGAGAAGATGATCCCGACGAAGCACCCGTACATCGTCAACTTTCTCGAAAACCGCGGCCAGCTGGCGGGCATGGGCAACAGCCTGCGCATCGCCATCGAAGCTAAAAACGGTGACATCTTCGACCCGGAATACCTCGACACGGTGAAGAAGATCTCCGACGAGCTGTTCCTGTACCCCGGCGTCGACCGCCCCTACATGAAGTCCTTGTGGACGCCGTCGGTGCGCTGGACCGGCGTGACCGAGGAAGGGCTCGACGGCGGCCCGGTGGTGCCCGACGACTACGACGGTTCTCCCGCAAGTCTGGCCCAGGTGCGCCTCAACGTGGAGCGCTCCGGCGAGATCGGCCAGCTGGTCGCCGCCAACTACAAGTCGAGCATCGTGCTGGTGCCACTGCAGGACAAGGTGGCCGAAAGCGGTGCGCGCATCGATTACCACGAGCTCTCGCAACGCATCGAAGCCCTGCGCGCCAAGTACGAGTCCGACAAGATCGCCATCCACGTCACCGGCTTCGCCAAGGTGGTCGGCGATCTGATCGAAGGCCTGCAGCAGGTGCTGCTGTTCTTCGCTGCCGCCATCGCCATCTGCACCGCGGTGCTGTTCTGGTACACCCGCTGCTGGCGCAGCACCCTGCTGGTGGTGCTGTGCTCGATGATCGCCGTGCTGTGGCTGCTCGGCCTCTTGCCCACGCTGGGCTACGAGCTCGATCCCTACTCGGTGCTGGTGCCCTTTCTGGTCTTTGCCATCGGCATGAGCCACGGCGCCCAGAAGATGAACGGCATCATGCAGGACGTGGGCCGCGGCACCCACAAGCTGGTGGCGGCGCGCTACACCTTCCGGCGTTTGTTCCTGGCCGGCATGACGGCGCTGCTGGCCGACGCGGTGGGCTTTGCGGTGCTGATGGTGATCGACATCCAGGTGATCCAGGATCTGGCCATCACCGCCAGCATCGGTGTGGCCGTGCTGATCTTCACCAACCTCGTGCTGCTGCCGATCCTGCTCAGCTACACCGGCGTCAGCCCCGAGGCCGCCCGCCGCAGCCTGCAGGCCGAAACGCTGGAAGCCGCCGACGGCAGCCACAGCAAGCATCCGTTCTGGGCTTTTCTCGATCTCTTCACCCAGCGCAAGTGGGCCACCATTGCCGTGCTGGCCGGCACCGCCATGGGCATCGCCGGGCTGGTGGTCAGCTTCCAGCTGAAGATCGGCGACACCGACCCCGGCGCGCCCGAGCTGCGTCCCGACTCGCGCTACAACCGCGACAACGCCTACATCGTCGCCAACTACGCGGCCAGCAGCGACGTGTTCATCGTGATGGTGAAAACACCGCAATACGCCTGCGCCCACTACGACACGCTGACCGCCGTCGATGAACTGGAGCGCCAGCTGCAGCAACTGCCCGGTGTCGAGGCTACCAGTTCGCTGGCCGGCCTTGCCAAGGTGGCCAATGCGGGCATGAATGAAGGCAGCCTGAAGTGGTCGGAAATCCCCCGCTCGCAGGACAACCTCAATGCCATCATCACCCGCGCCCCGCGCGAGATGTTCAACCAGAACTGCGACCTGCTGACGGTGTACGCCTACCTCAAGGACCACAAGGCCGACACCCTCAACAGCGTGGTCGGCGTCGTCGAAAGCTTTGCCGCCAGCCACGCCACGCCGGACTTGCGCATTCTCAACGCCGCCGGTAACGCGGGCATTGAGGCCGCCACCAACATCGTGGTGAAGAAGGCCAACGTCGAGATGCTCGGCCTCGTCTATCTGGCGGTGATTGTGCTGGCCTTCATCACCTTCCGCTCCTGGCAGGCGGTGATCTGCGCGGTGCTGCCGCTGATGCTCACCTCGGTGCTGTGCGAGGCCCTGATGGTGTGGCTCAACATCGGCGTCAAGGTCGCCACGCTGCCGGTGATTGCGCTGGGCGTGGGCATCGGCGTGGATTACGCGCTGTACATCATGACGGTGACGTTGGCGCGCCTGAAGGGCGGCATGAGCCTCTCCGAGGCCTACTACAAGGCGCTGACCTTCACCGGCAAGGTGGTCGTGCTGACCGGCATCACTCTCGGTATCGCTGTCGCCACCTGGGCCTGGTCGCCCATCAAGTTCCAGGCCGACATGGGCATCCTGCTCGCCTTCATGTTCATCTGGAACATGCTCGGCGCCCTGATCCTGCTGCCGGCGCTGGGCCACTTCCTGCTGCGCCCCAAGAAGCTCGTGACGGTGTAGGGGCGAATTCATTCGCCCTCGGCCTTCAACACGGAGACAAAAGAACATGTACCGCCACCTGCTCGTACCCCTGGACGGTTCCGAACTGTCCACCAGCCTGGTCACCCAGGCCGTCGAATTCGCCCGCACGCTGGGCGCCCGCATCACCTTCTTCACCGCCCGTGAAGACGTCGGCAGCTCCGGTGACGGCGCGCTCTTGCGCAGCCTGTCGCCCGAAGCCTTCGTCGAAGCGGCGGCCGGCGAGGCCAGCGCCATTCTCGCCAAGGCGCTCGCCGCCGCCGGCGCCTTCGGGCTCACCAGCGACGCCGTGGCCCGCACCGGCGCGCGCCCCTTCGAGCTGATCCTCGACGTGGCCGCCGAGAAGGGCTGCGACCTGATCTTCATGGCATCGCACGGTCGCAAGGGCCTGAAAGCCATGATGCTCGGCTCGCAGACCCAGAAGGTGCTCGCCCACAGCACGCTGCCGGTGCTGGTGGCCAGTGTCGAGAGCAACGTGGCCGGCAGTGCCGCCGAAGCCGCCATCGGCATCATCAAGGACGAACACCGGGCCATCGCCGCCGTCATCAACGGCCTGCGCCGGCTCGCCGTGCAACTGCGTGAAGCCGGCGCCACGCCCGATCTCGACTTCCTCGCCGCGATGGTGCATTACATCAAGGCCTTCCCCGAAGTGCTGCACCACCCCAAGGAAGAGCAGTTCCTCTTCAAGCTGCTGTCCCGGCGCACCGATGAGGCCGCATCGCTGATCGCCTCGCTGGAGCAGGAGCACCGGGACGGCACCCGGCAGATCGACGACATCGAGACGCTGCTCGGCCAGTCCCGCAACGATGCGCAGCAGTTCGGCGCGCTCGCTGCCGCCATCGAGCGCTTCACCGATGCCCAGTGGCGCCACCTCAGCGCCGAAGAGAAACTCATCCTCCCCGCCGCCCGCCGCTACCTCCTTGACGACGACTGGCGCGAGATCGAAACGGCCTTCCGCCAGAACGCCGAATTCCGGGTGGGTAGCGAGCGCGACGAGGCCTTCAAGCTGCTTTTCGTGCGCCTGATGAACATGGCATCGGAGGACGCCCGGACTTGAGAAACACGCCCCGCGCTAGCGTAGGTCGGCGAGCTGTAGAGGGTTAAAGTACGGCCCAAGGACGGCCCGACGAGGCCGGGGGAGACAAGAAATGGCACCGCCAAAGAAACTGATCGAGCAGTTCAATCTACGCTCGCGATTGCGCTTCAACGTGGACCAGGGGCAGATCTGGCTCGACGAGAACCGCATGCTGCTCTTCCACGCCCGCGCCATGGGCGCGCTGCGCCGCGAGCTTTTCGATTCGCTGGGCGTCGAGCGCGCTCGTGGCCTGTTGGTGCGCATGGGCTTCGCCTCCGGCCAGCAGGACGCTGAGCTGGCCAAGAAGCTTTACGGCGCGGGCGAACCCTACGACGTGTTTCGCATCGGCCCCGAACTGCACGCCTTCGAAGGCCTGGTCAAAGCCACCATCGTCAAGGCCGAGCTCGACTGGGAGCAGGGCAGCTTTATCGGTGACGTGGAATGGGAGAACTCCTGGGAGGCCGACTCCCACCTGCAGCAATTCGGCGTCGGCGACGACATGGCCTGCTGGAGTCTGGTGGGCTACGCGTCCGGCTACGTCACCCAGTTCTTCAACCGCTTTATCGTCTTTCGTGAAACCGCCTGCATTGCCCGGGGCGACGCCCAGTGCCAGGTGGTCGGCAAGCCGGCCGAAGCCTGGGGCGACGACGCCTACCTCAACTACTTCAAACCGGAAAACCTCCAGGGCCAGCTCGACGAGATGCGCGAGGAACTGTGCCGCTTGCGCAAAACCCTGGGCGCCGTCGAATCCGCCGGCAACCTGATCGGCGCATCCACCGGCTTTCGCGGGGCCTTCGATCTCATCAGCAAGGCCGCCAGCAGCCCGATCACCGTGCTGCTGCTCGGCGAAACCGGTGTCGGCAAGGAGATGTTCGCGCGCTGGATTCACGACCACGGCAACCGTTCCAGCCAGCCCTTCGTGGCCGTCAACTGTGCGGCCATTCCCCACGACCTCATCGAATCCGAACTCTTCGGTGTGCAGAAGGGCGCCTACACCGGCGCCCAGGCCTCGCGTGCCGGGCGCTTCGAGCGTGCCCACGGCGGCACCCTGTTCCTCGATGAAGTCGGCGATCTGTCGCCCGCCGCGCAGGTCAAGCTGCTGCGCGTGCTGCAGACGGGCGAAGTCGAACGCCTCGGCGACGACCAGACCCGCAAGATCGACGTGCGCCTTGTCGCCGCCACCAACGTGGACCTCCAGCAAGCCATCGCCGCCGGGCGCTTTCGTGCCGACCTATATTACCGCCTCGCCACCTATCCGGTGGTGATCCCGCCGCTGCGCGACCGCCGCAGCGACATCCCGCTGCTCGCCGCCTCGCTGCTCGAAAAGTACGAAGACTCGTACCACAAGAAACTCCAGGGCATCAGCGACCGGGCCATGCAGGCGCTGATGAGCTACCAGTGGCCCGGCAACGTGCGCGAACTGCAGAACCTGATCGAACGCGGCGTATTGCTCGCCCCCAACGGCGGCCTCATCGAGATCGACCACCTGTTCGCCGGCGGCGCCCCGGCGACGACCGGCGCCGAAGTGGATCGCGCCGGCGTCGTCGGCAACGAAGGCGACGCCAGCCGCAGCCGCCTGTGCGAAGCCATCCTGCAGGACGGCTTCGATCTGGAACAGCATGAATCTCGTCTATTGGAGTTGGCGGTGCAGCGGGCGGGGGGGAATCTCACCCATGCAGCGAAGCTGCTGGGGATCACGCGGCGGCAGCTGGCTTATCGGTTGAAGCAGGGGGTGGAGGGGTAGGGGGGCTGCGGCTGCATCTGGTGCGGATCGTGAAGGGGCTTGAGAGACGTGATGTGCTGTGGGCTTTCGTTTGAACGACTTACCCGAACACTGAGGGGGGGCTTGCGATCTGCAAACTGCGGCTCAGAAGTTGGCTGTAGGGCTATGCTTTAGTGAAAATGAAAGAATATCTATCTCCTTCTCGCTCGACCTGATGCAGACCTTTCTTTTGGAGTGTCAATTACAGCCAGCATCGCCGCTCGCCCCCCTTCTCGATTAGCTTCGAGTACTTTCTTTAATAACTCGGCCGATTTTTTTCCTGCGCCGATCCAGCCAACTCTTGCTAGCTGTATAAATTCCGTGTTGTTTAAGTAACGAGGGCAGTTGTGATATCCAACTGATAGCCCATCCTGAACTCCGGTGGCCTCGGGCACTGTGAGGAATTCTCTGAGATGAGGTTCCGATAATGTTATTCCAGGAACTAGGCTTTCATCTCGCGCATTTGGACGTATCTGCTCGCAAAACTTGAAGTAAAAAGGCTCGTCGTTAAGGCGATAGCTCCAAAGTGTGGGCGAAGGTGGTGATGTTTGTATCGTTCTTGTCGCTGCACGGAAAGCGGCCATGCAGCCTAGCTGTGTGTGCAGATTAGACGAGGGACTGACTTGGTAAGCCCATCCCTTACCCCCTTTCTTCATTCTTTTATATTGCAATAGCAAGAAATTCTCGTAGCAGGTACTGTAGATGATTAGGTCGATGCCGAGTACAGTTTCGATATTTGTCTTGTCAACTACGTGAACACGTACTGAACGATTTGAACCATCGGAGAATATTGCTGACTTTGAGTCTTGTGGCCATAGCAGTAGATTGAAAATTCTTGCGTCATGCTCAAGAAGGCTTCGTTCTTGAATCGGAAGTGTTTCTAATAAGTCAAGAATTGAATTGGCGCCCTCTATGTTGTCAATTCTCATCGTCTTCAATACGGATGCGCGATCAAGCTGTGCAATATCCAGTGTCAGGCCAAGTCCGTCACGTTGCTCATTTAGTCGTTCGACACGGTTTGACTGACCTAGTAGGCGACGCTCTGTCTCACGAGACGAAATAAGTTGTGTAATTTCTTCAGCCGACGATGGACGAGATCGGCAAAGCTCAACGACTAAGCTATCCCATGTAGCCGGTTGAGTGCGCTTGAGGTTTTCAGGAGTACAGACCACTGAATGCAGGCGAGTACAAAGAAATTCCGAGTCTGCAACTGGTTCGTCGAAGACAACCATCTTCGACATTCGCATTTTTAGTTTCCCAGATCCGCCGCTGCCATGCATTCGTTCCATTATTGCAATTGCAGAAATTGAAATGGGGGCGACGTTTAAGACGAGCAAAGTCAGTTCTCTACGTTCAAATGACCAGTCCAGTGCAGAGAATGATTCCGTAAGCTCTATGCCTGAATGTAGTCGTTCTGCAAGCCACTGCGTTCGTTCTGGCTCAAATGTCAGAACAAAGCCGGCGTACTGAACGGGGGTTTTTATCTTCTTTTTCGGCATTGAGGGTGCGCGAACTCTTCCGTATCACGAATGCATCTACGTCCGGGGCTATTGATATCGGAGTGGCCATGAATGAGGTGCTGCGAATGTGACACTGAATGTTTGCCTGAGGGACGCGTTCCAGCAAGTATGCGTCCCTCCCGAAGCGTTTGTTAGGCGTTTGTCACACCCATTCAGTACGAAAATCTATGTCTACTACTAACAAGTCTGACACGTTTTTGGAAAGCTCTGATGTTAATACTGCGACAAAAGTTGCTTTGGCTGAAGCTGCCGCACCGGATCCGCCTGTTGCGAATGCTGCGAGAAAAGCTGCTATTGCTGATGCGATGGCTGCTTTCTGAAGAGCGTTCTCAACAGCATTGGCAATGTCTTGAGGCCTACCAACCCTAACTACTAGGACGGCGTGGACTCTAATGTGCTGACAGACTGTTCGATATTCAGTGCAGACCTTAATTCCAGTGTGATCGATTTCTTCCACTTTGACACATTCAGTTGCGCAGTGTTGAGACAAATGGTCGTCGTATGATCCAAGTGATCTCTCGTAGAACGTGTCAAGGCTTTTTGCCGTCAGTTTGTCACTGAGCTGTACAAGCCGCTTACTGCCGGGCAGCAAAATTCGTGCGCTAATCCCGCTTTCGATCAAAGCGCGTTCGGCTAATGTTGGTGCAGTACGGATATTTACCGTATGGGGTCCGCTGTTGTCAGTGATTGATATGCTATTTTTGTTGTCTGACGAGTTGTGTGGAAAGTTGGTTTTTGCAAAAAAAGGTGTGATAACTTGCAATGCAACCCCGTTTGGTGCTTCCTGTATAAAAGTGAACGACGGCGGGTAGATAGTGAGAAGGGACTTTTGAAAGTAGTTTTTCCAACCAGATGTGCTGTTTTCCCCGAAGGCAAAGACATGCACGGTGTCGTCAACTAGTAACGCATCGTATGAGGCACTCATGTTTTTTATCCTCAATAAAGAACGTTTCTATTGCAACAGAAAATACTGTTGAACTAATTTGTATTGATGCATGTATGGTCGTCGAATGGCTTCCCTCCTTTTTGATTGTTAGTTTGCATCTTGCCGCGTGTCATGTACTGCTTTGCGTCTAACCGTTCTTAGGAGGAAAGTGTTGCTGCATAACATTGGTGCATCTCCATAAAAATAAGCGTTGAACGAATGGTCGCCAAAGCAGATAGGCTGTAATAAATCATGGCAGATCGTAAAAAGCGGTATCGCCTATTACCGCCACTGCGCTCGGCTACGATATAGGATCAACTTTTCAAGCGCATGCGTTATCTTCGATTCCAGCTTAGGAATCGATTTGATGTATGTCAACTGGGTTTTATCTGTTTTTATGGTTTTCCGTATCCGGCTATGCAGGCTGTACCGAGCTAGATGAGTGCCTGACTTAGCTGCTGAGCGTACGCGAGGTTTCGGAATCGACTCAGGGCCAAGCGCTCGTAGCATTATTGTTCCGAACTCCCCCCCATCCCCACCAGCGCAATCACCGCGCCAATCACATCCCAACGCGTAAGTGAAGCGCCATCGACAACGCGCAGCCAGATCAATACCACGGCGATGTACATGCCGCCGTACGCGGCAAAGGTTCGGCCGGCGGCTGTCGGGTGCAGGGTCAGCAGCCAGGCGAACAGGGACAGCGAGGCGGCGGGGTGCATGCGCAGCAGGGCGCTTTTGTCTTGCTTGAGCAACAATCAGGGTAGAGAGCCGCCGATGATCTCTGCAAGGGCTGTCAGTGCAAACAGGGCACTCAGGCGTAGCAATTCGACGGCCGCGCTTTCTTCGTCGGGAGCAGCCGATTGTGATCTCACCGGGTTGGATCGGCCGCGCCGGGCTGTGGGGTCGATCCGCCGTGGCGTGGATCGAATCTCACGCGCCGCGCATCGAGTTCACGCCATTGTGATTTCGATTCACAAGGCTGCGAATCCTTCCCGCGGCTACGCGTATCGATATCGCGGTGTTGCGGATTGAGTTTGCACCCGCGTGAGTTCAATCCGCACATCTGCGCATCGAACTCGCAGCCTTGCGATTCGATCACGCAGGGGCTCGCTCATGGTCCGGGCTTTTCGGCGGCCTGTTTGTCTACGCGATACTGGAGTTGGCCTCTCCGCAGTTTGAGAAGGCGGGCGGCGGCAGACAGGTTTCCGTCTGTGCGCCTTAGGGCCGATGCGATGAGCAAGGTTTCGATTTCTTCAAGAGAAACCTGTGCGTCCAGAATTTTCTCGATCGCTTGATTGAGTGGCGGTTGCTCATCGATCGCTCGCTGTCGCGTCTCGGCGAGCGAGAAGGGCTGCACCGTCAGGGGGACTTGTTCGCCGCCCGAGAAGAGATGCTCCACATCGATGCTGCCGTCGTTTTCGGCAAGAATCACCGCGCGCTCGATGATGTTTTCCAGTTCCCGGATGTTGCCCGGCCAGTGGTAGGCCCACAGCTTCTCGCTGGCGTTCTGCGTCAAGCCCGCGATGGTCTTGCCAAACCGGGCGGAATAGCGCTTGACGAAGGTGTCCACCAACAAGGGAATGTCTTCGCGGCGCTCCCTAAGGGGCGGGATCTTGACCGGAAAGACATTCAAGCGGAAGAAGAGGTCCTCGCGGAATCGACCCGCTTCCACCTCGGCACGCAGATCGCGGTTCGTCGCTGCGATGATGCGCACGTCGATCTTGCGCACCTGGGTATCGCCGACGCGTTCCACCTCGCCCTCTTGCAGCACGCGGAGCAGTTTGCCTTGTGCGTGCAGCGGCAGGCTGCTGATTTCGTCCAGAAACAAGGTGCCTCCACTTGCGCGCTCGAAGCGTCCGGGGCGTGAGACGGTTGCGCCGGTAAACGCCCCTTTTTCCACGCCAAAGAGTTCGGCCTCCACGAGTTCGTGGGGAATCGCCGCGCAGTTGATGGAGATGAAGGGGCATTCTGCCCGTGGCCCAAGAGTATGGAGCGCCTTGGAGAAGCGCTCCTTGCCGACGCCGCTTTCGCCGGTCAGCAATACGGTTGCGTCGGTGGGCGCCACGCGTTTGATGAGGTACGCGACCTCGTTGAAGCTGGTCGAGGCGCCAATCAGGTCGGGCAACTGCCGGGGTGCCTCTTCTTTCTGATCGGCATCGGCAGGTTTTGCTTTTCGGCGCTTGGGCGTTGCGATGAAGTCCTCGACCTGGAGGAAGCTCAGGTGCGCTTCTGCATCGTCGCATTCTTCGAGAGGCTGGCCGATAACCCTGCATCTGGCGTGCCCCATGGCAACGCACTCGACCTCGCGCCACAGGATCGGCCGCCCCATGAGCGCCGTGGTGAAGCCGCTGGCGTAGCCCACCATCATCCAGCACGCCGGGGCGCCGCTGATGCCGAACTGGGCTCGATGGATATCGGCCTCCCACGAGGATTCCCAGTAATAGTCACTCCAGAAATCCCCGGTTTCCTGGTTGAACTGGATCCGGTCGACAGCCTGGTTCCTGACGAAGCCTTCCATCTCGCGCAGGCGCGGGCCGTAGGCAAAGGTCCGCTTCAGATCTCCACCCTCTGCAGCGTGGAGCCGCCGCGCATCTTCCATGCCTTGCTGGTAGCCCAGGCGGGTGAACAACTCGCGGGTGGACTCGACTCCCAGGCGCTCGATCAACTCCCGCCTCAGGGCCGCAAGGGTGAAGCCGTGGATCAGCAGCATGCGCTGATCGAGCAGCGTGATCTGCCCGCTGTCGGGATCAAACCGTACGTACTTGGACAGTTCCCGGTCATCAATCTCCCGTGGGACTGACTGGAGGTGGCGGGATGCGGGATGAGGCATGTGAGTGGATTTCATGTTTCTGAAAACAGAAAGTTTTCTTATTTAAGGAAAGTGGTAGTGCTGTTTTCAGCGGCATTGATTCTATCTCCGATCCTAGCGTGAGAAAAAGTATTTATAAAACAATAGATTGATTTTATTTGCGGCCTTGGCATGGGGATTGCGAAGTGTTGAGGAAGAGCCCGGAGTGGCTCGGACACTTTCACCCAAAAGGAGACCCGGCTGTGTTGAGCCCTCAACCCATGCTTGCCGTTCGCGTGCTCGAAAAGCGCGAAGCCGCAATTGATGTCCTGAGTTTTGTTCTGGTGGCCGCCGATGGCGGATCACTCCCTCCCTGTTCCGCCGGCGCGCACATCGACATCACCTTGCCCAATGGCATGGTCCGTCAGTATTCCCTGTGCAAGGCGGACTCTGCCCGTGGTGCCTATGAGCTGGCGATCCTTCGCGATCCGGACGGGCGCGGCGGGTCAGAGTGTGCTCACCGCGATATCCATGTCGGCGACACGCTGACGATCAGTCATCCCCGCAATCTCTTTCCGCTGGTTCCGGCGACAAAATCCGTGCTGTTTGCCGGCGGCATCGGCATCACGCCAATCCTGGCGATGGCCGAGGCACTGCATGCCCACGGCCACGCCTTTGACATGCACTACTGCAGCCGCGCCCCCGAGCGGGCCGCCTACCGGGACGCTCTCGGGCAGGCCCCTTATGCCCGGCAGGTCCGTTTTTACTACGACAGCGAGCCGGATAAAGGGCGCCTGGATGCGGCGGCGGTTCTTCGCGCGCTCGGGGGCGATGCCCATTTGTACGTGTGCGGCCCGGCGGGATTCATTGCTCATGTTTGCGATGCGGCGCGTGCGGCCGGCTGGAGCGACAGCCGCGTGCATTTCGAGCATTTCGCGGCCCCCGCTGCGGCCACCCCGACCGGGGGGAATGTCGGTTTCGAGCTTGTGCTGGCACGGCGCGGCATCCGCATCCCTGTCGGTCCGGATCAAACGGCTGCCCAGGCGCTGCTTGATCACGGAGTGGATATCCCGCTTTCCTGCGAGCAGGGCGTCTGTGGTTCCTGCCTGCTGCCGGTGCTGGAAGGCATTCCCGAGCATCGCGACGTCTTTCTCAGTGCCGCCGAGCGGGACAGCAATCGCTGCTTCACGCCCTGCTGCTCGCGCGCCCGCACGCCAGGCCTGCTGATCGATTTGTAAGCGTGGCGGTCGTCATCGCCACTTTCATCTTCCAAGCACGTCGCTTGGGATTCACACCTGGAGAAGAAAAAAATGGAGACATCCAGAAGCGTCACTTACCTCAAGAACGCGTGGTACGTCGCAGCCCTGTCGTCGGAGGTGGGCGCAGAGGGCCTGTTCGCGCGCAAGCTGTTGAATACCCCGGTACTGATTTACCGGACAAAGGACGGGAACCCGGTTGCCATGCTGGATCGCTGCCCGCATCGCTTCGTTCCGCTCAGCATGGGCGTTCGCGACGGCGATGATGTGGTCTGCAAATACCATGGCCTGAAATTCGATTGCAGCGGTGCGTGCAATCGCAACCCGCATGGAAACGGCCATATCCCCCGTGCGGCGCGGGTGCGTACCTTTTCGCTGATCGAGCGCTACGGCTTTCTGTGGATCTGGATGGGCGATGCCCCCGCCGACGAATCGAAGCTGCCGGATATCGGCCCGCTGACCGAAGGTCATCCCAACGGGGTCGGCTTTACCTACATGCACCGCAAGACGTATTACGAACTCATCACCGACAACGTGATGGATCTGAGCCATGTTGATCATCTGCATGGCGAGATCATTTCAACACGCGGTCAGCTCACCCCCCAGGTCCCTCTGGTCAAGGAAACGGACAATACCGTTGCCACCCGCTGGGAATGGAAGCAGACGCCGCCGATCTTCATTCTCAACCAGTTTCTGCCCGAGCCGCTGGCCGAGGCGCAGCACTTTGTGGAAGTGAAGTTCATGGCACCGACAACGGTCCAGTTGCAGATTGGCGCGACGCAGGATGAAGGAGCACTGGATCTCGAACACTGCGTCGGACAGTACGACCTGCATACGAGCACGCCGGAAACCGACGGCACCACCCACTACTTCTTCGCAACACGGAGAAACCACCTGGTCGAGGATCCGGATTACAACGCGGCAAAGATCAAGGGCATGCACGATGCCTTTGTGGACGAGGATGGGCCTTATCTCGATGCGCAATACGTGTCGATTGGCAATGCGGATCTGATGAGCCTGAATCCCGTGCTGCTCAGCAGTGATGTGGGGGCGGTAAAAGCCCGCCGCATTCTGCGTCGCGTGATTGCCGATGAAGTCCGGCGCGAGCAGCCCGATGCCACCCCGGCCCAGTCTGTCGAGTGCGTCTGACGGAGGAGGATGATCATGCAAATCAGACTCCTTGCCAGAGCGGTCGCCGTGGCCTGTGCAGGCATGGCCCTGTCGGGGCCGGCCCTGTCCTTCAATGTCGATTCGGGATCTCCGGATCTGGCCATTTCGTGGGATACCACGCTGAAATACAGCACCGCGTGGCGCGTGCGGGGCGTCAATGCCAGTGTCGCGCCGGAAGGCCTCGCCGGGCTCACGCCACAGGTCAACACCAATGACGGGGACCGCAATTTCGGTCGCGGCCTCATCTCCAACCGGCTCGACATCCTGACCGAGCTGGGGGTGCGCTACAAGCGCGACAGCGGCTTCCGGGTCAGCGCCGCCGGGTGGTACGACGACGTCTATCAGCACAGCAACGACCGCAGCCTTGACGATGCCCCCGGCTTGAACCAGAGCGGCCCCTACGACCGGTTCAACAAGCACACGCGCATTGCCCAGGGGCGCAACGCCGAGGTGCTGGACGCCTTCGTGTATACCCGGCAGTCGGTGAGCGACATGAGCCTCAACCTCAAGGCCGGCCGCTTTACCCAGCTTTATGGCGAAAGCCTGTTCTTCGGCAACAACGGCATTGCCGGGGCCCAGACGCCGCTGGATCTGGCGCGTGCGCTGTCGGTGCCGAACTCCCAGTTCAAGGAGGTTGCCCGGCCGGTGGGCCAGATATCGGCCCAGCTGCAGATCACGCCCGATGTCATCGTGGGAGGCTATATCCAGCCGGAATGGCGCAAGTCGCGCCTGCCGGGGGCCGGCAGCTATTTCAGCTTTGCCGATTTCGTCGATGACGGCGGGGAGATTCTGTACACGCCCTACGGTCCGGCAAGGCGCGGCAAGGACATCGAGCCGGGTAACTCGGGGCAGGGCGGGGTGCAGGTCCGCTTCAAGGCCGGGGACAGCGAGTACGGGCTCTATGCAGCAAACTTCCACGAGAAGCTGCCCCAGTTCTATGCCCGCTTCAATGCCGGCTCCGGCGGCGTGGTGCCCCAGGACTACGTGATGGTTTACGGGAAGAACATTCGCACCGTGGGTGGCAGCTTCAGTACGCTCGTCGGCGATACGAACGTGGCGGGAGAGATGTCCTTCCGCAGCAACATGCCGCTGGTGGCCGCCGGGAGCTTCGTTTTCCCGATCAATGATCCGGCCGCCGACGGGGGCAGCAATGCGCGCTTTCCCAAGGGCGACACGCTGCATTTGAATCTGTCGGCCATCAGTGTGCTGAGCGCAAACCCCTTGTGGGACGGCGCCTCCTTTGTCGGCGAGTTCGCCTTCAACCGCCGCCTGCGGGTGACTGACAACCCGGAAGCGCTGGACCCGAATGCCACCAAGGATGCCGGTGCCGTGCAGTTCGTGTTCACGCCGGAGTATTTCCAGGTGTTGCCGGAAACAGATCTGCAGTTGCCCATCGGGGTGAGCTATGGCCTTTTCGGGCGCTCGTCGGTCAATGGCGTGCTGTTTCCGGCGGAGCACGGCGGCAGCGTGAGTGTCGGGGCCAAGGCCGTGCACCAGAAGGCCTGGCATGCCGGGCTCAACTACACCCATTACGTCGGTTCTGCCGGTTCGGTCGCCACACCTGCCGGCCTCAATTCCTACCAGAACTTTCACGGGGATCGCGACTTCGTGTCGCTGTCGATTCAGCGCAGCTTCTGATCACCCGCCAATAAAAGGAATCCCAACATGAAGAGCAAGGCAATCATCCATCTGGTCGTGGTCGGCGCGCTGTCCCAGTTTCAGCCGGCCGCCGCAGCCGTTTCCGCCGACGAGGCATCCCAGCTCAAGAGCGCCCTGACGCCCCTTGGCGGCGAGCGGGCAGGCAACAAGGACGGCAGCATTCCGGCCTGGAACGGTGCTGTCATCAAGGCTGCCGGCGCCAAGGTGGGGGACGTTCCCGTCAGCCTGTTCCCCGGTGAAAAGCCCGTCGTGCAGATCTCCGCGGCGAACATGGCCCAGTACGCCGACAAGCTGTCCGAAGGCACGCAGGCCCTCCTGAAGAAATACCCCGAATCCTTCCGCGTCAATGCCTTCCCGACCCACCGCACCGCCGTCGCGCCGCAGCATGTGTATGACGCGACCGCCCGCAATGCGGCCAACTGCAAGACGGTGGACGCCGGGCTGTCGGTGGAGGGCTGTTTCGGGGGCGTGCCCTTCCCGATTCCCAAGGCCGGTGTCGAGGTGATCTGGAACTACATCCTGCGCATCGAGCCGGAGTCGGTGGAGTTCGGCTCGAAGAACATTGTCGGCACCTCGAATGGCGCCCGCACCATGGCCACGCGCACCGACAACTTCTTCCAGCATCCCTATTACTACAAGGATGGCTCGGCCAAGGGCTGGAGCGGGGAGTATTTCCTGCAGCGTTTCAACACCACGGCGCCGCCGTTCAAGGCGGGGGAATCGCTGGTCCTGCGTGACAGCATCAATGCCAAGGTGCCGCGCCAGGCCTGGCAGTACCTGGTGGGGCAGCGCCGCGTGCGGCGAGCGCCGACGGTGGCCTACGACACGCCTGACTTTGTCTCGTCCGGCGCCAACTACTTCGATGAAGTCATGGGCTACATGGGGCACCCCGACCGCTTCGAGTGGAAGCTCGTCGGCAAGCGGGAGATGTACATCCCCTACAGCAACAACGAACTGGTGACAGCCAAGGAGTCCGAAGCCTTCGACAAGCACCACCTCAATTCCGGCAAGTTGCGCTGGGAGCTGCACCGGGTCTGGGAAATCGAGGCCACCGTGGTGACGGGCAAGCGGCACGCCGTGCCGAAGCGCAGGTACTACTTCGACGAGGACACCTGGCTGCTGGTTCTTGTGGATGGCTACGATTCTGAAGGCAAGTTGTGGCGGACGTCTGTGGTGCCGAGCTTCTTCGTCCCCGCGGTGCCGGCTGTGGTGGCCAAGCCGGTGACGATCTACAACCTGCAGGCCGGGACGATGAGTACCGTTCAGGGCTTGTTCCAGGACGAGTCCTACAGGGTCGTTCCGCGCAAGAGTGAGTCCTTCTTTACCGGCGACGCGGCCGCCGCGGACGCGGACCGATAGGAGGGCGCAGGCCATGCGATTGAATCCGGCTTCCCGTCGCCGGATTCAATCGGGCCGTGCAAACCCGTTGGGTGCAGCGCAATGACCACCCGGCGGGGGCGGTCAGCGCAAACAGGGCACTCAGCGTAGCGATTCCACAGAAGTGCCTTCTTCGTCGGGAGCTGCGGATGGGCTCACACCTACCTGAGTTCAATCCGCACATCTGCGCATTCCCCCTGCTTTTTCATTGCTGCGCTGCAGCTTGACGCTTTTGTCAGGCGATTTTGTGCGCTGGACAAAAGCGTCATGCGCGGATTCGGGCGCGCCGCCGTGCTTCGTATTCATGTTCATACAAATCAAGGCTTTGCGTGCGTGGCACGGCATCTGCATTAGAAATACTAAGCGCGGCATAAGTGAAGCTAATCCAAGCCGCCAAGTGACGAAAACGTCGAGACACCAAAAGGAGGGGTCATGCCACACACGGTCAGGATTGAAGACACGGGCGTTTCTTATGCCTGTGCGCCGCGGGAGTCGCTGCTCGAAGGCTTGCATCGCCTGGGTTTGCGGGGGATTCCGGTGGGCTGCCGGGGCGGTGGTTGCGGGGTCTGCAAGATCGAAGTTCTCGCTGGCGAATTCCACACCCGGGCGATGAGCCGTGATCACGTCAGCGATGACGACGTGGCCCATCAGCGCTTGCTGGCCTGCCGGGTGTACCCCTCCAGTGACCTGTCTTTAAAGGTGATCGGCAAGTTGCAGACGAAGGTCTGCACGCCGCTTGCCATTCGCTGAATTTCCGTTTGCAGCATCCATAAGAAAAGAGGAGACGAGATATGGCAATGACTGGTGTTCTGCGCCCGGGCCACGCCCAGGTGCGCGTGCTGGATCTGGAAGAGAGCGTGCGCTTTTACCGGGATGTGCTTGGCCTGGTGGAAACCGGCCGCGATGCGACGGGGCGGGTGTATTTCAAGTGTTGGGACGAGCGCGATCACAGCAGTTACGTGATTCGTCAGGCTGACAGTGCCGGCCTGGACTTCTTCGGCTGGCGGGTGCTCGACACCGCCACCCTCGACAAGCTCGATGCCGACCTGCAGGCCTACGGCATCAAGACGGAACGCATTCCCGCCGGCGAGATGCTGGAAACCGGCGAGCGTGTGCGCTTTACGCTGCCCTCCGGCCACGTGATGGAGCTGTATGCCGAAAAGAGCAAGGTCGGCAACGGCATTCCGCTGGTCAACCCGGCCCCGTGGAGCAAGGCACGGGACCACGGCATCGCCCCGATCCGCCTCGACCACGCGCTGCTGTATGGCCCGAACGTGGCCGAAGTGCAGAAGATCTTCACCGAGGTGCTCGGCTTTTACCTGGTGGAGCGGGTGCTGACGCCGGATGGCAATGGCAACGCGGCGATCTGGCTGTCGTGCGGGCAGAAGGTGCATGACATCGCCTTCGCCGAGTATCCCGAGCCGGGCAAGCTGCACCACTGTTCCTTCCTGATGGAGAGCTGGGACCAGGTGCTGCGCGCCGGCGACATCATGTCCATGAACACGGTGGCGGTGGACATCGGCCCGACCCGCCATGGGGTGACCCGCGGCTGCACGATCTACGCGTGGGACCCGTCCGGCAACCGCTTCGAGACTTTCTTTGGCGGCCATCTGCCTTACCCCGACTACGAGACGATGACCTGGACCTTCGACAACTTCGGCCAGGGCCTCGACTACCCGCAGAGGAAGCTGCACGAGACCTTCCTGAGCGTTGTCAGCTGAGCCGGCCATGCGCACCGAACAGCCGTCAATGGACACCACCCGGCGCTTCGTCCGCCTCTCCGGCGAGCGGCCCAACGGTTTCGTCGAATTCGAATTCGCCATCGGCGAGCCGGAAATCTTCGTCGAGATGATTCTCCCGCGCGCGGCCTTTACCGAGTTCTGCGCCACCAACCTTGTCGAGATGCTGCCGCCCCGCGACCCCGACGCCCCGCAGGGCGACTGGGACTGGCGCCTCGCCGATGCCACCCACACCCGTTTCAAATAGACAGAACAGCAGGAGACCCAGAACATGCAGATTGACCTCCGCACCGTCGCCATCCAGCCGCAACGCCAGGCCTTCGATCACCTGATCCGCCGCTTCGGCAACAAGCCGGCCTCGCGCTACCAGGAAGGCAGCTACGACATCCAGGCCGCCGAAAACCTTCATTACAAGCCCACCTGGGATCCCGACCACGCACTCTACGACGCGAGCCTGACCCGCATCGTCATGCAGGACTGGTACGCGCTGAAGGATCCACGCCAGTTCTACTACAGCACCTACACGCTGACCCGTGCCCGCCAGCAGGAAACCACCGAGGCCAACTTCGGCTTTGTGGAAAGCCGCGGCCTGGCCGACATGCTGTCCGACGAGCTGCGCGCCATTTCCCTCAACGTGCTGGTGCCGCTGCGCCATGCCGCGTGGGGCGCCAACCAGCACAACACCTTCATCTGCGGCTACGGCTACGGCACCACCTTTACCCAGCCGTGCATGTACCACGCCATGGACAACCTGGGCATCGCCCAGTACCTCTCGCGCCTGGGCCTGCTGCTTGGCGACACCGAGGCGCTCGACGCCGGCAAACAGTCGTGGCTCGACGATGCCGCCTGGCAGCCGCTGCGCCGCTATGTCGAGGATTGCCTGGTGATCCGCGATCCCTTCGAACTCTTCGTGGCCCAGAACGTGGCGCTCGACGGCCTGCTTTACCCGCTGGTCTATGCGCGCATCGTCGATGACCACATCTCGGTGCGCGGCGGTACGGCCGTGGCCATGCTCACCCAGTTCATGAGCGACTGGTTCGACGAAACCCGCAAATGGGTGGATGCGGTGCTCAAGGTGGCGGCTGCGGAGTCGGACGCCAACCGTGAAGTGCTGCAGGAATGGACCCGGACGTGGAGCGACCGCGCGGCGTCGGCGATGGTGCCGATTGTCGAGCTGGCCCTGGGCGCCAATGCCGATGAAGCCGTCGGTGAACAACTCGCGGCCTTCAAGGCGCGCATCGCAAAAACCGGCATCACGCTCTGAAAGGCTCCCATGTCCACCGTATTCATTGCCCTGCAAACCAACGAAGACACCCGCCCGATCATCGAGGCCATTGAGATCGACAACCCCCACGCCATCGTCCACCGCCAGCCGGCCATGGTGAAGATCGACGCTGAAGGCATGCTGGTGATCCGCAAATCCACCATCGAAGAGCAGATCGGCCGCGACTTCGACCTGCAGGAACTGCACATCAACCTGATTTCGCTCACCGGCAACGTGATCGAAGACGACGACACCCTGACCCTGAGCTGGAACAGCTGAAAGAGGAGCGCATCATGGACATGAAAGTGGCAAAGAAGAAGCTCGGTACCAAGGAAAAGTACCGCCTGATGACCCGCGATCTGGGCTGGGAAACCACCTACCAGACCAAGGAAGACGTCTTCCCCTACGTGGGCTACGAAGGCATCAAGATTCACGACTGGGACAAGTGGGAAGACCCCTTCCGCCTGACCATGGATTCGTACTGGAAGTACCAGGCCGAGAAGGAGCGCAAGTTCTACGCGATCATCGACGCCCACGCCCAGAACAACGGCCACCTGAACCTCACCGACGCCCGCTACCTGTCGGCGCTGAAGATCTTCCTGCAGGCCATCAGCCCGGGCGAGTACGCCGCCCACAAGGGTTTTGCCCGCGTCGGCCGTGAATTCCCCGGTGTCGGCACGCAGGTGGCCTGCCAGATGCAGGCCATCGACGAGATCCGCCACGCCCAGACGCAGATCCACGCGATGTCGAACTACAACCGTTATTACAACGGTTTTCATGCCTTCGCCGACACCCGCGACCGCATCTGGTACACCTCGGTGGCGCGTTCGTTCTTTGACGACTCGATGTCGGCCGGCCCCTTCGAGTTCATGATCGCCATTGGTTTCAGCTTCGAGTACGTGCTGACCAACCTGCTCTTCGTGCCCTTCATGTCGGGCGCGGCCTACAACGGCGACATGGCCACCGTGACCTTCGGCTTCTCGGCGCAGTCCGACGAGGCGCGCCACATGACCCTGGGCCTGGAATGCATCAAGTTCATGCTCGAGCAGGATCCGGACAACCTGCCCATCGTCCAGGAATGGATCGACAAGTGGTTCTGGCGCGGCTTCCGCGTGCTTGGGCTGGTCAGCACGATGATGGATTACATGCTGCCCAAGCGCGTCATGTCGTGGCGCGAAGCGTGGGAAATCTACGGTGTCGAGAACGGCGGGGCGCTGTTCAAGGATCTGGCCCGCTACGGCATCAAGCCGCCGAAGGGCTGGGACGACGCCGAAAAGGCCATCGACCACATGTCGCACCAGTTCATGCTGGGCCTCTATCAGTGGAGCTTCGGCACGGCCTTCCACAGCTGGATTCCGTCGGAAGACGACATGGACTGGCTGTCGGCCAAGTACCCGGAAACCTTCGACAAGTACTACCGCCCGCGCTGGAAGCACATCAAGAAGCTCGCCGACGCCGGCACCCCGTTCAAGAACTACGGCCTCGCCAAGCTGTGCCAGACCTGCCAGCTGCCCTGCGTGTTCACCGAGCCGGACGACCCGACACTGACCTGCCACCGGGAGACGGTTTACAAGGACGAGACCTATCACTTCTGCTCCGACGGCTGCCAGCACATCTTCGAGCACGAGCCCGAGAAATACGTGCAGGCCTGGCTGCCCATGCCCCAGCTCTTCCAGGACCCGATCCAGGGCGACCTGGGCGAGTGGATGAAGTGGGTCAGCCTCATCGACGGCAAGGACAACGGTGACTACGCCGGCTCCGAAGACCAGAAGAACTTCGAAACCTGGCGCGGCATGGCCACCAGCAACCAGTAAAAGCGGCAGGCGATATGTAGGGGCGACATGTAGGGGCGACTTCAGTCGCCCATCCGCCCACGGATCATCGACATGCCGTTGATCGAGATCCGCGGGCGACTGAAGTCGCCCCTACACGCCGCAACACATAGAAAATCAGGAGACTCAAAATGGCTGTAGCTGCAATCAAGGAATACGTGGGCGTGCCCCGCGATCTGGTGGCCAACTTCAATGGCAAGCAACTGGTGTACGCCAGCTGGGACCGCCACCTGCTGTTTGCCGCGCCCTTTCTGCTGTGCGTGCCGCCGGAGATGCCCTTTGGCGAGCTGGTCAATGGCCCGCTGAGCATGCTCGTGCAGGCCGACCCGGACGCCGCCGCCATCGACTGGAGCACGGTCGAATGGCTCAAGGCCAACCAGCCGTGGACGCCGGACTTCTCCCTGAGTCTGGCCGCCAACGGCATTGGCCACAAGGCCCAGTTGCGCTTCCGTACGGCGGGGGTTAATACCCTGTCGGCCAAGGCCTGAGGAGCGCCGCGATGAGTTATGCGCTGACCATCGAACCCCTCGGTCAGACCATCGAGATCGAGGAAGGCCAGACCATCCTCGACGCGGCGCTGCGGGCCGGTATCTACCTGCCCCACGCCTGCTGCCACGGCCTGTGCGCCACCTGCAAGGTGCAGGTGACCGACGGCGAAGTCGAGCACGGCGAGGCGTCGAGCTTTGCGCTGATGGACTTCGAGCGCGACGAGCAGAAGTGTCTGGCCTGCTGCGCCACTGCCCAGAGCGATCTGGTGATCGAGGCCGAGATCGAGGAAGACCCCGACGCCGAGAACCTGCCGGTGCGCGATTTCGACGGCGTGGTAACGCGCATCGAAACCCTTACCCCGACCATCAAGGGCGTGTGGATCAAGCTCGATACGCCGATCCGCTTCCAGGCCGGGCAGTACGTGAACCTGGTGCTGCCGGGCGACATCGGCAGCCGCGCCTTCTCGGTGGCCAGCCCGCCCTCGGCGAATGGCGAGGTGGAGCTCAACATCCGCATCGTGCCGGGCGGGCAGGGCACCGCCTACGTGCACGAGAAGATGCAGGCCGGCGAGCGGGTGCGCATCAGCGGGCCTTACGGACGCTTCTTCGTGAAGAAGTCGGCCGATGTGCCGGTGGTCTTCATGGCCGGGGGCTCCGGCCTGTCGAGCCCGCGCTCGATGATTCTCGACCTGCTCGAAGCCGGTTTCGACAAGCCGATCACCCTGGTTTACGGCCAGCGTTCGCGGGAAGAACTCTATTACCACGACGCCTTTGTGGCCCTGGCCGAAAAGCACTCCAACTTCTGCTACGTGCCGGCCTTGTCGCACGAGCCGGCAGGCTCCGGCTGGACTGGCTTTCGCGGTTTCGTGCACGAGGCGGCCAAGGATGCCTTCGACAACGACTTCCGCGGCCACAAGGCCTACCTGTGCGGCCCGCCGCTGATGATTGACGCCTGCATCACCACGCTGATGAAAGGCCGCCTGTTCGAGCGTGACATCTACACCGAGAAATTCATCTCGGCCGCGGATGCGCAGCAAGTGCGCAGCCCGCTGTTCAAAGCCATCTGAGGGTTGGCCGTGATCGCCCATGGAGCTGATCACGGCTACAGGCCTACCGTTTATTGCTTTAAGGCGATAATTGTCTATTATTGCTGTAAGGCAATAATCAGGAGGCCGTCATGGCCGATCATCCTCTGCGGACGTCCGCCCAGCTCGCCGTCCATCTGAAGTCCTTGCGAGAGCAGCAAGGACTGACTCAGGCCGCACTGGGACAGCGCATCGGTGTGGGGCAGGCTCGCATTGCCGCTATCGAGCGCAATCCGGGGGCAGTTCAGCTCGATCAGCTAATGTGCATTCTGCACGTCCTGCAAGTCCATCTTGTTCTACAGCCTATGGCAGGACCGGCTGGTGCTGATACGCCGCATGGCGTGTCGGAACGTCCGGTGGAGTGGTGAGCGTGCAGGGGCTGCACGTCTGGATGAACGGGGAGCATGTGGGACGCTGGCACTGGGGGCGCCGGGTGCAGCACAGTTTCACCTACTCCCGGGCCTGGTTGGCATCGCCGGCCGTGCGTCCGCTGTCGCTGTCGCTGCCCATCCCCATTGGAGAGCCGGTCATAAGTGGTTCGGAAGTTCGTTACTATTTCGACAACTTGCTCCCGGACAATCCGCAGATCCGTGAGCGGGTGCGTCAGCGTTTTGGCTTGCGGGGCACCGATGCGGAAACCTTGCTGCAGGCCATCGGACGGGACTGCGTCGGTGCCGTTCAGCTTCTACCCGAAGGAATGGAGCCTTCGGGTTTCGACCGTACGGAAGGGCTGCCGCTGAGCGATGAGGAGATAGCGAGCTTGCTGCGCAACCTGACCCGGCCAGTACTTGGGCAGAGAGATGAGGCCCTTGATGATTTCCGCATCTCCATCGCAGGGGCCCAGGAGAAGACCGCCCTGCTGCGCGTCGATGGTCAGTGGATGCGGCCTCTCGGGGCTACGCCTACCACCCATATTTTCAAGTTGCCCCTGGGGCTGGTGGCCAACCTGCGCTTCGACCTGTCGAACTCGGTAGAGAACGAGTGGTTGTGCAGCCGCCTGCTGGCTGCCCTCGGCTTGCCGGTGGCACAGACCGACATGGCACGCTTCGGGGATCAGCGGGTCCTGGTGGTCGAACGTTTCGACCGACGCCGGGTTTCCGAAGGCCGCTGGATCGCACGCCTCCCCCAGGAGGACTTCTGTCAGGCGATGGGGATGCCTGCCGAGCGAAAGTATGAGCGTGACGGTGGACCGGGCATGAACGACATTCTGCGCATCCTTGCGGCTGGCAGCCACCCGATGGAGGACGGGCTTGTATTCGCGTTGTCCCAGTTTGCCTTCTGGCTGCTCGCCGCTATCGATGGGCATGCCAAGAATTTCTCGATCTTCCTTGAACCCGGCGGGCGATACCGGATGACCCCCTTATATGACGTGCTGTCAGCTTGGCCGGTTATTGGCGCTGGCGCCGGTGAACTGCCTTATCAGAAAGCCCGGCTGGCCATGGCCGTGCGAGCGGGCAATGCCCATTTCCGGCTGGCCGATATTCTGCCGCGCCATTGGGAGCGCCTGTTGCGGAGCGTTGCCGGCGAGGAAGGGCTCCGGGCCTTGCATGAATTTGTGGCCCGCGTGGAGCCGTCCCTTGAGGCCGTCGAGGCCGAACTGCCAGCTGATTTTCCGGCGCAGGTCTGGGACAGCGTGCGACACGGTGTTCGACGGCAACTAGATAAGGTACGGGCTGTGGTTTGAGGTCGCCTCGCTAGGCTCTGAGTGAGGAGGGGTCTAGTTCAAACTCCTGATCAATCCCGAGTTTTTTCATGATTGCTGGCAGGACTTGGTGAATTACCCGCATGCCAACAAGAAGCTCATTCATATAGATGTCCGGGTGAATCCTTGATGCATTGAATCCGAGGCTTTCTGCTTCTGCGCTATGACTCAGCTCATAGTGTGTTTGGTTTACCAGGTCAATGAGCTCTGCTTTCAATGGGACGCCGCATCGGAAGGCTTGCTCTTTAACGACATTAAGCCACTCTTCAAATTCTCTGTTGGTCCGATGCGTGAAACTCCTTGTTTTTCTTGCAAAATTCTCCTCAACATCAACCTTGGTGGCCGCTAAGGAAATGAGGCAGGGCTCTATATTGCAGGCAGCGGTATCAAAAAGATCGAGCTTTTCGTCGTAGATCAAATCGGCGATATAAGCCGCGTAAAACCCATACACGTCATTCAGCGCGTCGTAGATCTTACCTATCAGGGACGAGTATGGATTGCTCTCGAGCAGGTGCGAGAGTTCATCCATGTCGGCTGTCTCGTAGTCCAGATCCAGCTCTTCCGGAAAGCCGTCGGGACGCTCAACGCCCATCTCGTCCAGAACGCGGCAAGTGCTTGCGCACAGTGATCCATCTGGATCGCTAAGAGGTTCGGTGTTGTAGCCGGTTTCAGCACATTCGTATGCAATACCTGCCATGTAGTTGATCAGTTTTTCCCATTTCTCTGCATGCGCAAGTGATCCTGCCCACTGAATGAAATCGGGATCCATTTCTCCTATGCCGGCAGCTGTGCGCAGCTTGACTTCCATGTCCGCTGACATGTGCTCGCCTTTCTTCCATTTGGAGATCTGGGCGGGTGACACACCGATATGTGCAGCCAGCTCCTTTTGGGAGCAAGCCATCGTCTCTAATGCAAGTTGTACAAGCGCTTCGCGACTCATTGTCAGTGCTCCATGCTGTGTTTGTTAGGTGTGGATAGGGTGGACCGTAGCAATATAACCATACGCTGTATTTACTTTATTTTTATTTAAATTAACTTAATTTTTGCCTGGCCGGATAGGTCTGGCTGTACGGAAGTGTTGATACCTGATCGGTATTGAGGTTTTGTTAATTAGGTATTGGACGGTATAGGGCGCCGTTCTTAGACTGGATTCCATACCGGGATTGCCATGCGCTCCCGGCTGGACCAACCAAACAACCCACCGAGGTAAGCATGCGTCTCATCGAGAATTTCATCGGCGGCGAATACACCGCCGGCCTCAGCGGCAAGACCTTCGAAAAGCGTTCTCCCCTCGACAACTCGGTGATTGCCCGGGTTGCCGAAGCCGGCAAGACTGAAGTGGATGCGGCCGTGCGCGCTGCCCGCAGCGCCCTGAATGGCGAGTGGGGCGGCCTCACCACTGACCAGCGCGTCGAGCTGCTGTACGGCGTGGCCAACGAGATCACCCGCCGCTTCGAGGATTTCGTCGCTGCCGAAATGGCCGACACCGGCCAGCCGTCGCACGTCATGCGGCATGTTTTCATTCCGCGCGGCGCCGCCAACTTCAAGGTCTTCGCCGACGTGGTCAAGAACGTCCCCAGCGAGTCCTTCCAGATGGCCACGCCGGACGGCCGTGGCGCGCTGAACTACTCGGTGCGCAACCCCAAGGGCGTGATTGGCGTGGTTTGCCCGTGGAACGCACCCTTCATGCTGATGACCTGGAAGGTCGGCCCGGCGCTGGCCTGCGGCAACACCGTAGTGGTCAAGCCGTCTGAGGAGTCGCCCCACACCGCCGCGCTGCTTGGCGAAGTGATGAACGCGGTTGGCATCCCCAAGGGTGTCTACAACGTGGTGCATGGTTTTGGCCCCGATTCCGCCGGCGAATTCCTCACCCGGCACCCGCTGGTCGACGCGATCACCTTCACCGGCGAGACGCGTACCGGCGCCGCCATCATGAAGGCCGCCTCCGAAGGCATGCGTGACGTGTCCTTCGAGCTGGGCGGCAAGAACGCCGGCATCGTCTTTGCCGACGCCGATTTCGACGCGGCGGTGGAAGGCATCTCCTGGTCCGCCTTCCTGAACAGCGGGCAGGTCTGCCTGGGCACCGAGCGGGTGTATGTCGAGCGGCCGATCTTCGACAGGTTCGTCGCCGCCCTCAAGGTGAAGGCCGAGGCCGTCAGGTTCGGCCGCCCCACCGACCCGAATGCCAACTACGGCCCGCTGATCAGCCAGGAACACCGCCAGAAGGTGCTTTCGTACTACCGCAAGGCGGTGGAAGAGGGCGCCACCGTGGTGACCGGCGGCGGCGTGCCCGACATGCCCGCCGACCTGGCCGAAGATGCCTGGGTGCAGCCGACCATCTGGACCGGTCTGCCCGAAACGGCGGCCGTGGTGCAGGAGGAAATCTTCGGGCCGTGCTGCCACATCCGTCCCTTCGACACCGAGGACGAAGTGGTCAATCTGGCCAATGACACCGAGTACGGCCTGTCCACGACGATCTGGACCAACGATCTGTCCCGCGCCCACCGCGTGGCTGCGCGGGTCGATGTGGGCATCACCTGGGTGAACAGCTGGTTCTTGCGCGATTTGCGCACGCCCTTCGGTGGCTCCAAGCAATCCGGCATCGGCCGCGAGGGCGGCGTGCATTCGCTGGAGTTCTACACCGAGACCCGCAACATCTGCATCAAGTTCTGACGCGCAGCCACATGTAGGGGCGACTTCAGTCGCCCGCCGAGCTTGGACCCGGGCGAATGAATTCGCCCCTACAGGACAAGATAAATGAACGACGAAAAAATCCAGCAATACGGCGACGAGCTTTACGAAGCCTTCGTCAGCCGCCGCGCGATTCGCCCGCTACTCGAGCGCGAACCGGACATCACCATCGAGGACGCCTACAAGATCCAGGAGCGCTTCGTCGCCCGCCGCGTCGCCGCCGGTGAAAAGATCATCGGCAAGAAGATCGGCGCGACCAGCAAGCCCGTGCAGGACTTCCTCGGCGTCTATCAGCCGGACTTCGGCATGTTGCTGTCGGGCATGGTTTACACCGAAGGCGACACCATCGACCTGGGCAAGCTGATCCAGCCCAAGGCCGAGGCCGAACTGGCCTTCGTGCTGAAGGCCGACCTGCAGGGCCCCGGCATCACCGCCATGGACGTGATCCGCGCCACCGACTACGTGCTGCCGTGCTTCGAGATCGTCGATTCGCGCATCACCGACTGGAAGATCAAGATCCAGGACACCGTCGCCGACAACGCCTCCTGCGGTGTGTACGTGCTGGGCAAGACCAAGGGCGACCCGCGCAAGCTGGACATCACGCTGGCCGGCATGGTGCTCGAGAAGAACGGCGAGCTGTTTTCCACCGGCGTCGGTGCCGCGGTGCAGGGTTCGCCCGCCAACGCGGTGGCCTGGCTGGCCAACACCCTCGGCGAGCTGGGGATTCCCTTCAAGGCCGGCGAGGTGATCCTGTCCGGTTCGCAATCGGCGCTGGTGCCGGTCGTCGATGGCGACGAACTGGTATGCACCGTCGGCGGCCTCGGCAGCTGCCGGGTCAAGTTTTCCGGAAGGAGTGCGGCATGAGCATGAACATCACCCTGTCCCGTGAGGACGTGGTTCGCCTCGCCGAACGCGTCGAAGGCGCCCAGACCCGGGCCTACGCCATCCCCAAGCTCACCGACGAATACCCGGACATGACCATCGGCGACGGCTACGCGGTGCAACTGGAACTGCGCAAGCGCTTTCTCGCCGCCGGCCACAGGCAGGTGGGCTGGAAGGCCGGCCTGACCTCCAAGGCCAAGATGATCCAGATGGGCGTCAACGTGCCCTCCATCGGCTTTCTCACCGACCGCATGTCCCGCCCCGAAAGCTCGGCGATCTCCACGTCTGACCTGGTTCATCCGCGCGTCGAGTGCGAAGTGGCCTTCGTCATGAAGAAGACCCTGCAGGGCCCCGGCTGTAACGCCGCGGACGTGCTGGCGGCCACCGATTACGTGCTGCCGGCGGTCGAGATCATCGATTCGCGCTTCTCCGGCTTCAAGTTCGACCTGCCCAGCGTGGTCGCCGACAACGGTTCGTCGGCGCGCTTCGTCGGCGGCGGGCGGGCCCGCTATGCCGAGGATCTCGACCTGCGCACGCTTGGCGTGGTGATGGAAAAGAACGGCGAGATCGTGACCATGGGCGCCTCTGCCGCCGTGCTCGGCCACCCGGCCGAGGCCATTGCGATGCTGGTGAACATCCTCGCCGAACTGGGCGAGAACCTGCCCGCCGGCAGTTTCGTGATGAGCGGCGGGATCACCGAAGCCGTTGCCGTCAAGCCGGGCGACAGCATCGTCGCGCGCTTCCAGGAGCTCGGCAGCGTTTCCATGCGCTTCGTTTGACGGGCCATGAACCTGTAGGGGCGACTTCAGTCGCCCGCTGGCAGCACCCTAACCCCGTGGAGAGAGAACCCATGCCAATTATCGAAATGCACATGATGGTGGGCCGTACCACCGAGCAGAAGAACCGGGTCGCCGCCGCGGTTACCGAGGCGGTTGCGAAGAGCCTCGATTGCAGCGCCGAGACGGTGCGCATCCTGATTACCGAACACGCCACCGACGGCTTCTACGTCGCCGGCAAGACCATGGCCCAGCGCGCCGCCGCCAAGGCCCAGGAGAAAACCCTGTGAAGAAGATCCGTTGCGCCCTGATCGGCTCGGGCAACATCGGCACCGACCTGATCTACAAGATCCAGCGCAGCCCGGTGCTGGAGCCCGTGTGGATGGTCGGCATCGACCCTGAATCGGAAGGCCTTGCCCGTGCCCGCGACATGGGCCTGAAGACCACCGCCGGTGGCGTGGATGGGCTCCTGCCCCACGTGCTGGAAGACAACATCCAGATCGCCTTCGACGCCACCAGCGCCTACGTGCATGCGGAAAACAGCCGCAAGCTCAATGCGCTGGGCGTGATGATGATCGACCTGACGCCGGCCGCCATCGGCCCCCTGTGCGTGCCGCCGGTCAACCTGCGCCAGCACGCCGACAAGGTGGAGATGAACGTCAACATGATCTCCTGCGCCGGCCAGGCGACGATTCCCATCGTCAATGCCGTGTCGCGCATCCAGAGCGTGGAGTACGCCGAGATCGTCGCCAGCCTGGCGTCGAAGTCGGTCGGCCCCGGCACCCGCGCCAACCTGGACGAATTCACCTACACCACCTCCAGCGCCATCGAGAAGGTGGGCGGCGCCCGTCGCGGCAAGGCGCTGGCGATCATCAACCCGGCCGAGCCGCCGATGATCATGCGCAACACCATCTCCTGCCTGACCGACGACGAGCCCGACCACGTCCGGATCACCGAATCGATCCTGCAGATGATCGGCGAAGTGCAGAAATACGTGCCCGGCTACCGTCTGGTGAACGGCCCGATCTACGACGGCAACAAGGTACAGGTGTTCATGGAAGTGGCCGGCCTCGGCGACTACCTGCCCAAGTACGCCGGCAACCTCGACATCATGACTGCGGCTGCCACGCGCACCGCCGAGATGTTCGCCGAGGAAATCCTCAAGGGCAGCATCACCCTCAAACCCGTCGTGTAGGGGCGACCGCAGGGGCGACTTGTAGGGGCGACTTCAGTCGCCCATCCGCACGGAATACCCGGCGCCATTCGCTGATCGAAGTCCGCGGGCGACTGAAGTCGCCCCTACAGGCCGCCTCTGAACCGCCACACAATTTACATCGGAGAATCCCATGGATCTCAAAGGCAAGAAAGTCATCCTGCACGACATGTGCCTGCGCGACGGCATGCATGCCAAGCGCGAACAGATCAGTGTCGAACAGATGGTCAAGGTCGCCACGGCGCTGGACGACGCCGGCGTGCCCTACATCCAGGTCACCCACGGCGGCGGCCTTGGCGGCAACTCGCTGCAACACGGCTTCGCGCTGGCCAGCAACGAGGAATACATTTCCGCCGTTGCCCCGAAGATGAAGCAGGCCAAGGTGTCGGTGCTGCTGATTCCGGGCCTCGGCACCATGAAGGAGCTCCAGTCGGCCTACGACTGCGGCGCCCGCAGCGTGCACGTGGCCACCCACTGCACCGAGGCCGACACCTCGCCCCAGCACATCGCCTTTGCGCGCAAGCTGGGCATGGACACCACCGGCTTCCTGATGATGGCCCACCTCAACGACGCCGCCGGCATCGCCCGGCAGGGCAAGCTGATGGAAAGCTACGGTGCCCAGACGGTGTACGTCACCGACTCTGCCGGCTACATGCTGCCCGATGACGTGAAGGCCCGCATCGGCGCGCTGCGCGCCGTGCTCAAGCCGGAAACCGAAATCGGCTTCCATGGCCACCACAACCTGGGCATGGGCATCGCCAACTCCATCGCCGCCATCGAAGCCGGCGCCACCCGCATCGACGGTTCGGTGGCGGGCCTCGGCGCCGGTGCCGGCAACACGCCGCTGGAGGTCTTTGCCGCCGTGTGCGAGCGCATGGGCATCGAGACCGGGGTCGATCTGTTCAAGATCATGGACGTGGCCGAAGACATCATCGTGCCGATGATGGACCACATGGTGCGCGTCGACCGCGAGTCCCTGACCCTCGGCTTTGCCGGCGTCTATTCCACCTTTCTGCTGCACGCCAAACGGGCCGGCGATCGCTTTGGCGTATCGGCGCGGGACATCCTCGTCGAGCTCGGCCGCAAGAAGATGATCGGCGGCCAGGAGGACATGATCATGGACACGGCGATGACCATGGCCAAGGAACGCGGCCTGCTCTAGCACTACCCCCACACACAAATAAAACCAACGGAGACAAGACATGGCACTCAGAGGATTGCTTCGCCTCGGCGAAGTCGCAGTACGCGTGCTCGACATGGCGGAAGCCCGCGAGCATTACGGCAAACGCATGGGCCTGCACGAGGTCATGACCGACGCCGCCGGGCAGGTTTATTACAAGGCCTGGGACGAGCATGACCACCACTGCCTGGTGCTGCGCCAGGCGGATTCGTCGGGCCTGGATTACTTCGCCTTCAAGGTTTTCGACGACGCCACGCTGGACGAGCTGGAGCCGAAGATCCGTGCCTTCGGTCTGCAGATCGAACACATCGAGGCCGGCGTCTATCCGAAGAGCGGGCGGCGCCTGCAATTCACGCTGCCCAGCGGTCACATCATGCAGCTGTATGCCCACAAGGAGCAGACCGGCAACAGCCTCGGCGTGCTCAATCCGGGCGTGCTGCCGGACGAAGGGGTGATCCGCGGCTTCCGCATCAACCGGCTCGACCACGCGCTGCTCGGCGGGGTCGATATCGATGAGTCGGCGCGGCTGTTTACCGAGGTCTTCGGCTTTGATCTTTCCGAACGCCTGATTGACGCGGAAGGCGGCCAGTCGCTGGCCCTGTTCCTCACCTGCTCGACCAAGCCCCACGACATCGCCTTCGTGCTGCAGCCGACGCCGGGGCGCTTCCATCACGTGTCCTTCCTGCTCGACTCGGAAAACGACGTGATCCACGCCGCTGACCTTATCGGCAAGTACCGCATCCCGGTGGACGTGGGCCCCAACCGCCACGGTGTCACCCGCGGCATGACGATCTACTTCTTCGATCCGTCGGGCAACCGCAACGAGGTGTTTTCCGGCGGCTACGTGCATTACCCGGATACCCCGACGCTCACCTGGGACACCACCGAGCTGGGCCACGCGACTTTCGCGCAGGACAATATCGTCCGCGAGAGCTTCCTCACTGTTCTGACGGGCTGAGCGCATGAACGCCAACGTGCAGCAACGCGACGAAATCGCGGTTGTGGTCGGCGCCACCGGCGCCTTCGGCAATGCCATCGTCGACCGTCTCGCCGCCGCCGGGCTGGGCGTGGTGGCGGTGGCGCGCAGCGCCGATTCGCTGGCCGCCCTGCAGGACAGGGTGCCGGGGCTTACGGCTTGCGTGGCCGACATTTCCTCCGACTCGTCCATCGCCGCCATCTCGGCGGCGGTGAACCGGCCGGTGCGCATGGTGGTGCACGGCCCCGGTGTCACGGTGGCCGGCGGCATCCTGAGTGCACCTACGGCGACGATGGTGGATGCGGTGAACATCAAGGTCGGCGGCCTGCTGCGCCTGACCCGTGCGGTGGACGGTTTGCTGGCGGCGGGGTCGCGGATCGTCGCCATCGGTGGCCATTACGGCTTCGAGCCGACCGCCTACGCGGCCTCGGCCGGCGTCGCCAACGCAGCGCTGATGAACGTGGTGCGCCAGCTCAGCCTGGCCTACGGGCCGCGGGGCGTAACGGCCCACCTGATCGCCCCCGGCCCGGCCGACACCGAGCGCCTGCGCCGAGTGGCGGCTGACCGGGCAGCGCTGCGCGGCATCACCGTCGATGAGGTGCTGGCCGAAATGCTCGCCGATTCGTCCATCGGCCGCTTCACCACGCCGGAGCAGGTGGCCTGGGCAGTGTCCATCCTTCTCGCCCCGGAAGCCGATTCCATGACCGGCTCCAGCCTGATGCTCGATTCCGGCCGCCGCCGCGGTTTGCCCTGAGGATTCCAGACCATGCCTGTTGTCAATTTTCACCTCGTTGAGGGCCTTAGCACGCCCGAGCAGGACGAACGCCTGCTACTCGGTGCCTGCCGCCTGTACGCCGATGTGCTGCGCGCGCCGATGGAACGGGTGCGGGCCTTCATCACGCCGCACCGGGCGAGCCAGTTTGCGGTGGCCGGCGATCTGGTCGCGCACAACGGCCTGCACGCCCCGTATTTCGATTTCATCGTGCTCGACGGGCGTCCGCTGGAGGAGCGCCATCGCCTGCTGGCGGGCTTCACCGACTTGCTGGTGGACACGCTGGGCGTACGGCGCGAGCTGGTGCGCGGCAGTTGCCGACGCATCGAGCCGCAGGACTGGGCCATCGGCGGCGAGCCGGCCAGCGCCTTGCGCAAGGACGAAGTCGAGGCCCGTGCGCGGGCCGCTGCGGCGCCATGAGCTTTCGCGAGGACGTGCCGGGGATTTCCTGCGACGGCGCGGCCCGGCTGGTCCGGGCGGCGGTGGACCAGGCTGTTGTGCTGGGCATTCGCATCAACGCTGCTGTGGTGGATCGCGGCGGCAACACCATCGCCTTCCTGCGCATGCCGGGCGCCTTCCTGCATTCGACCGACCTCGCGGTGGACAAGGCCTACACCGCAGCCAGCTTCGGCTTTCCCACCGGCGAGTGGATGGCCGTCATCGGCGACAACGAGCGCCTGAAGGCCGGCATTCCGCCGCGCCCGCGGGTGGTTGTGCTGGGCGGCGGCTTTCCGGTGGAGGAGGGTGACGTGCGCCTGGGCGGCATTGGCGTTTCGGGCGGCAGCGAAGCCGAGGACGAAGCCTGCGCCCTGGCGGCGCTGCAAGCCCTGGGTTTTGCCGTGCCCGCCTGACCGCCCTGTACCAAGCTGTTGCCTCCCGCGACCGACACCTTTCCTCTCCTCCCAGAATTGGTCGGTCGTTGTTTGCCCCTTCGCGAACCCTCCCTCGCGAAGGGGTTATTTTTGACCTGTTTTCCCGGAGCCTGACCCGATGAAGGTACTGATCGTCTTTGCCCACAACGAGCCGCGCTCGTTCAATGCCGCCATGAAGGACGAGGCGGTCCGCGTGCTGCAGGACGAGGGCCACGAAGTCATTGTCTCCGACCTGTACGCGATGAACTTCAACCCGGTGGCCAGCGCCGCCGATTTTGGCTCGCGTGCCGACCCCGACTATCTGGTCTATGCGCTGGAGCAGCGCGACGCCTTCAAGGCCGGCACCCTGGCGCCGGACATCGCCGCCGAGATCGACAAGGTCAAACAGGCCGATCTGATCATCTTCAACTTTCCGATCTACTGGTACGGCATGCCGGCCATCATGAAGGGCTGGATCGACCGGGTTTTCGTGTCCGGCTTCTGCTACGGCGGCCGGCGCATCTACGACAGGGGCGGGCTGAAGGGCAAGTCGGCGATGCTCGCCATCTCGCTGGGCGGGCAGGCGCACATGTTCGGGCCGGGGGCGATTCACGGCGAGCTGGAAGTCATGCTCCAGCCCATCCTGCGCGGCATGCTCGGCTATGTGGGCCTCACCGTGCTGCCGCCTTACGTGGCGTACCACGTGCCCTACATCAGCGAAGAAGCCCGCGGCGCAGTCCTCGACGGCTATCGCCAGCATCTGCGCAGCCTTGATGCCCGCGCGCCGCTGGTTTTTCCGTCGGTGGACGACTTCGACGAGAACCTGCGTCCTAAAACCACGGGGGAGTGAGCGATGGAGTTTCCCGAGAATCTCTTCAAGAAGCGTCTGCTGGCGGGCGACTTGCAGTACGGCCTGTGGCTGGGCCTGTCCGAAGTCTTCAGCGCCGAGATCTGTGCTGGTGCGGGCTTTGACTGGCTGCTGATCGACGCCGAGCATGGCCCCAACGACTTGCGCACGATCTTCGCCCAGCTGCAGGCGATTGCGCCCTACAGCTCGCAGCCCGTGGTGCGGCCGCCGCAGGGCGATCACGTGCTGATCAAGCAGTTGCTCGAAACCGGCGTGCAGACGCTGCTGATTCCGATGGTCGAATCGGCCGCACAAGCCGCGCATCTGGTCGAAGCCATGCGCTACCCGCCGCAGGGCATTCGCGGCGTGGGGAGTTCAATTGCCCGTGCCTCCCGTTGGGGGCGCATCGGTGATTACGCCGAAGAGGCCAACGGGCAGATGTGCCTGCTGGTGCAGGTCGAGACCCGCGCCGGGCTCGAACAGCTCGACGCAATTTTGGCGGTGGAGGGCGTCGATGGCGTCTTCTTTGGCGCCGCCGATCTGGCTGCGTCCTTCGGCCTGCTCGGCCAGCCGAATCATCCGGACATCGTGGCGATGATCGAGCGCGGGCTGACCCGGGTCGCCAATTGCGGCAAGGCCGGCGGCGTGCTGTGCGGCGACCGCGATCTGGTGAATCGCTACCGGGAGGCGGGGGCCCGTTTCATCGCCGTCGGGGTCGATTCGATGCTGCTGGCCGCCGCCACCTCCAGCCTGTGTGCCGCCTACAAGACCGGCGCGGCCTACGAGGGGCCGGGCGGCAGCTACTGAGACGCGCTCCGGCGCAGGGGCGTGAGCAGCGACGACAGGCCGTTGTGGTCGAGTTCGAGCATCAGCGCCAGCAACTGGCCGAGCTTGCCGGGCGGAAATCCCTTGCGGGCGAACCACGCGAGATAGTTGCCCGGCAGGTCGGCGAGGACGCGGCCCTTGTACTTGCCATAGGGCATCACATAGGTCACCAGCAATTGCAGGTCTTCCGCGTTCATTGCGGGGTGGCGATGCGGGTGAGGATGGCGCTGAGCAGGCGCCAGGCCTTGTCCACCGATTCGATGTCGACCCGCTCGCCCGGTGCATGGGCGCCGCGGATGGTCGGGCCGAAGGAAACGATGTCGAGCCCCGGATACTTGGCCCCGATGATGCCGCACTCCAGCCCGGCGTGGATCACCTGCACCTTCGATTCACTGCCGAACTCGCGGCTGAACACCGACTGGCACAGGGCCAGCAGCGGCGAGGCCGGGTCGGGCGTCCATCCGGGGTAATGGCCGGAAGCCTCGGCACGGGTGCCGGACAGCGCGAAAAGGCTGATGATCTCGTCGGCCAGCGCGGTGCTGCCGCTGTCGCGCAGGGAGCGGACCATGAAGTTGCAGCTGCCGCCCCGGGGCGTGAGTGTCACCATGCCCAGGTTGTTGGAGGTCTCGACCACGCCCGGCACGCTCAGGCTCCAGCGCCGCACGCCGTGGGGCGCTGCATGCAGCGAGGCCAGCCACACGGCCTGCTCTGCTGCGGCGAGCACGGTGTCGGGCTGTGTCGGGGCGAGGGCGAGGCTGACGCCTTCGTCGACGCCTTTCAACTCCTCGCGCAGCAGGGCCTGCCAGTCGGCAAGGCTGGCGACGAGGGCTGCTGTCTGGCCTGCCGGCACGGCGACGGTGGCCCGGGCTTCGCGGGGCAGGGCGTTGCGGGCGGTGCCGCCGTTCAGGCTGGCCAGCCGCAGCGCAAAGCGGCCTTCCAGATCGCGCAGTACGCGTACCAGCAACTTGATGGCGTTGCCGCGCTCTTCGTGGATATTCACGCCGGAGTGGCCGCCGCGCAGGCCGGTCAGCCTGATCTCGTGGCATTCGAAGCCCGCCGGCAGCGCGTCCGGTGTGCCTTCCCGCTGCACATTCACGTCGAGCCCGCCGGCGCAGCCGAGGTAGAACTCGCCCCAGTCTTCGGTATCCAGATTGAGCATCAGGCGGCTGTCGAGCACGCCGGGCGCCAGCCCCTGGGCGCCGCCCATGCCGGCTTCTTCGTCGACGGTGAGCAGGGCTTCGAGGGGGCCGTGGACGAGCTCCGGATCTTCCAGTGCGGCCAGGATCAGGGCCACACCGATGCCGTTGTCGGCGCCCAGCGTGGTGCCCTCGGCCACCAGCCAGCCATCGCGCAGTACCGGGCGAATCGGGTCGCGGGTGAAGTCGTGGGGCGTATCAGCGTTGGCCTGGCAAACCATGTCCAGGTGAGCCTGCATCACCACGCCGGGGGCGGATTCGCGGCCGGGGCTGGCGGGCTTCCTGATGATCAGGTTGCCGGCGCCGTCCACCGTGGCATCCAGGCCGCGGCTCAGGGCCCGGTCGAGCAGGTGATCGCGCAGCGCATCTTCGCCCTTTGACGGGCGCGGGATGCGGCACAGGGTGGCGAAATGGGCCCACACGGCGGCGGGCGCAAGGCTGGCGAAGACGGAGTCGGGGGTGGTGTTCATGGTTGGATGGGCGGCAATGAGCTGCCCATTTTAATCGACCCGCAGGATTGCTTACTCGCGGCAGACTGCTGCTGCGATATCCAGCGAGCGCAGGCGCAGGGCGGGGTCGAAGATGTCGCAGACGAACATGAGTTCGTCGGCGGCCGTTGCCTCGGCGAGGTGGCTCAGGCCTTCTCGCACCGTGTCCGGCCCGCCGACGACGGCTGCGCCGAGGAAATCGGCGATGGCGGCGCGTTCGTCCGCGTGCAGCCCGCCCATGAAGTTTTCCTCCGGGGCCTGCAGGCAGCGCCGGTCGCCGCGCAGGATGCCGAGCACGCGGCGGTGGGTGCTGCTGGCCAGGAACTCGGCCTCCTCGTCGGTCGGCGCGGCGATCAGCGGCACGCCGATCACCACGTAGGGTTTGGCGAGGGTTTCCGACGGACGGAAGTTGCTGCGATACACGTCGAGCGCCTGCAGCAGCAGACGCGGCGCGAAGTGCGAGGCGAAGGCATAGGGCAGGCCGCGTTCGGCTGCCAGCCGGGCCGAGAACAGGCTGGAGCCGAGCAGCCAGATCGGCACCTTGGTGCCGGCGCCGGGCATGGCGACCAGGCGTTGGCCGGGTTCGGCGGGGCTCAGCAGTTGGTGCAGTTCGGCTACGTCGCGGGGGAAGTCGTCTTCCCGCTCGATGCGGTCGCGGCGCAGGGCGCGCATGGTCAGGCCGTCGGTGCCCGGCGCCCGGCCGAGGCCCAGGTCGATGCGCCCGGGGTAGAGCTCGGCCAGCGTGCCGAACGCTTCGGCGACAACCAGCGGGGCGTGGTTGGGCAGCATCACGCCGCCCGAGCCCACGCGGATCGTCCGGGTGCCGCCGGCAATGTGGCCGACCAGCACCGCGGTGGCCGAACTGGCGATGCCCGGCATGTTGTGATGCTCGGCCAGCCAGTAGCGGGTGAAGCCGAGGGCTTCGACGTGCTGCGCCGTGCGCAACGAAATGGCGAGGGCTTCGGCCACCGTGCCACCTTCACGGACGGCAACGAGGTCGAGCATGGACAGGGCGATCTGCGAGAGGGCGGGCATCGTGGGCGTGCTGGATTAAGGGGGCTAAAGGAAGACCGCTGGCGGAGGCCGAAGGTTCAGTGCGATGGCGGCGTGCGCACCAGCTCGTCGATCAGCGCCATCATCGCCTGCTGGGTCAGCGTTGTCGGCCGTTGCGCGCTGAGCGCCAGGAACAGCCGGCTGCACAGGGACGGGGTAATCGGGTGGGCGATGAGTTCGGCGGTCTTGCCTGAGGTGAGCACGGCGTTCTTCGACAGCACCGCACTGCCGGCCCCGTCGGCCACCAGGTCGAGGATGGCGGCGACACCGTCGATCTCGAGGACGACCTTCGGGCGCAGGCCGGCGCTGGCGAGGGTGCTTTCGACCAGCATGCGGATCGAGTGGGGGCGGCTGGGAATGATCAGCGGTGTGGCGGCCAGCTCGTCAAGGGTGACGGGGCGGGGCGGCTGTCCGCTGTTCTGGCGGACGAGGAAGAGTTCCTCGTCGAGCAGGTGGCGCGCCTCGATGTCGGGCGAGGACGTGGCGTTGTAGATCAGGGCGATGTCGAGGCGGCCGGAAACGAGGGATTCCTGCATGGTTACCGACAGGCCTTCGCGGATGCACAGGCTGGCTTCCGGCAGGCGCTCGCGGAAGGCCCGGGTCAGTGGCACGGTGAGCAGTTTGGCGAGGCTGGGCGGCAGGCCGACGGCGACCCGCCCGCTGAGGGCGCCGCGCACCCGCCCGAGTTCTTCCCGTGCCCGTTCCACCTGGTGCAGGATGCCGCGGCTGTGTTCGAGCAGCACCTTGCCGGCTTCGGTCAGCGTCACGCCGCGCCCGTTGCGGATCAGCAGGTTCTGGCGCAGTTCCACTTCCAGCAGGCGGATCTGGCGGCTGAGGGCCGGCTGGGCGATATCGAGGACGATGGAGGCGCGGGTGAAGCTGCCCAGTTCCGCTACGCGCACGAAGTATTCGAGCTGTTTCAGGTCCATGACTGCCTTTGCTGCGGATCGTTGTGGTGCGGGGTAAGGTATCACGAAGCGTTATAGCTGATAGAGCGTCAGACTTCTATTGCAGGGGCTTGGGTGGGGGAACAATGCGCCCATGCAAACGCCAATCAAAACCTGCTTCATGCGCGGTGGCACCTCCCGGGGGCCGTTTTTCAATGCTGCGGATCTGCCGGCCGACATCGCCACCCGCGACAAGGTGCTGCTGGCGGTGATGGGTTCGCCCGACCGGCGCCAGATCGATGGCCTCGGCGGCGCCCATCCGCTGACCAGCAAGGTCGGCATCGTCTCCAGGAGCGCCGTGCCGGGGGTTGATCTCGACTTCCTGTTCGCCCAGCTGCAGCCGGACAAGGACACCGTGGACACCACGCCCAACTGCGGCAACATGCTCGCCGCGGTGGTGCCCTTTGCCATCGAGGCCGGCATCGTTGCGCCGCGCGGCGATGTCAGCACCTTCCGCGTGCTGACCCTCAACACCGACATGCAGTGCGACATCAGTGTGCACACCCCGGGTGGTGTGGTGGAGTACGCCGGCGAGGCGTGCATCGACGGCGTGCCGGGCACTTCGGCGCCGATCACCATCAACTTCCTCGATACCGCCGGCTCCGTCTGCGCCTGCCTGCTGCCCACCGGCAAGGCGAAGGACGTGATCGAGGGCATTGAGGTCACCTGCATCGACAACGGCATGCCGCTCGTGATGTTCCGTGCCGCCGACGTGGGGCGGACGGGCTACGAGAGCGTCGCCGAACTCAACGCCGACACCGAACTGAAGGACCGCATCGAGCGCCTGCGCATTGCCTGCGGCCACGCCATGGGCCTCGGCGACGTGAGCAGCAAGAACTACCCCAAGATGACGCTGATCGCCCCGCCGCAGAACGGCGGCAGCCTCAGCACCCGCAGCTTCATTCCCCATGTCTGCCACGACGCCATCGGCGTGCTGGCGGCGGTTACCGTCGGCACCGCCTGCGTGCTGGATGGTTCGGTGACCGACGGCATCGCCGTGATGCCCGACGGCAACGTGAAGAGCGTGTCGGTGGAACACCCCACCGGCGAGTTCTCGGTGGCCCTCGAAATCGATCCGGCCAACCCGCAGAACGTCACCCGTGCCGCGCTGCTGCGCACCGCCCGCCTGATCATGCGCGGCGAGGCGATGGTGCCGGCGGCGGTGTGGGACGGGAAGCGGTAGTCGCATACGCAATGGCGCCATACACCCACAGAACAACGGAGGAGCACCCCATGATCATCGACATCCACGGCCACTACACCACCGCGCCCAAGGCCCTCGAAGAATGGCGCAACCGCCAGATCGCCGGCATCAAGGACCCGTCGGCCATGCCGAAGGTGTCCGAACTGAAGATCAGCGACGACGAACTGCGCGAGACCATCGAGACCAACCAGCTCAAGCTGATGAAGCAGCGCGGCTCCGACCTGACCATCTTCTCGCCCCGCGCCAGCTTCATGGCCCACCACATCGGCGACTTCAATGTCAGTTCGACCTGGGCGGCCATCTGCAACGAGCTGTGCTTCCGCGTCGCCGAGCTCTTCCCCGACAACTTCATCGGCGCTGCCATGCTGCCGCAAAGCCCGGGCGTCGATCCGGCCACCTGCATTCCCGAGCTGGTGAAGTGCGTCGAGCAGTACGGCAACGTCGGCATCAACCTCAACCCGGACCCTTCCGGCGGCCACTGGACCAGCCCGCCGCTGTCGGACCGCCACTGGTACCCCATCTACGAAAAGATGGTCGAGTACGACATTCCGGCCATGGTGCACGTGTCCACCAGTTGCAACTGCGCCTTCCACACCACCGGCGCCCACTACCTGAACGCGGACACCACCGCCTTCATGCAGTGCCTCACCTCCGACCTGTTCACCGATTTCCCGACCCTCAAGTTCGTGATTCCCCACGGCGGCGGCGCGGTGCCTTACCACTGGGGCCGCTTCCGTGGCCTGGCCCAGGAACTGAAAAAGCCGCTGCTGAAGGATCACCTCCTCAACAACATCTTCTTCGATACCTGCGTCTATCACCAGCCGGGCATCGACCTGCTGACCAAGGTGATCCCGGTGGACAACATCCTGTTCGCCTCCGAAATGATCGGCGCCGTGCGCGGCATCGACCCGGAAACCGGCCATTACTTCGACGACACCAAGCGCTACATCGAAGGCACCCTGAACCTGTCCGCTGAAGACCGCTTCAAGGTGTACGAAGGCAACGCCCGCCGCGTGTACCCGCGCCTCGACGCCGCCCTCAAGGCCAAGGGCCAGTAATGCTGTAGGGCCTTGTAGGGGCGACTTCAGTCGCCCTCGGACTCCGATCACCGGCATGCCTGTGATCAACGCACGGATGGGCGACTGAAGTCGCCCCTACAAGTCGTCCCTACAGTCGCCCCGCATCGATTCACACAGAAAACCAGGAGACTCCAGATGACCCTCCCCATGAATACCCTCGGCGTCGTGAAGCGCAACATCGTGCGCGCCGACAAGGCCGCCGTCGAAAAACTGTCCCGCTTCGGCGTCGCCACCATCCACGAAGCGATGGGCCGCGTCGGCCTGATGAAGCCCACCATCCGCCCGATCTACACCGGCGCCCACAGCTGCGGCACCGCCGTCACCGTGCTGCTGCAGCCGGGCGACAACTGGATGCTCCACGTGGCGGCCGAGCAGATCCAGCCGGGCGACGTGGTCGTGGCCGCCTGCATCGCCGACAGCACCGACGGCTTCTTCGGCGACCTGCTGGCCACCTCCTACCAGTCCCGCGGCGCCAGGGGGCTGATCATCGACGGCGGCGTGCGCGACGTGAAGGACCTCACCGCCATGGGCTTTCCGGTGTTCAGCCGGGCCATCCATGCCAAGGGCTGCACCCGCGCCACGCTGGGTTCGGTGAACGTGCCGGTGGTGTGTGCCGGCGCCATCGTCAACCCGGGTGACGTGGTCATCGCCGACGACGACGGCGTGGTGGTGGTGCCCGCCGCCATCGCCCAGCAGGTGGCCGACGCCGCCGAAGCCCGCGAGAACAACGAGACGGCCAAGCGCGCCCGCTTTGCCGCCGGCGAGCTGGGGCTGGACATGTACGCGCTGCGCGAGCCGCTGGCCAAGGCCGGCCTCAAGTACATCGACTGAGGCGGACCGGACATGGAATTCACCAAGACGCCTGGCTGGCTCGACTGGTTCGCCGGGCCCGCCAAACCCCGCTTCCGGCTGCCTGCCGGCGCGGTCGATGCGCACTGCCACGTGTTCGGCCCGGGGTCCGAGTTCCCCTTCGCTGCGGAGCGCAAGTACACCCCCTGCGACGCCTCCAAGGCCCAGCTCTTTGCCCTGCGCGACCACCTGGGCTTCGAGCGCAACGTGATCGTCCAGGCCACCTGCCACGGCTCCGACAACCGGGCCCTGGTGGATGCGCTGGTGCATTCGGATGGCAAGGCCCGCGGTGTGGCGACGGTCAAGCGCAGCATCTCCGACCAGGAACTGCAGGCCCTCCACGCTGCCGGCGTGCGCGGCGTGCGCTTCAACTTCGTCAAGCGCCTGGTGGACTTCACCCCCAAGGACGAACTGCTGGAAATCGCCTCCCGCATCGCGCCACTGGGCTGGCATGTGGTGATCTACTTCGAGGCCGTCGATCTGCCCGAACTGTGGGACTTCTTCACCGCGCTGCCGACCACCGTGGTCGTGGACCACATGGGTCGCCCGGATGTGAGCAAGCCTGTGGATGGGCCGGAGTTCGAGCTCTTCCTCAAGTTCATGCGCGAGCACCACAACGTGTGGAGCAAGGTGAGCTGCCCGGAGCGCCTGTCGGTGACCGGCCCCAAGGCCCTGGGCGGCGAGCAGAGCGCCTACCGGGACGTGGTGCCCTTCGCCCGCCGCGTGGTCGAGGAATTTCCCGACCGCGTGCTGTGGGGCACCGACTGGCCGCACCCCAACCTCAAGGATCACATGCCCGACGACGGCCTGCTGGTGGACTTCATCCCCCACGTCGCCCCGACAGCCGAACTGCAGCGGAAGCTCCTGGTGGATAACCCCAAGCGACTCTACTGGCCCGAAGAAGCACAATGAAATAACCGCCGGGATGCCCTGTAGGGGCGACTTCAGTCGCCCTCGGACTCCGGTCAAAGGCTTGTCTGTGGTGAACGCATGGATGGGCGACTGAAGTCGCCCCTACAAGTCGCCCCTACAGCAGCCCTGGCCGCCATCCCGGCCCACGAGGAGACACACCATGGCTCTCGACAAGCCTTATAAAGACGTACCCGGCACGACGATTTTCGATGCCGAGCAATCCCGCAAGGGTTACCACCTGAACCAGTTCTGCATGTCGCTGATGAAGGCCGACAACCGCGCCCGCTTCAAGGCGGACGAGCGCGCCTACCTGGACGAATGGGCGATGACCGAAGACCAGAAGCTGGCCGTGCTGGCCCGCGACCTGAACCGCTGCATCGCGCTGGGCGGCAACATCTACTTCCTCGCCAAGATCGGCGCCACCGACGGCAAGAGCTTCCAGCAGATGGCCGGCAGCATGACCGGCATGAGCGAAGAGCAATACCGCGACATGATGATCAAGGGCGGGCGCTCCGCCGAGGGCAACCGCTACATCGGCGAGGACGGCGACGCCCAGGCCCATCACCAACCCCAAGGCGGCAAGAAGGACTGAGCATGGCCAAGATCACTGCATCCGTTTACACCTCCCACGTGCCGGCCATCGGCGCCGCCATCGACACCGGCAAGACCACAGACCCCTACTGGGTGCCACTCTTCAAGGGCTATGAGCCGTCCAAGAGCTGGATGGAAGCCAGCAAGCCGGACGTCATCTTCCTGGTCTACAACGACCACGCCACGGCCTTCAGCCTGGAGATGATCCCGACCTTCGCCATCGGCTGTGCTGCCGAGTTCAAGCCCGCCGACGAAGGCTGGGGCCCGCGCCCGGTGCCCACCGTCATCGGCCACCCGGAGCTCGCCGCGCACATCGCCCAGAGCGTGATTCAGGACGATTTCGACCTGACCATCGTCAACAAGATGGACGTGGACCACGGCCTCACCGTGCCGCTCAACCTGCTGTGCGGCAGCCCCGACGCCTGGCCGTGCCCGGTGATTCCCTTCGCGGTCAATGTGGTGCAATACCCGGTGCCCTCCGGCCAGCGCTGCTTCAACCTGGGCAAGGCCATCCGCAAGGCCATCGAGTCCTACGACGAGCCCCTCAAGGTGCAGGTCTGGGGCACCGGCGGCATGAGCCACCAGCTGCAGGGCCCGCGCGCCGGCCTCATCAACCGCGAGTGGGACAACGCCTGGCTCGACAAGCTGATCGCCGACCCGGCCGCTGCGGCTGCCGTGCCGCACATCGAATACGTGCGCGAAGCCGGTTCCGAAGGCATCGAGCTGGTCATGTGGCTGATCGCCCGTGGCGCCATGGACGATGTGGCCGGCGGCCCCGCGCCCGAAGTCGTGCATCGTTTCTATCATGTCCCCGCCTCGAACACCGGCGTGGGCCACCTGATCCTGGAGAACAAACAATGAGAAAGACCATCAAGGTCGCCCTGGTGGGCGCCGGTGCCTTCGGCATCAAGCACCTGGACGGCATCAAGAACATCGACGGCGTTGAAGTCGTATCGCTGATCAGCCGCGAGCTGGAAGCCACCCGCGCGGTGGCCGACAAGTACGCCATCGGCCACGTGTCCACCGAACTGGACGACGCGCTGGCGCTGCCCGAAGTGGATGCGGTGATCCTGTGCACCCCGACCCAGATGCACGCCTCCCAGGCCATCGCCTGCCTGCAGGCCGGCAAGCACGTGCAGGTCGAAATCCCGCTGGCCGACAGCTGGGAGGACGCCGAGGACGTGGCGCGCCTGCAGAAGGAGACGGGTCTCGTCGCCATGTGCGGCCATACCCGCCGCTTCAACCCCAGCCACCAGTTCGTGCACAAGAAGATCGCGGCCGGCGAGTTCAAGATCCAGCAGATGGATGTGCAGACCTACTTCTTCCGTCGCAGCAACATCAACGCCCTCGGCCAGCCGCGCAGCTGGACCGACCACCTGCTGTGGCACCACGCCGCTCACACCGTGGATCTGTTCGCCTACCAGGCCGGCAGCCCCATCGTGCAGGCCAATGCCATCCAGGGGCCGATCCACCCGACCCTCGGCATCGCGATGGACATGAGCATCCAGCTGAAGGCCGCCAACGGCGCCATCTGCACGCTGAGCCTGTCCTTCAACAACGACGGCCCGCTCGGCACCTTCTTCCGCTACATCGGCGACACGGCCACCTACATCGCCCGCTACGACGACCTGTTCAACGGCAAGGAAGAGCAGATCGACGTGTCGAAGGTGGATGTGTCGATGAACGGCATCGAGCTGCAGGACCGGGAGTTCTTCGCCGCCATCCGCGAAGGCCGCGAGCCCAATTCGAGCGTCGCCAGCGTGCTGCCCTGCTACAAGGTGCTGCACCAGCTGGAGCAGCAACTCAACGCCAGCCTTTAAGGGCAAGTGGCTTGTCGGGGTCTGCGGGGGGCGCGACTTGTAGGGGCGACTTCAGTCGCCCACCCCCCCACGCCAATCACAGGCAAGCCCCTGCTCGAAGTCCGAGGGCGACTGAAGTCGCCCCTACAGCCGCCCCGACGAGTGCCCCTGCAAGTTCTTCTGCCAAGGATTTCCATGACGCAACGTACCATCGGTCCCTTCCTGGTTTCTCCCGTCGGCCTCGGCTGCATGAACCTCAGCCATGCCTACGGCGTGCCGCCGGGGCCGGAGGAGGGCGCGGCGGTATTGCTGAAGGCCCTCGATGCCGGCGTCGATTTCTTCGATACCGCAGCCCTGTACGGGTTTGGTGCCAACGAAAGCCTGCTCGGCCGGGTGCTCGCCCCGCACCGCGCGCGCGTTGTGCTGGCCAGCAAGTGCGGCATGCACGGGGTTGACGGCAAGCGGGTCATCGATGGCCGGCCGGAGACCATCCGCGCCAGTGTCGAGGCCAGTCTGACGCGCCTGAACACCGAAGTCATCGACCTGCTTTACCTGCACCGCTGGGACAAGCAGGTGCCGATCGAGGACAGTGTCGGTGCCATGGCCGGGCTGGTGGCGGCCGGCAAGGTGCGCGCGCTGGGCCTGTCGGAAGTGTCGGCCAGCACCCTGCGCAAGGCTCACGCCGTGCATCCCATCGCCGCGCTGCAGACCGAATATTCCCTGTGGACGCGCAACCCTGAAATTGCCGTGCTGCAGGCCTGCCGCGAACTCGACGTGGCCTTCGTCGCCTTCAGCCCGCTGGCCCGCGGTTTCCTGTGCGCGCCGCTGGACGTGAGCGGCCTCGACGGCAAGGACATTCGTCGCTCGATGCCGCGCTTCTTCCCCGACAACTACGCGGCCAACCTGCGCCTTTTCGAGGCCTATGCGGCGCTGGCGCAGGAAGCCGGCTGCACCCCGTCGCAACTGGCCCTGGCCTGGCTGCTGGCCAAGGGCGAGGACATCGTGCCGATTCCCGGCACTACCTCCGTCGCCCACCTGGAAGACAACCTCGGCGCTGCGCAGGTTCGCCTGTCGCCCGCGCTGATGGCGCGTGTCGAAGCGCTGATCAACCAGACCACGGTTGCCGGTACCCGCTACAACGCCCCGACCCAGACCGAAATCGATACCGAAGAGTTCGCACGGTAGGCGCAAGGCCGGCTCGCCGGGTTTTTCCCCGACCTCGGCGCTGACTGAGGCGGCGTCGGGTCTGTTCGGGGCGGCATCGACTCGCCGGGTGTCGGTGACGGCTTTCGTGTCAAAATCGGGGCCTGCATGACACAAGGGCATTTACCCGCCAAAGAGGAGAATCCATGGAGTTCGGGAACGTCACCGGCGAGCCGGAAATCGAAGGCATCGAGTTCGTCGAATATGCAACCGCGCGCCCGAAGGAGTTCGGTGTGGCGCTGCAATCCATGGGTTTCCTGCCGGTGGCCAGGCACCGCTCGCGGGACGTGCTGCTGTATCGCCAGGGCGACGTGAACGTGATCGTCAATGCCGACCCGAAGGCGGTGGCCAGCGAGGATCTCGAAGCGGGTTCGGAGGTAATGCTGAAGGCGCTGGCGATTCGTGTGCCGGACGCCGGCGTGGCCTACACGCGGGCGCTGGCCTGTGGCGGCCAGCCGGTGGTGACGGGGTCCGGGCCGATGGAGCTGAACATTCCCGGCATCCAGGGGCCGGGCGGCGCGGTGCTGTTCCTGCTCGACCGGCGTGCCGGGGTGTCGTTCTACGAGGTGGATTTCCTGCCCCTGGCCGACGCCCAGTTCGACGTGCCGGCCCTTGCCGGCCTGCATTTCTTCGGCATCGTCCAGTACATCCTGGCGGGGGAAACCGACCACTGGTGCAACTTCTATCAGCGGGTGCTGGGTTTTGCGCCGCTGCCCGAAGGCGTGCGTTTTGGCGTGCTGCCGGGCGGGGCGATCCTCCGCAGCGCCTGCGGGCGTTTCTTCCTGCAGTTCATCGAACCGCCGGCCGGCGCCGAGGACGCCCACTGGCGTGAAGGCTTCAACCGGGTCGGGCTGGGCGTGCCTGACGTGGAGAAAAGCGTCGCCGAGCTGGAAGCCCGGGGTATCCATTTTGTCGATTCGTCGCTGCTCGGCAATCGCGAGCTGGGAGCGCTGACCCGCACCCTGGTGGGCGGTACCCAGTTCGAACTGGTTCATCACCAGCCGTAAAAAAACCGGGTATCCCCGGAGGGACGCCCGGCATAACGCCAAAATCTAGTCGAGCAAGCCCTCCGTCGGCGAGCTGGCGCTGGCCTCGTAAGGCTTCTTGGGCATGCGCCCGGCGAGGAAGGCGTTGCGCCCGGCGCTCACCGCCTGGCCCATCGCGGCGGCCATGCGCACCGGGTCGCCGGCCATGGCAATGGCGGTGTTCATCAGCACCCCGTCGCAGCCCAGCTCCATGGCAATCGCCGCGTCCGAGGCGGTGCCGACCCCCGCATCGACGATCACCGGCACCTGGGCCTCGTCGATGATGATGCGCAGGTTCCACGGGTTGAGGATGCCCATGCCCGAGCCGATCAGGCTGGCCAGCGGCATGATCGCCACGCAGCCGATGTCCTCCAGCATGCGCGCCTGTACCGGGTCGTCCGAGCAATACACCATCACCCGGAAACCGTCGGCCACCAGTTGCTTGGCGGCCATCAGGGTTTCCGGCATGTTGGGGAAGAGGGTGGCCTGGCTGCCCAGCACTTCGAGCTTGACCAGGTTGTGGCCGTCCAGCAGCTCGCGGGCCAGGCGCAGGGTGCGCACCGCCTCGAAGGCGCTGTAGCAGCCGGCGGTGTTGGGCAGGATGGTGTAGCGCTGCGGGTCGAGCACGTCGAGCAGGCTGGGCTGGTCCGGGTCCTGGCCGATGTTGGTGCGGCGGATCGCCACGGTGACGATCTGTGCGCCGCTGGCCTCGATGGCGTCGCGGGTCTGGCCGAAATCCCGGTATTTGCCAGTGCCCACCAACAGGCGCGAGCGGAAGGTTTCGCCACCCATCGTGAAGGGCGTGTCCAGCGGTGCGGCGACGTGTGTTTCGATCTTTCCCATTTTCTTTCAGCCTCCTCCAACTGCAATCACGATTTCCACCCGGTCATCCGCCACGAGGCCGGTGCTCCCGTAGCGGCTCTTGGGGACGATTTCCCCGTTCACTTCTACCGCTACCCGTTTGCCGGTAAAGCCCAGGTCGGCCACCAGGTCGGCGATGTGCCAGGGGGCGGGCAGCTCCCGCGGCTGGCCGTTGAGGCTGATGGGCACGTTCATGCGGAGGCTCCCGCCAGCAGGCCGCTGCCGGCGGCGAGCTGGTCGGCGCGGTAGGATGAACGCACCAGCGGCCCGGCGGCTACTTCGACAAAGCCCAGGCCAAGCGCCGTTTCGCGCCAGCGGTCGAATTCCTCCGGCGGCACGTAGCGCTCCACCGGCAGGTGCGAGGGCGAGGGGCGCAGGTACTGGCCGAGGGTCAGGATGTCGCAGTGGTGGGCGCGCAGGTCGCGCATGGCTTCGAGCAAGTCTTCGTCTGTTTCCCCCAGGCCGAGCATCAGCCCGGACTTGGTGGGCACCGCCGGGTTGCGGGCCTTGAAGTCGGCGATCAGGCGCAGGGAGGCAGCGTAGTTGCCGCCGGGGCGCACGGCCCTGTACAGGCGCGAGACGGTTTCGAGGTTGTGGTTGAAGACATCCGGCAGCGCGTCGCCGAGGATTTCCAGCGCGAGCTGTTCGCGGCCGCGGAAGTCGGGGGTCAGGACTTCGATCTGCACGGCCGGCGTTTCGCTGCGGATCGCCGCGATGCAGGCGGCGAAGTGGCCGGCGCCGCCGTCACGCAGGTCGTCCCGGTCTACCGAGGTGACGACCACGTAGCGCAGCTTCATGGCCTTGACGGTACGGGCCAGGCGCGCCGGTTCGTCGGCGTCGAGCGCGGCGGGGCGGCCGTGGGCCACGTCGCAGTAGGGGCAGCGCCGCGTGCAGATGCTGCCCATGATCATGAAGGTGGCGGTGCCACGGGCGAAGCATTCGCCGATGTTGGGGCAGTCGGCCTCTTCGCAGACGGTGTGCAGTTCCTGCTCGCGCAGCATCTGCTGGAGGGCCAGCACGGAGGCGGTGCCGGGGTCGCGGGCACGCAGCCAGGACGGTTTGGGCGGCGAGGCCCGGCTGCTGTCCACTTTTACCGGAATGCGCGCCAGCTTGGATGCGCCGCGCAGGCTCCCTGGCGCAGCGCTGGGGGCGGTTTGGGACATGGGTCTCTCCTTGGGGTTGGGGCGGGTTCCGCAGTCCGGGCCCGTGCGGGCGCCGGACTGCGTCCAGCCTCTTAGCCGACGAAACGGGCGATGGCCCGGTTTACGTCGTTGGCCGCTTCCATCTGCACCATGTGCCCGCGCTTGCCGAACACTTCGACCTGCACCTTGCCGGACACGGCGTGGGCGTGGGCCACCGGGATGATCCGGTCTTCCTCGCCCCAGATCACCAGCACCGGCTTGCCGAGCTTGGCCAGGCTGTCGGCCATCACGCTGTTTTGGCGGCCGTTGGCGAACAGCTTGCCGGACAGGGTGCCCAGCGCTGCGCCAACACCTTCGAGGCGCTTGTACTTGAGCAGATCGTCCACCAGCTGGCGGGTGACCAGGCTGCTGTCGGCGAACAGGTCGGCCAGGAAGGGCTTGAGGGCATTGCGGCTGGCCGACGTGACGAAGCCGTCGATGTAGCCGGTGTTGATCTCCTCGCCGAGGCCGGCGCTGCCGATCAGGCTCAGGGAGCGGACCTTGGCCGGGTGGCGGGTGGCCACCGTCAGGGACACCGCGCCGCCCATCGAGTGACCGACCAGGTGGGCGGATTCAACGCCGACCGCGTCCATGAAAGCCGCGACGGTGTCGGCCAGGGCTTCCAGCGTACCTTCGCCCACATCCTTGGTGGATTCGCCGTGGCCGGGCAGATCGAGGGCATACACCTCGCGGTCGGCGGCCAGGGCTTCGTGGTTGAACAGCCAGTTATTCAGATCGCCGCCAAAACCGTGGATCAGCAGCATGGCTTCGCCGCCTTCGCCGCGCTTGAGGTAGCGCAGCTTGTGGCCGTTGACATCGATCTTCTGCGTGGTGGGGCCCTGGTCTTCCTCGTCGCCCTCGGCGGGCTTGAAGTTGGCCAGGAAGTCAGCCACGAAGGCATCGATGTCGGCGTCGGCCACGCTGGCGTCGGCGATGATGCCGAGCAGGCCGCCCACCGGCAGCACGTCTTCTTCACTGGCCGCCTGACGGCGCAGCACACCGGAGACGGCCGCTTCGACGGCACCGGCGATCTTCTCGCTTTCGACCTCGACGATTTCCTGGCCCTTTTCGATGGCATCACCCACCTGCTTGAGCCAGCCGTTGACCTTCCCCTCCTGCATGGAAAGGCCCCACTTGGGCATGGTGATCGCGTGGATCTCGGACATTACTTGTACTCCTTGGTGCTCTGCACGGCGGCGATGATCTTCGCCGCGCTGGGGATGTAGAGCTCTTCCAGCGTGTCGCTGAAAGGCACGGGGGAATGGAAGCCGGTGACCTGGCGGATCGGGGCCTTGAGGCTGCCGAAAACCCGTTCGGCGGCCAGGCCGGCGATGTCGGAGGCCATGCTGCAACGGGGGTGGGATTCATCGACGACGACCAGCCGACCGGTCTTCTCGACGCTTTCGAGGATGGTGTCGGTGTCCAGCGGCGAGGTGGTGCGGGGGTCGATGATCTCGCAGTGGATGCCCTGCTTCTGCAGTTCGGCGGCGGCTTCCTGGGCCTTTTGCACCATGCGGCCGATGGCCACGATGGTTACGTCATGGCCTTCGCGCACCACCGCGGCTTCGCCGAAGGGGATGGCGTAGCTTTCTTCGGGCACTTCGCCTTCCATCGTGTACAGCGCCTTGTGCTCGAGGAAGATCACCGGGTCGTTGTCGCGGATCGACTGGATCAGGAGGCCCTTGGCGTCGTAGGGGTTGGACGGCACCACCACCTTCAGGCCCGGGATGTGGGTGAAGATGTTGTACAGGCACTGCGAGTGCTGGGCCGCGGCGCGGAAACCGGCGCCGTACATGGCGCGGATCACCACCGGGGTTTCCGACTTGCCGCCGAACATGTAGCGGAACTTGGCCGCCTGGTTGAAGATCTGGTCGAAGCACACGCCCAGGAAATCCACGAACATCAGCTCGGCCACCGGGCGCATGCCGACGCAGGCCGCGCCGATGGCGGCGCCAACGTAGCCGGATTCGGAAATCGGGGTGTCGATGACCCGCCCCGGGTGCTTGTGATAGAGGCCGCGGGTCACCCCGAGCACGCCGCCCCAGGCGTCCTGCTCGCCGGGCGAGCCTTCGCCGCCGGCCACGTCTTCACCCATCACGATCACGTTCTGGTCGCGGCTCATTTCCTGGTCCAGGGCTTCGTTGATAGCCTGCTGGTAAGTGATCTTTCTTGCCATGTCGGTCTCCTCTTTTTTTCGGATATTTGCTTAGTAGCTGACGTACACGTCGGTCAGCAGGTCGGCTTCGGTGGGCTTCGGGTCGGACTTGGCCTTGACCACGGAGCCGTCGATGAGGGCCTTCACTTCGGCGTCGATGGCGTCCAGTTCGGCCTGGGCGATCTCGCCGCTGCTGGTGACGCGATGGGCGAACTGCATCAGGCAGTCCTTGGTGTCGCGGATGTTCTGCACTTCACCGGCGGCGCGGTAGGTTTGCTGGTCGCCCTCGAAGTGGCCGTAGTAGCGCGACAGCTTCACCTCGACGAGGGACGGGCCGCCGCCATTGCGGGCACGGTCGATGGCGGCGCCGGCCGCTTCATAAACCGCGAAGAAGTCGAAGCCATCGACGGTGATGCCCGGCATGCCGAAGGCCGAGGCGCGGTCGGCGATGTTGTCGCAGGCCACCGAGAACTTGGACGAGGTGGCTTCGGCGTAGCCGTTGTTCTCGGCCAGGAAGATCACCGGCAGGTTCCACACCGAGGCCAGGTTCATGGCCTCGAAAATGGTGCCCTGGTTGGACGCGCCGTCGCCGAAGAAGCACACGCTGACAAAGGGCTGGTTGCGCAGCTTGGCCGCCAGCGCGGTGCCGCATACCAGCGGGCCGCCGCCGCCGACGATGCCGTTGGCGCCGAGCATGCCCACCGACAGGTCGGCAATGTGCATGGAGCCACCCTTGCCCTTGCAGGTGCCGGTCTTCTTGCCCCAGATCTCGGCCATCATCCCCACCGGGTCGACGCCCTTGGCGATGCAGTGACCGTGGCCCCGGTGGGTACTGGCGATGTGGTCGTCGGCGGTGAGGTTCATGCACACGCCGGTGGCCGAGGCTTCCTCGCCGGCATAAAGGTGCACAAAGCCCGGAATCTCGCCAGTGGCGAAATCGGTGTGCAGACGCTCTTCGAATTCACGGATGGTGCGCATGGTGCGATAGGCCTTCAGCAGGTCCTCGCGAGTCAGGGTCTTGGTCACGGTTGTCTCCAGGTTGTTGGCTTTATGTGTTGCATCCGGGGAAGGCGGGCGCGCCTGCTCCAGGATTCGGTACGGGGCGCGCGCTCATGGCGCGGCGCTCCGGATCAGGTCGCGGACCATGGCTCCCCGGCGCACGGCGGCGGCGAGGGTGGCCGGCACGTCGAGGGTCAGGGGGCCGTCCAGTTCGAGGGTCACGCTGTAGGTCTGGTGGCCGTTCAGTTCGATTTCGCGCTCGCCGTCGAGGGCGATGCAGCCTTGTTCCGTGCGGATCTGCATCGGTCGTCCGGGCGCCAGCAGGCCGTGTTCGTCAATGCCCACCGGCGTTACCAGGCCCGGCGCGATGGGGGCGAGGACGCCGAGGCCACTGGTGGCGCAGCGCACCCAGCTGCCGCGCGGCGCCTCGCGGCCCACCGGTTCAAGCATGGCGGCGATGCTCGACAGTCCGATGGCGTCGGGCTCGGCAAAGGTCACGAAGAGTTCGGCGATGGTGGCCGGGTCCCACACGGCGCGGGCACCCAGGTGCATCTGGCGGGTGACGCAGACATCGACGAGGGCGATCTCGTCCACCTTGCTGCCGCGTACGCGGAGCAGCTTGTTGCGCCGGGCCGCTTCACTCACCGGCACTGCGCCGGTGGCCACCAGACCGGCGGCGAGGCCGGTGAGGGTGGGTTCGCGCAAATCCGGAAAAGCGTTGTTGGTGCCCGACGACAAGGTGGCCAGCGGGGTGTCGCCGCACTCGCCGGCAACGATGCGGTGAGTGCCGTCGCCGCCCAGCACCACGATGACTGCCACGCCGGCAGCGCGCATCCGGCGCACCGCCTCCTGCGTGTCTCGCGGGCTGTCGGTCAGCGGCATGGGCACAAAGTCCACCACCGGCCAGGGCTGCAGGCCCTGCGCCCGGTGCCCGTCGATGGCGCGGATCAGGCCGGCGGCAATGCCGACCATGTCCGGCATCATCATTACGTGTTCCACACCCACCGCCCCGAAGGCGCCGAGCAGGCGCTCGATCATGTTGATCTTTTCCACTGTGGGGAAGACCAGCGCCTTGCTGGTCAGCCGGCGAATGTCCCGCCCGGAGGCCGGATTGGCGACGATGCCGATGGAAGGAATGGTGTGAATGTGTTTCACGATTGGATGCTAATTGGTTTGTGTAATTGACTCCTCATTCAGCACGTGGCGTGCCAAATCCGTATTGAATTAAAGATTGCTGCGCTGCAAGAGCCTGAAGAGCCGCTTCCGCACTGCGTTTTGGAAAGTTTTTAATTTTTTTGTGTTGTGCGGCAGTATTTTTCGGGGCCGATTCGTATCAATTAATGTGAGTCAGCAAATCGAGAAAATGAGACAGCTGTCTCATTTCTCAGAGACAAACGTCAGCATTGATTTAATTGCCGTAGCGGAATAGGCTTCGCCCCACCAAAGGATGGCTTTCCTTAAAACACTCCCGTATATAAGGGGGAATTAAAATGATTCGGAGACAAGGCGAAATCTCCCGCCACGCCGAACGCGTGGTCGAGGTGGTTGAGCGTGGCGTCTGCCTGCAGAGAAACCCGGGGCAGGATCGACTCACCCGGTCGTGGCAGCGCTCCTTGAGCAAGTACCAGGTGGACCCTTCGCTGGCCACCACACCCCAGGTGGTTACCGCCCAGGAACTGCGCGAGCACCGCGACCGCATGGATGCCTTCATGCGCATTGCCCGTGAAGGCATGGACCGCCTGCACCAGCAGTTGCGTCCGTCGAGCTATTGCGTGCTGCTCACCGACGCCACCGGCGTGACGGTAGACTTCCGCACCGTGCCCGAGCAGGACAAGGAATTCCGTGCCCAGGGCTTTCGCAACGGCACGCGCTGGTCGGAGATGGAAGAGGGCACGTGCGGTGTCGGTACCAGTCTTGTAGACGGCCAGCCCACCCTGGTGCACCGGGCCGAGCATTTCCGCTCCCACAACATCGGCTTTACCTGTAGTGCGGCGCCCATCCTCGGCATTGACGATCAGCCGCTGGCGGTGCTCGACGCCTCGGCGCTGTATTCCCCCGAGGGGCGCGACAGCCAGATGCTGGTGTTCCAGATGGTGATCGAGAAGGCGCGCCTGATCGAGGATGCCTTTGCCTTTCACAGCTTGCGCCAGCACTGGATCCTCCAGCTCGGGCGCACGCCGGAACTGCTCAATGTGCAAACCGATTACCTGCTCGCCTTCGACGATGCCGGCCTGTTTGTCGGCGGCAACCGCAAGGCCCGCAAGGAACTGATGCAGCGCCCGGGGCGCACCGCCCAGTGTGTGTCCGATCTGTTCGAGTGCTCGGCCGCCGACCTGCTGGCCGCCGCCCATGCCCGCCCGGGGCAGGCAATTCCGCTGCGCCTGCTCGACAGCGGCGAGCGCATCTTTGCCCTGTTGCGCGTCCCCGACGCCCGCCGCCAGGCCCCCGCCAGCCTGCCCAGTGGCGCGTCCGACACCAACGGCTGCAACGAGGCGCGGGGCTTCGGCCACCTGGCGACGGAAGACCGTAAGCGTCGTCCCAACCCCGTCTTGACGCCTCAGACCCTCAGCCTCTCCAGGC
>JAOAUC010000035.1 GCA_030157785.1 Zoogloea oleivorans
CCATGTCCATCTGGCCGGCGTCGATTTCGATCGGCAGCGCGCCGGCATCTTCCATGGTGTTGAAGAAGATCGGGGCGATCTTGGAGCCAAGACACACACCGCCAAAGCGCTTGTTCGGGACGAAGGGGATGTCTTCGCCGGTGAACCACAGCACGGAGTTGGTGGCGGACTTGCGCGAGGAACCGGTACCGACCACGTCACCGACGTAGGCGATCAGGTTGCCCTTGGCAGCCAGCGCTTCGAGTTGCTTCACGGGGCCACGGGCGCCGGCTTCGTCGGGCTCGATGCCCGGACGGGCGTTCTTGAGCATCGCCAGGGCGTGCAGCGGAATGTCGGGGCGCGACCAGGCGTCCGGAGCGGGCGACAGGTCATCGGTGTTGGTTTCGCCGGTAACCTTGAAAACGGTCAGTTTCTGGCTGGCGGGAACTTCGGGGCGGGAGGTGAACCACTCGCCATCGGCCCAGGATTGCAGCACGCCCTTGGCGTTGGCATTGCCCTTGTCGGCCAGCTCCTTCACGTCATGGAAGAAGTCGAAGACCAGCAGGGTCTTCTTGAGGCCTTCGGCGGCAGCGGCGCCGGTTTCGGCTTCGCCCAGCAGATCGATCAGGGGCTTGACGTTGTAGCCGCCGAGCATGGTGCCCAGCAGTTCGGTGGCCTTGACCTTGGAAACCAGAGCACAGGCCAGTTCGCCCTTGGCGACCTTGGCAAGAAACTCGGCCTTGACCTTGGCGGCATCATCCACGCCAGCGGGTACGCGATAGGTCAGCAGGTCCACCAGGAACGCTTCTTCGCCGGCCGGCGGATTCTGCAGCAGCTCGACGAGAGACTGGGTTTGCTGCTTAGACAGGGGCAGCGGCGGAATACCGAGGGCGGCGCGCTCGGCAACATGCTGGCGGTAGGCTTCAAGCATGGATAGATCCTTCCTAAACGGTGGTTACATGACAGGGTTGCTGACTTGCGCGACCGGCCGTTTCGGGCCTGGATCGCCTCTCCCGAATGGACTGACGCCTTGTTTTAAAAGGGTGGCGCCAAGTCTTATATATATTATATTTTATTTCCCTTCCGATTGTGCAGCTGCACAATCGGAATTTCCTGCAAGTTTGAAGGCCTCTGCCCTTTCAGGACTTGAGGCAGGCCGCCAACACGCTTTCAACCGCCTTGAGGTTGATCGGCTTGATCAGCAGATCGTCGAAGCCGGCATCAACCAGCCCCTGCTTTTCCTCGGGCAGCGCATGGGCAGTATAGGCGATGACCCGCAGGCCTTTGAACTTGACGTCGGCGCGCAAACGGGCAAGCACTTCCTCCCCGGACATCACCGGCATGCTGATGTCGAGCAGGACGATATCGAAGTGGGCGGACTCGAGTTTGACCAGTGCGACGGGGCCGCAATCCGCTTCTTCAGCCACCATGCCCAGCCGTGTCACGAAGGCGACCGCAAGCTTTCTGTTGATGGCGTTGTCGTCGACGACGAGGACCTTTTTTTGTGCGAGTAAAGCCGAATCGCTCATGGGATGGAATTGCTCAGGATGACTGCCCGTCAAGGGGCAGGAAAAGGGTAAAGGTAGAACCTTCGCCAAGCCGCGACTCGACGGTCAGCTCACCCGACAGGAGATGTGCAAACTCCCGGGCCAAAGCAAGGCCGAGCCCCGTGCCGCCATGATCGCGGGTAACGAATTGATCCAGTTGCCGGAACTTCTCGAAAATGTGTTCCTGCGCCTCGAGGGGAATGCCGCGACCGGTATCGAATACCGCAAATGCCAGCCGCGCACCCTCGCGACGAACGCTCAGGCCTACCTTGCCATTGTCCGTGAACTTGATCGCGTTGTTCAAGAGATTATTAAGAATCTGCCGGACGCGCTGGGCGTCCACAAAGAGGGTTTCCGGCAGATCTTCCCCCATCTCCAGCTCCACTGAAAGCCCCTTTGCCTGGGCATGGGCGCGGTGGGCGCCGAGGAGATCGTTGGCAAGGCGGACCACGTCCTGCTCGACTAGCTTGAGCTCGATCCGTCCGGCCTCGACCTTGGCAAGATCCAGCAGGTCATTGACGATATCCAGCAGATGCTCGCCCGAGCTATGGATGGTCGCCGCGTACTCCTGCTGACTCGGGTCCTCGAGCTCCAGCTGGAGAAGCTCCGAGTAACCGAGGATGCCGTTGAGGGGGGTACGCAACTCATGGGACATGTTGGCGAGGAAGTCGGACTTCAGCTTGTTGGCCTCCTCGGCCCTGGTCCGCCCCTCCTCCGAGCGCTTGAAGGATTCCTGCACCTCGTCGGCCATGCTGTTGAAGGACTGGGCGAGCTGCCCCATCTCGTCGCCGGACTTCACCTCCAGGCGGTGAGACAGGTCACCCGCCTGGAACTGCCCAAGGCCGTGGATCATGTCGGTGATACGGCGGGTCATGAACTGGGCCATCCAGATGGCCACGATAATCACCAGCCCGACCATCAGCAGCGTGGATACGGTGAGTGCGCCGGCAGTCTGGGTCAGATTGTGTTCGATGGCTTCGAGCAGGCCCTTGCGCTGGGTCTGAAAGGCCCTATCCCGCTCGGCGATAGTGAGGCCGATACGCTTGGCAGACTCCGTGGCGGCCCGGTGGAAGTCGTCCACGTTGGCACCGATGGTCACGAAACCGAAGCCCCGCCGGGTGTCGCCGTACTGCCCGGTGTAATAGGGAATCGCCGCCGCAGTGGTCAGTTTCCACAATCCCGAGAAGAAGATCACGAAGGAGCCCGACCCGCCCTTTTCGGTCAGCTGGTTCCAGCCCGCGCACTGGGGCGAGAAATTGAGATAACGGCAGTCGAGCGCCACGGTGCCAGCCTTGACCATCGCCCCGGCTGGCTTCTTCTTGAGGGACTGGGTATCAAAGGGTGTCACGGTCTCCAGGAACGCCGGCGACGGCTTGCCTGAAGCCTGCCACGCATCGTAGAGCGACTGGTCGAGCCAGGGCGTCACCGGCTCGCCGGTTTGCGGGTCGTAGCCGGGAATGAAGTAATCGCGGGGATGGGAGATCGCCCGGCTCTTGTGGTCCCACATGAAGGCGTAGTTGCCGACGATGGCATCGTTGATCGGCGTGTAGCGGGTGTCAGTGGGGCTGATGCGGTCGGTGAACTGGCGGATGTGGTCGTGGTCGAGGGCCAGGGTCACATAGCCGGTCACTTTTCCGCCCCTCACCACCGGCGTCGCCCACCGGACGATGCCGCGGAAATGCCGGCCCACCGGGTTCTCGGTGCCCGCGTAAGCTGATTCCTCCGGCTTGAAATCGACGCCGGCCTTCTTGGCCGAAGCCGGCAGGTAGGGCCCGATCACCCGGCTTCCCACATAGGCGCCGATCACCTCGGATACGTAAATGTCGCCCGGCTTGAGCTTCTGCAGTGCAGGCCAGTACCGCTCGGCCTTGAGGAAGGTTTCCACCGGCTTGCTCACGTCGCGCAACGGCTGCGGCATGAGATCACCGGTTGTCACCTTCACCCGCTCGCGCCCCTGCAGGTCGACAAAGGTCATCTCCACAAACAAGGGGCGGCGGTCCGACTGACCGAGATATTCCGGGGGACGGGCACTGAAAGACTTGGCGTTGTCGGCCAGCGCCTGCTTGGCATCGGCGGCAAGGGCCTCATCCCAGGCTTCCGGTGCAGCCGGCTCCCATTTTTTCTGGTCTTCGGCCAGCTGCCACTGGCCGTGGTGGTAGACGGTTCGGGCCCGGTGGGTCAGAAAACTGCGAAAGGCCGCTTCACCCGGCTCCACCTGGGCAGCCTGGAGAACATCCGCATCCCGATCGTAGAGAAACGCCGCGACGGCACGAGCCGTGTCGGTGGTCAGGCGTTCGATGCCCTCCCGCGCCCGGTCATCGAGGGCCTTGATGGCATCATCGGTCGCCGCATCGCCAACTTGCTTGACGGCCGAGAGCATGGATTCGGCCATGCCTCCGGCCTGCTGGCTGACCGTTTCGCCAAGCCGCTGAGCCATGTTCCAGGCCAGCATCGCCAGCAACAACAAGGGCACAACTTTGATGACCACGAAAATCGCGATCAGCTTGCCGCGAATGCCACCCATCCATTTTTTCAGTCCCATTCCGCCCCCTCCAGCGCACGCAACACAGGCAAATACCCAGCGCTTATCGGCAAGCTTGGCGGAATCTCAAGGCGCGAGGCACGGATGGCTTGCCGCCATCGGCGCATCCGGCCGAAAATGGACCACGCCAACCTGTCCTCACGCCGTCCAGCCATGCCCACGCCCTGCCCTTGCGGCGCCTCCGCCGACTACGCCCGCTGCTGCGGCCGCTACCTCGACGCCTGCCTGCCCGCACCTACTGCCGAGGCGCTGATGCGCTCCCGCTACAGCGCCTTTACCCTCGGCCGGGAGGATTACCTGCTCGCCACCTGGCATCCGGATCTCCGGCCCACGGATTTGAACCTGGCCAACGATCCGCCGACAAAGTGGCTGGGGCTGCAGATAAAGCGCCATACCCAGACGGACGAAACCCGTGCCATCGTCGAGTTCGTGGCCCGCTACAAGATCGGCGGACGCGCTCACCGCCTGCACGAAACCAGCCGCTTCGTTCGCCTGGAAGAACACTGGTTCTACACGGATGGCGACATCCACCAAGACTGAAAACAACGAGGAGATCCACCCATGAAGCTCTACTACTCCCCCAGCGCGTGCTCCCTGTCGCCCCATATCGTGCTGCACGAATCCGGCCTGGCGTTCAGCATCGAAAAGGTTAACCTGCGCAGCAAGAAGACTGCTTCAGGTGCCGATTTCTCAAGCATCAATCCGAAAGGGTATGTGCCCGCGCTGGCGCTGGAAAATGGCGAAGTACTGACGGAAGGTCCGGCCATCGTCCAGTACGTGGCCGACCTGGTTCCGGAAAAGAAGCTCGCCCCGCCCTGCGGCACGCTGGAACGGGCTCGCGTGCAGGAATGGCTGACTTTCATCGGCACCGAACTACACAAGAACTTCAGCCCGCTGTTCAATCCGGCAGCAAGCGCAGAGGTCAAGTCCGGCGCCCAGGAAGTCCTCGCCCGTCGCCTGCCGATCGCCGCGCAGGCCCTATCTGCCCATCCCTACCTGACGGGGGAGAGCTTTTCGGTGGCGGATGCCTACCTGTTTGCCGTGCTGCGATGGACGAAGTTCGTCGCAGTGGATATCAGCCCGTGGCCGAGCCTCGACGCCTTCATGGAAAGGATGAATGCCCGCCCCGCCGTGCAGGCTGCGCTGGAGGCGGAGGGGTAAGACGACAGCCGGGCGCCGGGTCAGGCCTCGGTGACGAGCTCGATGGTTTCACCGGCAAAATCGATACGCTGACCCGGGCGCAGCTTGGCCCGTTTGCGGTTCTCGATCTCTCCGTCCACCTGCACCTTGCCGTCGGCGACCCGCTGCTTGGCCTCGCCGCCCGAGCCGCACAGGCCGACGACTTTCAGGAGTTGGTCGAGCTGGATGAATTCGCCTTCAACGGGGAAGCGGATGGTCATGGTGGCTGGCTCCGGTATGTGACAGAAATACTGCAGGAACGGCGGATTGTGTCAGAGCCAACACGATCCGCCAATCCGGAATCCGCCTACACGACTTAGGCCGGAATACGCAGCTTCTGGCCCGGATAGATCTTGTCCGGATGGCCAAGCATGGGCTTGTTGGCTTCGAAGATCTTCATGTACGCGTTGGCATTGCCATAGAACGTTTTGGCGATGCCCGACAGGGTGTCACCGCGCACGACGGTGTGGAACTGGGCTTCCGGCTCGGGGTTGGTGACCTGCAGCGTTTCGGTCACGTTTTCCACGCCATCCACGTTGCCGCAGCACAGCAGCAGCTTCTCTTTGGTGGTCTGGTCGGCCACGGTACCGGCGATGGCGACCGTGCTGCTGGCGCCATCGAAACTCACCGTCAGGGCTGACGTATCGAAACCCTGCTTGGCGATATAGGCGCTGATGGAAGCCGCCGCAGCCTGGTTCAGCTCGGCCAGTTTGTCCTGGGCTGCACTGTCGCCTCCGGCAGCCGATGCCTGGGCCTGCTCCACATCCTTGCGACCAAACAGCTTCTCACCCGCTTCACGTACGAAATTCAGCAAACCCATGGAAGGCTCCCGATGTTGGTTAAGGAGCGCACAGACTAAGCCCCAAACGCTGACATTGGCATCACGGATTTGTGTCTAAGCGTCATACGTGGCCGCAGGCCGGGAGAATGTCACTCCCCAAGGGGTGCCATGCCATAACGACGGCGGGCACGGGCGCAACCTTCATCGCCGATATTCAGCGCCGCATAGGGGGCAAAGTCCCGGCACGGGCCGGGGCGCTTCTCGTAAATGGTGCAGCAGGCTTCCCGCCCGACCTCCCCCTTCAACGCAATGCAGCGTGGCGGTCCGTCATCGGTGCCACGCATGCGCACCAGGGTTGCCGTCACCGGCACGGTGAGGGCAACCGGCACACAGCCACCGGGATAGCTTTCCAGGTCAGAAACATGGAAATCCACCCGGAAGCTGGCGCAGCAGGCCCCGCAACTCAGGCAGGGGTCAGCCATGGATCAGTTTGCGCCGCAGCACTTCTTGTACTTCTTGCCGCTGCCGCAGGGGCACGGCTCGTTGCGACCGGGGCCGCCCGTGGAAGCAGTGGCGGCCGACACCTCAACGGTCTCCGGCGCCGGCAGGCCGTGGGCACGCCAGGCCTGGAAGAGGTGCTGAACGGCAATACCCTTGGCTTCCAGTTCGGCCAGCTGGGATTCGGTGTCCGGGCGAACGCTCACTTCCTCTTCCGGTCCGAGGATGGTTTCGAGGAGTGCCTCGGCGATGCTGGTGTCACCCACCTTGGCCGCCCACTCGGCCGGCCACAGTTCGAAGCCCTGCCCGAAGCCGGTGGCCCATTCTTCACCGATGGCCGGGTCGTCATCACCGCCCTGGGCGTAGCAGAAGGGCTGCCAGCCTTCGGCCTCGCCCTCTTCGTCGCCCTCGGCATCGCCGATGGTCTCGACCAGTTCGTTGTAATAACGCAGTACCAGTTCGATGGCCTTTTGCAGGGTGGCACCGGAGCCGAAGCCGACTTCGCCTTCGTCGGCAGTCCACACCGCCGGCAGCCAGTCGCTCACAGGAATAGGCAGCGGCGAGGCGACGACAGCCGCCAGGTAGCCGTCGAGCATCTCCATGTTCATGCAATCGGCAGGCACATCGTCGGAAACAAGCAGCTCTTCGAGCTGTTCCAGTTCTTCGTCGGAAAGGGGGACGTATTGGGCGTTGGTCATGACGGGTTTCCCTCCAGGGATTGTTGATCGAGGTCCACCACACACCGGTAAAGGGTCTGGCCGGAATCCCGGTACTTGCGTTCAAAAGGGGTCAGGGGCGACGGGGCCTCGAAAGACTCCGGCGTCACAGTGCGGCTGGTGAGCAGACCCAGCGCGACGGCGAATTCTTCCACATAAATGTTCCAGTTACTGCGGCATTCCAGCCGCCCGCCGAGGCGCGGCACAAAGGGAAAGACCGGATGGGCGTGCCAGCGCCGCGACACGTGGCCGATCTTTGGCCACGGATTCGGATAAAGAATATAGTGCCGCGCCAGCTTGATGCCGGCGTCGGCCATCAGGCGCCAGAAGTCCACCAGGTCGGCGCGCACGAAGATCATGTTCTTCGGCATCAGCGCGTCCGGGTAGGGCTTCTTGCGGCTGAGGCGATCCTCCGACTGATCCACGCCAATCACCCAGTGATCGGGAAATTCGCGAGCCAGCTGGATGGTGCTGTGGCCCACGCCGCAGCCGGCATCGAGGATCAGCGGCGCCTTGCCGTCCCAGCCGGCCAGGCTCGCTTCGAGGGCGGCCTTGTTGTAGTCGAGATAGGGTTTGCGAAACTCGGAGCTGGCGTGCTTGGCAACCCGCTGGGCGAGATGTTCATGAACGCCCTGCTGGGCGCTTTCGGGAATGCTTGAATTGGCGTACATCCGATAATTCTACGCGGCAGCTTTCAGCACCGGTATTCCGTGAGTCCTGAGTACATGGCTGACCGTGGCGACATCGCGCTGGATACGGGCATCGGCATACAGCCTTTCGGCCTGCACAAAGTTGCGTGCCAGCAGCTTGAGCCACTGTTTGAGCCGTCCCGGCGCGTGGCGGGCCTCCACCTTGGCCAACACGCGCAGCCAGAATTCGGCTATCAGCGGCTGCAATTCGGCCCATTCGGCGCCCCGATCGGGTGCAGCCTCGCCACCGGCCCGAATGCGCCGGGCCAGGAAGGGGTCGGACACCGCCCCGCGCCCGAGCATCACGTCTACCGCCCCGCTCACCGAGCGGCAGCGCCGCCAATCTTCCTCGTTCCACACCTCGCCATTGGCCACCACCGGCACGCCGACCACGTCGGCAATGCGCCCCACCCACTCCCAGTGGGCCGGCGGGCGATAACCGTCGGTCTTGGTGCGGGCGTGCACAACCAGGCCGACCACACCGCCATCGGCCAGCGCACGGGCGCAGTCGAGGGCTCTGCCGGTATCGGTCACGCCGAGGCGCATCTTGGCGGTGAAGGGAATGTGCGCCGGCACCGCCTGGCGCACGGCGCAGGCAATGGCGAACAGCAACTCGGGCTCGTCGAGCAGCGCCGCACCACCCCGGTGACGATTCACCGTCGGCGCCGGGCAGCCGAAATTCAGGTCGATGCCAGCCGGATTCAACTGCGCCAGCTGGGCCGCGTTGTCAGCCATGCAGACCGGATCGGATCCCAACAGCTGGACCCGCACTGGCGTGCCGCTCGAAGTGGCGCTGCCGGCCCGCAGCTCCGGCGAAATACGCATGAACGAGCGCGCCGGCAAGAGCGTGCCCGACACCCGGACGAATTCGGTCACCGCGTGGTCGTAGCCGTCCACGCGGGTCAGCACTTCACGCAGGACATCGTCCGCGAGGCCTTCCATCGGGGCGAGCAGCAGGCGGGTCATGGGGAAAATCTCTTTTTGATTCAAGGCGTGGCCGGGCGCGCAATGTACCGGACTTTGACCCCGCGACAAAGGACTTTGCGCCGCCCCGCGCCCATCCGTCAGGCGGGGTAAGATTCGCGACCTGTCGCCCCTCGCAACCACACGAAAACCTGTGCCGGAGACTCCCGAGCGATGCGCCGTCCCAACACCCCGACAAACGACGCCCCCAGCCGCCGCGACCTGCTGCTCTTCGCCCTGCCGGCGCTGATCCTCGTCTTCGCGGCCTTCGCCCTCACCTGGCAATTCGTGCGCCCGGCTCCGCCCAAAAAGATCGTCATGAGCACCGGCGCGGCCGGCGGCGCCTATCACTATTTCGGCGAGCGCTACCGCGAGAAGCTCGCCCAGGACGGCATCGAAATCGAACTGCGGCCCTCCACCGGCGCCGTGGACAACCTCATGCGCCTCAAGACCGACGACAGCGTGGACGTTGGCTTCATTCAGGGCGGCATTGCCAACGAACCCGAATCGGAAGACCTGGCCACCCTCGGCAGCATGTACCTGGAGCCCGTCTGGGTGTTCTACCGGGGCAGCGCCGAACACGACCGGGTCGCCCAGCTCAAGGGCAAGAAGATCGCCGTCGGCCTGCCGGGCAGCGGCGCCCAGCTCTTCGCCCTGCAAATCCTCGGCGCCAACGGCTTCAAGACCAACGACCCCCACCTCGTGTCCATCGGCGGCATGGACGCTGTCGAAGCCCTCAGGCACGGCCAGGTGGATGCCTTCTTTGTGGTCGGCGCACCCCAGGCGCCGGTGGTGCAGGCGCTCCTCCAGACAGAAGGCATCAGCCTGCTCAACTTCGCCCAGGCCGACGGCTACGTGCGCCACTTTCCGCACCTGGTACGCCTCACCCTGCCCCGCGGTGCCATCGACATCCAGGGCGACCGTCCGCCCCGCGACATCCAGCTGCTGGCGGCCACCGCCAACCTGGTCGTCAAGGCCGACATCCACCCGGCCATCGTCACCTTGCTGCTCAAGCACGCCCGCGAGATCCACAGCCCGCCTGGCATGCTGCAGGCCGCCAATGTCTTCCCCAAGCCCCAGGATCACGCCCTGCCCCTGCATCCTTCGGCACAGCGTTTCTACGACAGCGGCCCGCCCCTGCTGCAGCGCTATCTGCCCTTCTGGCTGGCGGTGCTGGTCGATCGCCTGTTTGTGATGCTGCTGCCACTGATCGCCGTGGTGATTCCCCTCTCGAAGGTCGTGCCGGCCATCTACAACTGGCGCATGCGCTCGCGGGTATATCGCTGGTATGGCGAGCTCAAGTACCTCGAAAACGAGATCGACCAAGCCCCCGATGCCGTCCATGACGCCGACGCCATCGCCACCTTCGTCGCCCGCGTAGACCGCATCGAGCAGCGCGCCACCCACCGCAAGCTGCCGCTGGCCTTCAGCAACGAGCTCTACACCCTGCGCGAACACATCGCCCTGGTGCGCCGCCGCCTCCTGCGCCTTGCGGAAAGCGCCACGGAGGGCGGCAAGCCCCGTTGATACAATCCCGGCATCGACGTCTGTCCGACGCCGGCCCTTTGCCCAGCCCACTCCCATCATGAGCCCGCACCTGAATCTCACCGCCCCCTACGCCCCGCTGGTTCGCCGCATCGAAGCCGAAGCCACGGTCGAAAACAACCAGATCCTGCGCATCGACCACTTCCTGAACCACCGCATCGAACCGGCCTTCATCTTCGAGCTCGGCCACGAGCTGGCCCGGCGCCTGTCCTACTTCCAGCCCAACGTGATCCTCACCGCTGAAGCCAGCGGCATCGCCCCGGGCCTCATCGTCGCCCAGGCCCTCAACGTACCGCTGGTGTATGCCAAGAAGTACTCGCCGCAGGTCGAAGCCCCGTCCATCTCGCGCATCATTCCCTCGCCCACCAAGGGTGGCGAAACGCGGCTGGTGATCTCCACCCGCTACATCAGACCCGGCCAGCGCATCGTCATCGTCGATGACTTTCTCGCCAACGGGCGCACCGCTGTTGCCCTCATCGAGATGGCCCGTGAAGCCGGCGCAGAAGTGCTCGGCGCCGGCTTCGTCGTCGAGAAGCGCTTCAAGTACGGCCGCGAGCACATCGAGGCGCTGCAGGTGCCCGTATCGACCCTCGCCCAGGTCGAAGGCCTGGAGGACGGCCGTGCCATCCTGACCCAAGCGCAAAGCGTCTGAACCCATGCCCAGCCCCCGCGAGATGCTCCGTTCTCTCCTCGACGCAGCCCTCGCGGCCGCGCTGCCCGAACACGTCGTGGCCCCCCATCTGCCGACCGCCGACGAACTGCCCGCCGGCCGGGTCATCGTCATCGGCGCCGGCAAGGCCTCGGCGGCCATGGCCAAAGCCGTCGAAGACCACTGGCCCGGCGATCCGGCCCGGCTCGGCGGGCTGGTCATCACCCGCTACGGGCATGGCGTGCCGTGCAAACACATTGAAATCGTCGAAGCCGCCCACCCGGTGCCCGACGAAGCCGGCTATGCCGCCGCACGCCGGATGCTGGCCGACACCGTGCACGGCCTGACCGCCGACGACCTCATTCTGTGCCTGATTTCCGGCGGCGGTTCGGCCCTGCTGGCGGTGCCGGCGGAGGGCCTCAGCCTGGCCGACAAGCAGGTCGTCGGACGCGCGCTGCTGGCTTCCGGTGCGACCATTGCCGAGATCAACTGCGTGCGCAAGCACCTGTCGGCCATCAAGGGCGGGCGCCTCGCGCTGGCCTGCCAGCCGGCCCGGGTGCTCACCCTGCTGATCTCCGACGTGCCCGGCGACGACCCGACCATCATCGCCTCCGGCCCCACGGTGGGCGATCCGGGCAGCTGCGCCGACGCCCTCGCCGTGCTCGCCAAGTACGCCATTGCGGTGCCCGACGCGGTGCGCATGCACCTCGAATCAGGCCGCGGCGAAACCCCCAAGCCCGATCACCCGGCTTTCACCCGCTGCGAAACGCGGCTCATCGCCACCCCGCAGAGGGCCCTCGAAGCCGCGGCCCGTCGCGCCACTGAACTTGGCCTCACGGCCCACATCCTGTCCGATGCCATCGAGGGAGAATCCCGTGACGTAGCCCTGGTGCACGCCGCCGTCGCCCGCCAGGTCGCCGAGCGAGGCCAGCCCTTCACACGCCCCTGCGTGATTCTGTCCGGCGGCGAAACCACCGTCACCGTGCGCGGCGCGGGCAGTGGTGGCCGCAACGTGGAGTTCCTCGTCGCCCTGGCCAAGGCCCTCAACGGCCACCCGGCCATCCATGCCCTGGCCGCCGACACCGACGGTATCGACGGCGCTGCGGAAATCGCCGGCGCCCTCATCGATCCGAGCACGCCCACCCGTGCAGCCGCCTTCGGCCGCCGGTTCGCCGACGTACTCGCCGACAACGACGGCCACGGACTCTTCCAGGCGCTAGGTGACTCGGTCATCACCGGGCCGACGCTGACCAACGTAAATGACTTCCGGGCCATCCTCATCGACAGCCCGGCCGACAAGCCCGTCTCCTAGCCAGCCGTTTCCGGAGCCGGCTCCGGCTGAATCCACAGGCAATTGCCCTTGCTGGCCTTGGCGATGTCGCCGAGCACCTTGTCGTGATCGACGAGTTCGGCCTCGCTGGCGCGCAGCACGCGCAGGGGCGGACGCTCGGTGAAGCCGCCGCCTTCGCTGTCGTCCATCTGCGGCACCGGCTCCTCAAGCACCATGATCAGGCTTTCCTGACCGCGGGTCATGGCGAGGTACACGTCGGCCAGCAACTCCGCATCCAGCAGGGCGCCGTGCAGGGTGCGGTGAGTGTTGTCGATTTCGTGGAAGGAACACAGGGCGTTGAGGGACGCCTTCTTGCCCGGATTCTGTTCCTTGGCGAGCCTGAGGGTGTCGATCACGCTCGGACAGATGGCCGCCAGGGTCGGACGGCCGAGCAGACCGAGTTCGTTGTTGAGGAAGCCCACGTCGAAGGTGGCGTTGTGGATCACCAGCTCGCCACCGGCCACGAACGCTTCGAACTCCTCGACGATGTCCTTGAAGACCGGTTTGTCGACGAGGAACTCGTTGGTGATGCCGTGCACCGCCATGGCCCCCGGGTCGATGGCCCGCTTGGGGTTGATATAGACGTGGTAATGACGCCCGGTGAGCTTGCGGTCGAGCAGCTCGACGCAGCCGATTTCGATCACCCTGTCGCCGTTTTTCCAGTCGAGGCCGGTGGTTTCCGTATCCAGTACGATCTGTCTCATGCCAGTTCTTCTCCTGCCTGCATGGGCTTGCCGGTCTTCTTCACGGCGTCCACGCCGCGTCGTGCCAGAGCGTCGGCCCGTTCGTTTTCCATATGGCCGGCGTGCCCCTTCACCCACAGCCACTTGACCTGGTGATGCGCAGCCACGGCATCCAGCGCGCGCCACAGATCCTCATTCTTCACCGGCGCCTTGGCGGCAGTCTTCCAGCCCCGCGCCTTCCAGCCCTGGATCCACTCGGAGATGCCCTTCTGCACATACTGGGAGTCGGTATGCACCCGCGCCAACACAGGGCGCTTGAGGGCCTCAAGGGCACGGATAACGGCCAGCAGCTCCATCCGGTTGTTGGTGGTGGCGGGTTCGCCACCCCACAGCTCCTTCTCGTGCGGGCCGGCACGCAGGATCGCACCCCAGCCGCCGGGGCCCGGGTTACCGGAGCAGGCTCCGTCGGTAAAAATATCAATCTCGTCCAAAATTTTTCTCTGTCGTGGTCTTCTGCGGACAGCCCCTCGACGGGCTGCCCGTTTTCTGAATGATGGGCGCCAGCGCGCGAGAGCGGGCCTTGCGGTCCCATTTGGGCATGATCAGCCGCATGCCCTGCACCCGCTTGATGGCGTGAATAATGTAAACCCCGCCGCCAATCGGCCACCAGCGCTCGCCCGCCCGGTCCATGAAACCCAGGCGCTCGATCCATTTCTGCTGGTCCATGGCCGGCACAAAACAGCCGGAAGCGTGGCAGTTGGCCTCGAAACTGAGCAGCGCCAGCCAGTCCTTCAGCCTGCGCAGCGACAGGTACTGGCCGTGCCAGGGGTAAATGCCGCACTCGCCGGCGAGCTTGCGCCTCAGGCCAAAGAGGCTCACCGGATTGAAGCCGGCGATAATCACGCTGCCTTCCGGCACCAGAACCCGCTCCACTTCGCGCAACACCTGGTGGGGATTGGCGGCAAACTCCAGTACGTGAGGCAACACCACCAGGTCAACACTGGCCGGCGCAAACGGCAGCGCGGCGTAATCGGTTTCCACCAGCACCCGACCCGCGCCACCCTTGAAACGGAAAGGCATGCGGTTGGCGCGCAGCAAGTCGAATTCGGGAATGCCGAGCTGCACCGCGTTGTAGCCAAAGATGTCGGCCACCAGGGTGTCGAAGCGTGCCTCTTCCCACGCCATCACGTAGCGCCCCAACGGGGTATCAAGCCACGCGTGGAGGCCGGGGAAGGATTCGGGCTGGGACATCGGGTGCGAAGCGGAGGGAAGAAGCTACAATTGCCGGATGCAGATTATCCCTCTTCCCGCGTTTCGCGATAACTATATCTGGCTCCTCCGTGACGGCTCCCGGGCTGCGGTTGTCGACCCGGGCGATGCCGCTCCGGTGCTTGCCTACCTGGCCGCCGAAGGGCTGACACTGGATGCCATCCTGATCACCCATCACCACGCCGACCACATCGGTGGCGTGGCCGAGTTGCTGGCCCACGCGTCGGTGCCGGTCCATGGTCCGGCCCGGGAGAACATCCCCGGCATGACCCATCCGGTCAGCGAAGGCGACGCGGTGACGGTGCTCGGCAAGACCTTTCGCGTGCTCGACATTCCCGGTCACACCGGCGGACATGTGGGCTACTACGGCGCGCCCGTGCTTTTTTGCGGTGACACCCTGTTTGCGGCAGGCTGCGGGCGCATCTTCGAAGGCACGCCGGCCCAGCTCTTCGCCTCACTCGAAAAGCTGGCAGCCCTGCCTGGCGACACGCAGGTGTACTGCACGCACGAGTACACCCTGTCGAACCTGGCCTTTGCAGCAGCGGTAGAGCCGGACAATGCGGCAGTCAGTGAACGCATCGCCCTCAGCCAGAAGCTGCGTGGCAACAACACACCGACAGTGCCTTTCCGGCTGGCCGGCGAACGCAACAGCAACCCCTTCCTGCGCACCCGCGAAACCGCGGTAATCCGTCAGGCCGAAATCCGGGCCGGTCAGGCCCTGGAAACACCGGTAGAGGTGTTTGCCGCCTTGCGTGAATGGAAGAACGGCTTTTGAGCTGAAAACCCTGCCTGTCCGGGCAGAGCAAGCCTAGTCGGGCAGCGCCACCGCCGCCGCAGCGATACGGTTTCGGCCGGCCTGTTTAGCTTGGTAGAGCGCATCGTCGGCGGCCTTCAGAAGCTTGACCGAGCCGGCGTCGCCCCGGCCGGGAATGACTGCCGCAGAACCGATGCTGATGGTAACCACGCCATTGGCACGCGAGAAGCGATGGGTGATACGCAGGTTTTCGACGGCGGCACGCATCGACTCGGCCACCAGCAGGGCGCCGGTGATGTCGGTATCCGGCAGTACGACAGCGAACTCTTCACCGCCGTAGCGGGCTACCAGGTCGGTCGGGCGGCGCAGCGTGCCCTTGAGGGTGCGGGCCACAGCCTTCAGACATTCGTCACCCACCTGATGCCCGTAGCCGTCGTTGAACTGCTTGAAGAAGTCCACGTCGCACAGCAGCAGCCCCATCGGCTTGCCCTGGCGGCTGGCACGGCGCCATTCCCGCAGCAGGGTTTCGTCGAACTGGCGACGGTTGGAAATAGCCGTCAGGCCGTCCAGGGAAGACAGGCGGGTGAGTTCCTGGTTGGCTTCATCGAGCTTGCGGGTCAGCACCAGCAAGGAATAGCGCATCTGGGCAATGCGCTGCATGGCCCTGACCTTGGCGGCCAGAACGGTTTCGGACACTGGCTTGATCAGGTAGTCGTCGCCACCGACAGAAATCCCCTTTTCCAGGTCTTCGTCGCCGGTGCGGGCAGTCAGGAAGATGATCGGGGTCCATTCGCCGGCCTGCTCCAGCTGGCGAATCCGCCGTGCCACTTCAAAGCCATCCATGCCGGGCATGATGATGTCCAGCAGGATCAAGTCCGGCCGTTCCTGCTTGAAGAGTTCAATGCCTTTTTCGCCATCCCTGGCAACAATCGGCTCGATTCCGATCTTCCGGAGCTGGTGAGACACCAGGGTGGCGCTGGTCAGAGTGTCCTCAATCAACAACGCTTTCACGGGATGGGTCTCGGCTCGATGTTTCGGGTTGGTCAGAAGTTCAATTTCTTGGCAGGCGGATTGTGCCCTAATTTGGGCTGCGGTTAACGGATTCCCGCGCCAATTGGTCCTCTGCGGCGTGCTGCAGCGTTTTGTTTCTCTTTTCCGGTGCTTCCCGGTTTGACCCCCCGAGGCGCAGGCAGATAAAATCCCGCCTTTGCTTTTCGCGCGACAAATCCTGATGTTTCCGAGAGTTATCGCGCTTCTTCTTTCCTTCCTGTGCGTCAGCCCCGTCATGGCTGGCGATGTCGGCGAAGCCCCCTTGTTGCTTTCACAGGCAAGTTCGCTGCACGACACCCCCGGTCTGCAGGCCCCGCAAGCCGTCGAGATCCGGGAACAGCACGTCCGGGTACCGACCATCGACCTGACGGTCGAGCCGGACGATCTGTGGGAACGCATGCGTCGCGGCTTCTCCATGCCGGATCTCAACACCGATCTGGTCACCGACCGGCAGATCTACTACATCAACCGCCCGGGTGCCCTACGCCAGATCTTTACCCGCAGCCAGCGCTACCTTTATTACATCGTCGACGAACTCGAACGTCGCGGCATGCCCACCGAGCTGGCCCTGCTGCCGATGGTCGAAAGCGCCTTCAACCCGATGGCTCTGTCCTCCGCCCAGGCTTCCGGCCTGTGGCAGTTCATTCCGTCCACGGGCAAGAGCTACAAGCTGGAACAAAACTGGTGGGTGGACGAACGCCGCGACGTGGTCGCCTCCACCAACGCCGCCCTCGATTACCTGCAAACCATCTACGAGATGCACGGCGACTGGCAACTGGCGCTGGCATCGTACAACTGGGGTGAAGGCGCGGTTGGCCGGGCAGTGGCCAAGAACCGGGCGGCCGGCCTGCCCACCGAATACCAGTACCTCAACATGCCCGGGGAAACCCGTTACTACGTACCCAAGCTGCAGGCGCTGAAGAACATCGTGGCCCAGCCCGAACTCTTCGGCATCACCCTGCCGCCAGTCGCCAACCGCCCCTACTTTGCCACGGTCGAAAGCCGGGTCGCGCTCGATCTGGCCACCGCGGCACGGCTGGCAGAAACCCCGGTGGAAGAAATCCTGGCCCTCAACCCGGGCTACAAGCGTCCGATCCTGCCGGCCAACAGCAGCCAGTCACTGGTGATTCCGGTCACCAAGATCGAGGCTTTCCTGAGCAACCTGGCCAAACATGACCCTGCCAGCGGAAGCTGGCGAACCTACGAGTTGCGCGAGGGAGAAGGACTGGAGGGGGTGGCTGACCGCCTGGGCATTGCCGCCACGCGTCTGCGCCAGGTAAACGGTCTGTCGCCACGGGCACGTATCGGCACGGGTTACACGCTGATCGTGCCTTCGGAAAGCGAGGGTGACCGGATTTCGCTGGCCAACCTGATCCCGACGCATCCCCAGGCCGGCGCGGTGGAGCCGCCGCCCCCGGTCATCATCCAGCGCACGGTAGTGCGCGGCCGTAATGGCCGCTCGATTGTCGTCGAACGCAAGGTGCACGTTGGCGCATCGTCCGCGCCAGCCCACAAATCGGGCCGCGGGGCCGCCGTTGAGGCACCTGCCCGCTCTGCTCACGGAAAGGCGGCGGTCAAGGCAAACAAGGCGGCACCGGCGCCCAAGGCCTCAGGAGCCAGGAAGCACCGCTAGTACAGGTGACAGCGCACGATGCGGGTGGCCGACAGCCGGGTTTCTTCCGGATAGACGGCCCGGCATGTGTCAGTGGCTTCGCTGCAGCGGGGATGAAAGTGGCAGCCCGTGGGCGGATTCAGCGGCGACGGCATGTCGCCATGGGTGGCCTCGCCGCCGGACGGCTGCCCTGCTCCGGCGCCCATTTCCACTCGGGGCACCGCAGCCAGCAGCATGCGTGTGTAAGGGTGACGCGGATCCCGCAAAACCTCCTCGACACTCCCCCGCTCGACAATCCGCCCCAGGTACATCACCGCCACGTGGTGGGCCAGGTAATCGACCACGGCCAGGTTGTGGGTGATGAACAGATAAGACAGCCCGTACTCGGCTTGCAGCTCGCGCAACAGGTTGAGGATCTGCGCCTGTACGGACACGTCGAGGGCGCTGGTCGGCTCGTCACAAACGATCAGCTTCGGTGATACCGCCAGGGCCCGCGCAATGGCAATACGCTGGCGCTGGCCACCGGAGAACTCGTGCGGAAAGCGCTGGCGCATCGCCGGGTCAAGCCCGACCCGGCGCAGCAACGCATCCACCTTGGCGCCGCGCGCGGCGTTGTCCGGCTCAACACAGAGGGACAGCATGCCTTCTTCCAGGATCTCACCGACCCGCATGCGCGGATTGAGGGAACTGAAGGGGTCCTGGAAAATCATCTGCAGATCGCGCCGCAGGGGCTGCCACTGGCTCGGCGAGAGGCTCAGCAGTTCATGCTCGCCGTAGCGGGCACTGCCGCCGGTGGCCGGCACCAGCTTGAGAAGCGCCTTGCCGGCAGTGGTCTTGCCGCAACCGGATTCGCCCACCAGGGCCAGGGTTTCCCCTGCCGGCACATGCAGCGACACGCCATCGACCGCCTTTACCTGCCCGACCACCCGGCGAAACAAGCCCTTGCGCACCGGAAAGTGCACCTGCAGGGCTTGCACATCCAGCGCCTTGCCATCGATAAGCTGTCGGGCGGACAGCACGTCGTCGCCTTTAGGCTCAGCCACCCAGGCCATGCTCCCGGCCGGGTCGTAGATATGGCAGCGCACCGCCTGGCGGCCTACGGTGTACATCGCCGGTTCGGTGCTGCGGCACAGGGCCTGGACTTGCGGACAACGCTCGGCAAAACGGCAGCCCTCCCGGCGCTCGCCCAGGCGGGGCACTTGCCCGACGATGGTTTCCAGCGCCTGGCCGCGCTGGGCCGGGGTTGGCAGGGCAGCAAAGAGCTTGCGGGAATACGGATGCAGCGGTGCGCTGAAAAAGTCCTCCCGGTCGCCGGTTTCCACCAGCTCGCCGGCGTACATCACCCCCACCCGGTGGGCCATGCGGGCCACCACGCCCAGGTCGTGGGTGATCAGCAGCATGCCCATGCCACGGCGGGCCTGCAGATCGGCGAGCAGGTCGAGGACCTGGGCCTGGATGGTCACATCGAGGGCGGTAGTGGGCTCGTCGGCGATGAGCACCTTCGGGTCGCCAGCCAGGGCGATGGCTATCATCACCCGCTGCTTCATCCCGCCGGAAAGCTGGAAGGGGTATTCGGAAAGACGGCGTTGCGGATCGGGGATGCCGACCGCCTCGAGCAGCCGCTCGGACTCTTCCCAGGCCGGCTTGCCGTGCAGGCCCCGGTGGCGCACCAGCACTTCGCCGATCTGGTCGCCGACGGTCATCACCGGATTGAGACTGGTCGCCGGCTCCTGAAAAATCATCGCCAGATGCTTGCCGCGAATGTCGCGCATGCGCGTCTCGGACAGATCCTGCAGGGCTTCTTCGCCCAGGCGGATGTTGCCGCCGGCAATGCGCCCGCCTGCCGGCAGCAGGCGCATGCAGGCCAGGGCCGTCATCGACTTGCCGCAGCCGGACTCCCCCACCAGGGCCAGGGTACGCCCGGCGGGCACCTCGAAACTGATGCCATCCACGGGGCGCACTGATTTGCCGCGGGGCCCCAGTTCCACCTGCAACTGCTCTACCCGCAGCAGCGCCGGGCCTTGCTCGTCGAGTTTGATCATCGCAAAGAAAACGGACCGCTAGGCGGTCCGTTGAAAATGACTCCGGTTGTTGCCCGCGACGACGGGCCGAGCCCGTCTTGCCGGCCAGGCCTATCAGTGGTGGTGACCGCCGTCGCCATGCACGTGACCGTGGCCGATTTCTTCGGCGCTGGCGGCACGCACATCCTTCACGGTAACGTCGAAGATCAGCGCGGTGCCGGCGAGGGGATGGTTGCCGTCAACCACGACCTTGCCATCGGCGATGTCGGTGATGCGATAGACCATTTCTTCTTCGCCGTCTTCACCCACGCGCTCGAAAGACATGCCGACTTCGATGTTGTCCGGGAACAGGGAGGCCTCTTCAACCATCACCAGCTCTTCGTCGAACTCGCCGAAAGCATCTTCGGGCAGGAGCTTGACCTTCATGTTGTCGCCGACCTTCTTGCCGTCGAGGGCTTCTTCGATCGCGGCGAAGATGCCGTCGTAACCGCCGTGCATGTAAACCAGCGGGTGCTGGCCGTCGTCGATCATGTTGCCATCCGGATCCGTGACCGTGTAGTCAAGCGTGACGACTGTGTTCTTGGCGATTTCCATTTACATTCCTTGAGTTGAGTTGCTTTATCAGCTGAAAGACTTCGGCGGCATGACCGCGCGGATTGACATCGTGCAGCACGTGCCTGAGTACCCCGTCGCTGGAAATGATGAAGGTCGACCGGCGCACGCTGCGCTTTACGACTCCGTTCACCAAACCAGACTGCCACACTCCATAAAGCCTGCACACGTCCCCATCCTCATCGGAGAGCAGCTCGACCGACAGACCGTGCTGATCGCGAAAATCGGCGTGGGTCATGCAGTCGTCCGGGCTTACGCCGGCCACGATGCATTTTTCCTGCTGGAAATCGGCATCGTGATCACTGAAGTCGATCGCCTGACGAGTGCAGCCGGGGGTGTTGTCACGGGGATAGAAGTACAGGACCACATGGTGGGATCCCAGCACCGACGCCAGATCGAACATGCCCATATCGGCATCGGGCAGGGCAAAGAGCGGAACAGGCTGACCTTCGCAAGGTACCGCCGTCGTGGCTGCGGATTCTAACCGAGCCGCTTTGAGAACTCTACCCGAAGCGTGTTGGGGGCTGACAAGCATGAAAATCTCCTCCGGGGGGCTATGGGCTCGTTTCCCGAGCCCTGCTGATTGGGCGGTTCGACTTTGCGCTGTTCTCTGTTCTTGTTTTTTTGTACTTCCTTGAAGGGATAGCCCAACAATGAAGGTGGCTCAAGCCCTTTATAGCGGTAGTTTGAGGTTTGTCACAGGGGGGAATGTTCGCGCTGCAGCGCACTACAGCTTGTCATTGCCAAAAAGCTGTATAAAATTACACATAAATCCACTGGAGCTCCCATGTCCGACAATCTCACCACCCGCCAGCAGGAAATCCTCCAGCTCATCCGCGACACCGTGGAGCAGGAAGGCCGCCCCCCCACCCGGGCCGAGATCTGTACGGCTTTCGGCTTCCGCTCTCCCAATGCGGCCGAAACCCACTTGCGGGCGCTCGCTGCCAAAGGTGCCATTACCCTGGAAGAAGGCCGCGCACGGGGTATCCGCCTGATGGAAGCCCTCGGCCTGCCGCTGATCGGGCGCGTTGCCGCCGGCAGCCCGATCCTCGCCGCCGAGCATGTCCAGGGCCGCTACCAGGTCGACCCGGGTCTGTTCTCCCCCCGCGCCGACTACCTGCTCAAAGTGCGCGGCATGAGCATGCGCGACGCCGGCATCCTCGACGGCGACCTGCTCGCCGTCCATCGCACCACCGAAGTGCGCAATGGCCAGATCGTCGTTGCCCGCGTCGAGGATGACGTGACCGTCAAGCGCCTGTCGCGCAAGGGCCCCATCGTCGAGCTGCTGGCCGCCAACCCGGATTTCGCGACCATCGTCGTGGATACCCGCAGCGCCCCGCTGGAGATCGAAGGCCTTGCCGTCGGCCTGATCCGCAGCGAGCCCCTGTAGGCCTGCTTCGTAGAGCCTCGCCATCCCATGGCCGCCCTTGCATCCCTTCCCTTCGTCGCCTCTGCCGCCCTGGAGCAACTGGTCTGGCGGGGCGACCGGCTGGCGGCACCGGTGGCTCCGGGCCTGCCCACCGGCTACGGGCAACTCGATGCCGTCCTGCCCGGCGGTGGCTGGCCCGTCGGCGCACTGACCGAACTGCTCGTGCCCCACGCTGGGGTGGGCGAACTGGGTTTGCTGCTGCCCCTGCTGGGGCGGGTACCGGTCGGACGCTGGGGGGTATGCATCGCCCCGCCGGGTCAGCCCTATGCGCCGGCACTTGCGGCGGCTGGCGTGCCCCTCGAGCGTCTGCTGGTAGTCCAGGCCGCCACCCCGGCCCATGCCCGCTGGGCGGCCCGTCAGGCGCTGGCCTCGCGCAGTTGCGAGGTCGTAGTGCTGTGGCTGGCCGAAGCCGACATGGGGGCACTGCGGCGCCTGCAGCTGGCCGCCGAAGAAAGCGCCACCCCACTCATTCTGATCCGCCCCGAAGGCGTTGCCCGACAGCCTTCGCCGGCCGTTCTGCGCTTGGCGCTGGCAGCCCGCAGCGGCGGCGTGGAAGTCCGCATCCTGAAACGTCGCGGTCCCCTGCTCGCCACACCGGTGGCTGTCGACCTGCCCTGGGCCAGCGGCAGCCTGCGCCCGGGCCAGCCCGCTCCGGCGCCCAACAGTCAGCCCCGTACCTCCTCCGTCCATGCTCTGGTGCGCCCTTTACCTGCCCGATCTGGCCCTGCAGGTCTTCACGCGGGGGCGCAGTGAAGTCGCGCCGCTGGCCATCCTCAGCCCCCGACCGCAACTCCGGGTGGTGGCAGCGGATCCGGCAGCAATGGCGCGCGGCGTGGCAACAGGGCTCCGGCGCGCCAGTGCTCTGGCCCTAGTGCCGGATCTGTGCCTGCGCGAACGCGACCCGCGTCTTGAGCTCGCCGCCCTCACCGACATCGCCAGCTGGGCCGGCCGCTTTACCCCCTCGATCAGCCTCGACGCTCCAGACGCCGTACTGCTGGAGGTACAAGCCAGCCTGCGCCTGTTTGGTGGCCTTGCGCCCCTCTGCGAAGCCATTCTTGCCGGTCTCGATGAACTCGGCTTCGCCGGCCAGCTGGCCGTCGCCCCTACCCCCCTGGCGGCCCGCTGGCTGGCCCGCTTCGCACCAGGAAGCCTGACAGTCGAGACAAGCGAGCTGGCTTCCCGCCTCGACCTATTGCCGCTGGCTGCCTTGTCGGATGGCAAAGCGGTCTCCAGCGACAGCATGGATCTGCTCACCGGTATCGGCGTGCAATGCCTCGCACAGGTTCGGTCCCTGCCCCGCAGCGGGCTGGCCCGGCGCCAGGCCCAAGCAGTCAATGATCTGCTCGACCGGGCCTACGGCGCGCTACCCGACCCGCGACGCTGGTTCGTGCCGCCCGAGCGTTACCTCACTCGCCTCCCCCTGCCCGCACCGACCGATCAGGTGGACACCCTGCTCTTCGGCGTGCGCCGCCTGCTTGCCGGGCTGGGCGGCTGGCTGGATGCCCGCCAGGCCGGGCTGGAGCGCTTCAGTCTGGTGCTCGAATACGAGCGCAACAGGCAGCAACCGGAAAGCGCCTGCGAGATCGTCCTCGGCGCCCTGTCCCGGGATATGGCCCGCTGCCAGTTGCTGGCCCGCGAGCACCTGAGCCGCCTGCCCCTGCTTGCCCCGGTGGACGCCCTGCGTCTCGAGGCCGATGCCCCCCACCTGCTGGCACCACCGCGTAGCGACCTCTTCCACGGAGACAACGGGCAGGACGGCGACCCCGGCCTGCTCCTCGCCACCCTGCGCGCCCGCTTGGGGCCCGACGCCGTACGCTGCCTGGCCGCACATCCTGACCACCGGCCGGAGCACGCCTGGCGATGGGCCGACCCCGCCCTTCCCGATGGCCCTGCCGCCGACAGCAGTGCTGCGCTGCCGGGCGCCCCGCGCCCCCTGTGGCTGCTTCCCGAACCTCGCCCGATGGCGCAGCCGGCACCCGACAGCCTCCTGGCCGGCCCCGAGCGCATCGAGTCCGGCTGGTGGGACGGCGCCGAAGTGCGACGCGACTACTACGTTGCCCGCCGCCACGACCACAGCCTGGTGTGGGTCTTCCGCGAACGGCTGCCACCCCACGGCTGGTTCCTGCACGGCTATTTCGCCTGAGGCGGAACCCGTCACCACGCTAAACTAGCCATCCCATGAGCGCCCAGCCCTCCATCCCCCGTCGGATTCTCGAACTCGCCTGGCCGGTACTCGTCGCCCAGTTGTCGTCCATGACCCAGATGGTCAGCGACACCGTGCTCACCGGCCACTACGGCACGACCGATCTCGCTGCGGTAGCCGTCGGCAGCGGCATCTACATTTCCATCGTGATGCTGATGGTCGGTATCCTGCAGGCGGTGGCACCTACCGTCGCCCACCATGTGGGGGCCGGCCGCACCGAGGCCATCGGCCCGTCGGTACAGCAGGGTTTCTGGCTGGCCCTGGCCCTGACGATTCCGGCCGTGCTCTTCCTGCGCCAGCCGGACTGGCTGATGCAGCTCAGTGACATGAGCCCCGAAGTGGAAGGCGGCGCGCGGGATTACCTGTCGACCATCGCCTGGGGCCTGCCTGCAGTGCTGCTCTATCGCACCTTCTACGCCTTCACCAACGCGCTTGGACGCACGCGGGTCCTGATGGTGATCAGCCTCACCACGACCACGGTGCACATTCCCCTGTCGTGGGCGCTGATCAACGGGCACCTGGGCTTTGCGCCCCTTGGCGGGGTGGGCTGTGCCGTATCCAGTGCCATCATCTGCTGGCTGGCATTGTCGTGCGCCCTGGTGCATGTGCTGCGCAACCCGGCCTACGCGGTCTACCACCTGTTTTCCCACTGGCAGCCACCCCGCGCCAGGCCCATTGCCGAACTCCTGCGCCTGGGGCTGCCCATGGGTTTTTCGAGCTTTGTGGAGATCACCGCCTTTACCCTCATCGCCTTGCTGGTGGCCAAGCTGGGCGCCACCGTGGTGGCCGGCCACCGCATCGTCGGCAACCTGTCGGCGCTGATCTACATGCTGCCGCTGGCCCTGGCGATTGCCACCCTCGTGCTGGTCGGACAAGCGGTAGGGGCACGCGATGGCAAGGGCGCACGACGTGCAGCAAAGGCAGGCATCCTCCTGGCTACCGGCCTGTCGACGCTGGTCAGCATCGCCATGTGGCTGGCCAGCGACAGCATTCTGGCGGCCTACACCAGCGACCCCGCCGTGCGCAGCCTGGCCGGATCTCTGGTGATCTACATCTGCCTGTACCAGTTCTTCGACGCCATCCAGACCATCGCCGCCCACGCCCTCAGGGGCTACAAGATCACCTTCGGGCCAATGCTCGTGCACACCCTGTGCTTCTGGGGCATCGGGCTGGCCGGTGGCTACTGGCTGGCGTTTTACGGACTAGGCACCGCTCTGCCACCACAGGGCGTGGCGGGCTTCTGGCAGGCCTCGGTGCTCAGCAATATCGCCGCGGCGGTGCTCTTCGGCGGCTACCTGCATATCGTGTCGCGCAATGCGCTGCGCGGGTTGCCAGCCGCCGCCTGAGGCCCTGCGTCCTCAGCCTTCCAGCCAGGCCTTGCGCTGCGCCTCCGCGGCCTTCGAAACGCGCGCCACCAGTTCCAGCTTCGCGTTATCCGCCGCCGCGCCCTGCAGCAGTACGTCGAAGCACATCAGCTCATCCCGCCGAAAGGCGTGGAGAACCGCGACGTCGCCAGCCACCCGGCGGGCGAGAAGCTTGTCGAGGTTGCTCCCCGTCACCTTGAGCCCGTCACAGGCGATGATCACGTCTCCCGCCGACAGCCCTGCAGCCTGGGCCGAACCACCATCGAAGACGTTGGCGATCTTCACGCCCTCGGCTTCCGTCGTGGTGCGCACGCCAATGCCTGGCGCCGGACTGGCCGCCTCCCAGGCGAGGCTCACGCCAAAACGCTTCAGCCACGCCTCAAGGGGGAGCTCGTCGGTACCTTCCACCAGTTCCTGCAGCCAGCGGCCCACTGCAAGCCCGCCAATCTCCGCCGCCAGGGCATACAGGCCATCCTCGGCCACGCCGACGCCCGTTTGTCCATGGCGCTGCCACAGGGCCCGCATCAGGTCGTCAAGGCTGCAGGCGCCCTTGCTGTCGGCACGCAGGCGCAAGTCCAAGAGTAGCGCCACCAGCGAACCCTTGTTGTAGTAGCTGACGATGGCGTTGGGGCTGTTTTCGTCCTGCCGGTAATACTTGGTCCACGCCTCGAAGGACGACTCGGCAACGCTCTGCTTCCGGCGGCCGCTGCCCTTGTGCACCTGGGTGATGGTCTTGGAAAGGAGCTTGAGGTAGTCCTGCACGGAGATCCGGCCGCTGCGAATCAGCACCAGATCATCGTAGTAAGAAGTAAAACCCTCAAAAGCCCACAGCAGGCGGGTGTAGCCCTCGCGTGACAGGTCATAGGGCACGAAGGCAGCCGGCTTGATGCGCTTGACGTTCCAGGTGTGGAAATACTCATGGCTGCACAGGCCGAGAAACTGTCGATAGCCATCCGGCTGGCCCTCCATGCCCGGGTAAGGCAGGTCGGCACGGCTGCACAGCAGGGCCGTCGAAGCCCGATGCTCCAGCCCGCCGTAGCCGTCGCCCACGGCCATCACCAGGAAGACGTAGCGATCCATCGGCGCCGGCTCGCCAAACAGGCGGATCTGGTTTTCGCAGATCGGCTTGAGATCTTCGACCAGACGGCTCAGGTCGCAATCATGGCGGCCGGTGATGGCCACTGCGTGGGGCACGCCGCAGGCGTCGAACTCGGCCAGCGTGAAGGTGCCCATCTCGACCGGATGGTCGATCAGTTCATCGTAACTGGCCGCCCGGTACCGCCCGAAGCCATAGAGCTCCGCAGCGCCAGGCTCACCCTCGGCCAGCGGCAGGCTGGTCGCAACGCGCCACGCGGCGTCTTCCAGGCCCTTGGGCGGACGAATATCCACGTACTGGGGCTGCGCCTCGCAGCCGTGGGCGCACAGGAAGACACTGGTGCCATTAAAGAATCCGTGGGTGGGATCGAGGTGGGCAGTGCGCACCGACAAGTCCCAAGCGTAAACGGTGTAGGTCAGCGTGACGGGTTCATTTACCCCGGCCGGCAGATGCCAGGTGTGCTTGTCGCTCTTGGTCACAGTCAGCGCCTTGCCGCCGGCGTCGGCCGACAGGGTCACGATGTTCTTGGCGAACTCCCGGATCATGTAACTGCCGGGAATCCACGCCGGCAGGCTGAAAACCTGGCCGGCCGGATCGGGCTGCGCAACCCGGAGAGTTACTTCAAATAGGTGGGCAGCGGGCTGGATGGCCTGGATGGTGTATTGGACGGGACAGGACATGGGGATGCGCATGACGGAAATACGGGGAAGCGCTGATTCTACCCGCCCGCCCGCCAGGCTGTGCCCTGCCTCTTTTTTAGGCAGCAGCACAAAAGCCTTACAGTTGAAGGCGTTGGCACCGACTCCCACAGTTTGTCCACACCCTTGCCCACCCCTGATGGGGGTAAGTTGAGGGTTTTGCACAGCTTCGGTGCGCTGCACCATTTTGAGGCAGCGCAGATTTATTCATTAGAATCAAAAGAATGCTGCATTGCCACACAGCTTATCCACAACTTATCCCCGGTTTTGTGTGCATAGGTAAAAATTATTGAAATCCAACTTTAAACAGGATTGCTCTATTTTTAGGCAGTCCGAAAAAACCCTTATGTGTCCGTTACATGACAGCCTCCCCCACAGTTTGTCCACAGTCTTGCCCACCCTGAATGTGGGTTGTTCAAGGCCGTAAACAGGGTCAGGGGATAAAGGGCAAGTCGATCAGATCGCTGCGTGTAACGCCTGCCGTCATCTGCCGGCACAGGGCGATGAATTCCCGCATGCCGGCGGTTACATACTTGCGTTTGTGGGTAACAAACTGGAACTGGCGGCGCAGGTCCAGCTCCGGTGTTTCCACCGCCACCAGGCTGCCGCGCCGGAAGGCCTCCCGCAATGCCAGACGCGAGATGCAACCGATGCCCAGGCCGCTTTCGACGGTGCGCTTGATGGCTTCCGTATGCTCCAGCTCGAGCCGGACCTTCAATTCGCCGGTGAAGTGGCGCAAGGCCTGATCGAAAGTCTCGCGGGTGCCGGAGCCGCTCTCCCGCAGAATCCAGTCCTGCCGGGCCAATTCCTCCATATCGGCCCGGCCGGCTTTGGCCATGGGATGTTCCGGCGCACAGAACACCACCAGTTCGTCCTCCACCCAGGGCTCAACCAGCAGATCCGGATGACGGCAGCTGCCCTCGATGAGGCCCAGGTCCAGTTCATAGTGAGACAGCTGATGAACGATGGTGGCCGAGTTGTGCACTGTCAGCTTCACCTGGGCGCTCGGGTGGCGACGCAGGAAGTCGGCGGCAATCAGCGTGGCCAGGTAGTTGCCAACGGTCAGCGTAGCGCCGATCTGCAGGGGCCCGAAGTCGGTCTGGCGGGCCAGCAGGGATTCGATTTCGCGGGCGTGCTCGATCAGTTGCACTGCATGGGGCAGTACCACCTGGCCCTGCTCATTGAGCCGCAGGGCCTTGCCGATGCGATCGAAAAGCTGGGTGTCGAACTGGCGCTCCAGCTCCCCCAGAGCCGTGCTGGCCGCCGACTGGGACAGGGCCAGCTCGTCGGCGGCGCGGGACACGCTTTCGTGGCGGGCCACGGCAACAAAGATCTCAAGCTGACGAAGGGTGTATTTCATATCTATAAAATAGAATATATATATCAATATAATCCATTTTACAGATTTATTCAGCTCGCTAAACTTGGCACATCCAAGCCACTCAAGCAGATGCCACCATGAGCAAACTGAGCACCCAAACCGTCCTCTCCGTCCGTCACTGGAACGATTCCCTGTTCAGCTTCAAGGTCACCCGCGATGCCGGCTTGCGCTTCGAGAACGGCCAGTTCGTGATGATCGGACTGGAAGTGGAAGGTCGTCCGCTCACCCGTGCCTACAGCATCGCCAGCCCCAATTACGAAGAGCATCTGGAGTTCTTCAGCATCAAGGTGCAGAACGGCCCCCTCACCTCACGACTGCAGCACCTGCAACCGGGCGATCCGATCGTGATCAGCAAGAAGCCCACCGGCACCCTGGTCCTGCACGATCTGCTGCCCGGCCGCAACCTCTACCTGTTCTCCACCGGCACGGGCCTGGCGCCTTTCATGAGCGTGATCCAGGACCCGGAAACCTACGAGCGCTTCGAGAAGGTGGTGCTGCTCCACGGGGTGCGCTATGTGTCCGAGCTGGCCTACAGCGAGTTCATCGAGCAGGCCTTGCCGGAGAATGAATTCTTTGGCGAGGAAGTCCGCAACAAGCTGGTTTACTACCCCACCGTGACCCGCGAGGAGTTCCGCAACCAGGGCCGCGTAACCGACCTGATCACCACCGGCAAGTTCTTCGAGGATACCGGCCTGCCGCTCCTCGACCCGGCGCTCGACCGGGCCATGATCTGCGGCAGCCCGGCCATGCTGGACGACACCTGCAAGATGCTCGACGCCCGCGGCTTCAAGATTTCCCCGCACATCGGAGCGCCGGGCGACTACGTGATCGAACGGGCCTTCGTCGAGAAGTGATCAACGCCCGCTGGCTTCGGCCAGCCGGCTGATCATCTTGCGCACCGCCGTCATCTGCGGCGCGTTCTTGGTGGCGTAGTCCGGGGCGCTGTAACCCCACCAGTCCCAGCATCCCTTCGGGTTGTACAGCCAGCGGAAGGAGCCGGCGGCAATGCCGTTGCGGGCAACCGTCTGCGGGTACAGCACGATCAACCGGTTACTCTCCGCCCAGGCGTTGTAGCCGGCGCCCTCGACAAAGCGGTGGCCGACCTGGTCCTCGCTCTGGCGACAACCGTGAAAAGCCACGTGCACCTGGCAACCGCCGGTCTTGCAACGGTCCGGCACGTAGGCAAAGCCCTGATCTGCCAGACTCACATCCGACGGCAAGCCGCTGATGAAGGGGCGCTGGTCGAAAGCGATCAGGGACGCCGACTTGCCAGCCGTCTTCGGCTTGAGCGGCCCCAGCAGATGCGTGAGCAGTTCGTAGGGCGCGTCGAAATCGCCGCAACGGTTGATGAAGGGCGGTTCGGACGTGTTGCAGGCATTCGGTTTGCTGTCGGACACCGAAATCATCGCGTGGCCGGCATCGGGCAGTGTCACCAACTGGATTGCCGAAGCCGGCATCCACTGCGTGTAGAAAGCCACCAGGGCATCCACCACCGGACGCTCGACGGTGCGATCGGCCCCGCCGGTAAGTACCCACACCTTGTCGTCAGCCAGACCGGAAGGCGGGTCGATCAAGCCCAGACGGGCGCGGGATTCCATGCGCGGCTTCACCGCGTCCGGCCCGGGGGCCGGAGCCCAGCTCTTCGGCGCCATGCAACTGGTCAGCGCACGCCAGGTACTGCCTTCGGCGCAGTCATAGGGGCCGGCAGCGATCACACCGGCGCCCTTCACAAGCGTTGAATACGCCACCTGGAACTGCACCGCCATGTAGCCCCCGGAGGAAATGCCGGACACCGTGACCGCATCCCCCCTCGCCCCCAGTGCCGGCAAGGGCGGCGCTGCGAGGCATGCGCCGGACAAGCCAAGAGCGAACCACACCGGAATCGTCTTCAGTTTCATTTCAGCGCTCCGATCAAATGCAGCACGACACCACCGCCCGCGGCCAGGCCAAGGGCACCGAAAGCCAGCGCGCCGACCGTGAAACCGCCGGCGCGTTTGGCCGGGTCTTTAGCGTAACCGATGGCGTACCAGATCCGCCCGAGCAACCACACCCCGCCTAGACTGGCAGCCACCGCATCGCTCACGTAGGCCGCACTGATCCACAAACACGGCAGCGTCATCACCGCCCACTCCAGGGTGTTCATCTGGACCCGGTAGAGGCGCTCGAAAACCGGATGGCCGGTGACGGCCGGCGCCTGCACGCCATATTTGTGGCGGCCCTTGCCAACGGCAAAGCCGGTACCGAACATCAGAAGCACAATCAGCAGCGTGACCCCGGCGGTCAGGGGAGAAGATGACAACATGGCAGGAACGTTTTTGGATGTCAGGGGCCCATAGCTTACCGGGCTATCGTGCACTGCACATAAAATCCCCCACCGACTTCCGACTGCCACCGCCCCATGCCGACTCATCCCGCCCGCGCCCTGTTCCACCTCCTCCGCCCGTATCGCCGCCGGGTATTCATCGCCGCCATTGCGCTGGTGGTGGCGGCGGCCGCCATGCTGGCAGTTGGCCAGGGCCTGCGGGCGGTAATCGACAAGGGCTTCTCGGCCGGCGACCCGGCTTGGCTGGACCGCACCCTGGCGGCCATGTTCGGCGTCATCGCGCTGCTTGCGGCGGCAACCTACCTGCGCTTCTACAACGTGTCATGGCTCGGCGAGCGGGTGACGGCAGACATCCGGCGGCGGGTTTTCGACCATCTGTTGAGCCTTCCGCCGTCGTGGTTCGAGGCCGGACGCACCGGTGAGGTGATCTCCCGCCTCACCTCCGACACCACCCAGATTGAAAACGTCGTTGGCTCCAGCCTGTCCATCGCCCTGCGCAACGGCCTGCTGCTGATCGGCGGACTGGTGATGCTGTTCACCACCAGTCTCAAACTCACCCTGCTGACCCTCGCTGGCGTGCCGCTGGTGGTGACGCCGATCATCCTGTTCGGACGCAAGGTACGAAAGCTCGCCCGGGAGAGCCAGGACCGGGTCGCCGAACTGGGCAACCGCATCGACGAAACCATCCACGAAATCCGCATCGTGCAGGCCTACGGTCACGAAGACGCCGACCGGCGCGAATTCGGCGGCCTGGTAGAAGCCAGCTTTGCCACCGCCCGCGAGCGCGTGGCCAACCGGGCAAAACTGGTAGCTGCCGTGATGGTGCTGGTTTTTGGCGCCATTGCCTTCATCCTGTGGGTGGGGGGCCACGACGTGCTGGCCGGCACGCTCACGGCGGGCGAACTGTCGGCCTTCGTGTTCTACGCGGCCATCGTGGCCGGCAGTGTCGGCGCGCTATCCGAGGTGTGGGGCGAGTTGCAGCGGGCCGCGGGCGCCACCGAAAGACTGATGGAAATCCTCGCCTCGCAGCCGGCCATCCTGGCGCCGGCCGTGCCGCAGCCCTTCCCGGAACCCTCCCGTGGCGAGATCGTCCTTGACCAGGTCCGCTTCCATTACCCCACCCGGCTGGATGTACCGGCACTGGATGATTTCTGCCTCACCGTGAATCCGGGCGAAACCGTCGCCCTCGTCGGCCCGTCCGGCTCGGGCAAGAGCACCGTTTTCCAGCTCCTGCTGCGTTTCTACGACCCCGAGGCCGGCGTGCTGCGCATTGACGGCGTGCCGCTCCAGAATGCCGATCCGCTAGCCTTGCGCCGGCGCATCGCGCTGGTTTCCCAGGAAGCCGTGATATTTGCCGCCAGTGTCGCCGACAACGTGCGTTACGCCCGGCCGGAGGCCAGCCTCGACGAAGTGCGCGCGGCCTGTGCCGCGGCCTTCGCCGACGAGTTCATCGACACGCTGCCCGAAGGCTATGCCACCGATCTGGGGGAGCGCGGCGTGCGCCTTTCCGGCGGGCAGCGCCAGCGTATCGCCATCGCCCGCGCCATCCTCGCCGACCGGCCGATCCTGCTGCTCGACGAGGCCACCTCGGCCCTCGACGCCGAAAGCGAACGCATGGTTCAGAGCGCCCTCGACGGCCTCATGCGCCAGCGCACCACGGTGGTCATCGCCCATCGCCTCGCCACCGTTCAGAAGGCCGACCGCATCGTCGTGATGGAAAATGGCCGCATCATCCAGCAAGGCAGCCACAGTGAGTTGATCGCCAGCGACGGTCTGTACGCCCGTCTGGCCAGGCTGCAGTTCGTGGCCTGAAAAGAACATTCGGGTAGCTGAAAAGCTGATTCCAGCTCGCTGACATAAGATATTTTCTTACACAACAAGCTGTGATTTATTACACGGAAATTTGCTCAAAGCGGGTGCAAATTGTGTTTTGAGCAAACAGAATCCGTGAAATTTTTCGCACCCGCCAAACAGGCACCTTGCCTGCCGACCGAAGCAATGACCCTGACCCATGGCCTGTCTGCGTCGAACGATGAACTCGACGACACAAACGCCCTGCCGTTTGCCTCTACCCTCTCGGCCTCTTATGTAGTGCAGTGCGCCGACCCTGACAGCCACGGTCACGCCGTCCGGCTGCTGATCGAGCGCCGCTACGCCTGGCGCGGGCTGCATGCGGGCGATGCCCACCACCAGCAGTTGCGGCCGGATTGCATCACACTGGTGGCCTCCTCCAGCGACGAGGTGTTCGGCACCGTAACCTTGCGCCTCGACGGAGCCGAGGGGCTGCTGGCCGACACCCTGTACCGGGACGAACTCATCTTCCTCCGCAATGGCGACGCACGCCTGTGCGAGATCACCAAGCTGGCGGTGGATACCCATCACAACACCAAGGAAGTGCTCGGCGCCCTCTTCCACCTGATCTACATCCATGGCCGGCTGATCCATGGCATGACCGATGTGGTCATCGAAGTCCATCCCCGCCATGCCGGCTTCTATCGCCGGATGCTCGGCTTCACCACGATCGGCGCCCAGAAGGCCTGCCCGCGGGTCAATGACGCCCCCGCCGTGCTCCTGCATCTCGACCTCCGCCACGTGGACGAGCAGATATCCCTCCTCGGCGGCCTGGGATGCGCCAGGGCACGCTCCCTCTACGCCTACTTCCTGTCCCGCGATGAGCAGGACGAAATCCTGCTGGAGCTCTGCGGCAGCCATTAAGGACCAGGGTTCACGCGCTCTCCCGAATCGCCTGATACCTCTTTTCCAGGCTCAACCTCGCCTGCTGGATGACGATGAACAGGATGCTCAGTTGATCCGCATCCGACGCGCGCGCTTTGCCCAGAGATCGGGCAAGCATTTCCTCGATTTCGGATTCGAATCGACTCAAGGCTTCCAGATCGGCAATTTTCCCCTCCCGCATGATGATGACGAGCCGGTCAATATCGTGTCGCCAGTCATCAACAGCAGGCCGCCGCCAGACGCCGAGCAACCAGACAAAGCCCGAGCCGGAAATGCCCAGAATGATCGAGACCATGTAGAAGATGCCCGTGGCGCTGTCTACCAGCGATGTCTGCTCCCCATTGAAGAAGGCCGCAGCCCCCGGATGAATGGGCAGACCGGAACCGTCATCGCTGTCAGGAGCCTCGATCTGCATGGCGAGGCGTGATGTCGAGAGGAGCCGGGCCTTGGCGAGCGTCAGCATCCGGGCGATTTCACCCGTGGCAAAGTCAGGCAGGGAATACCTGCCCACCAAACGGTAAGTGACGGCCAGCGTGCCCAGCGTTTCCTCCGGCTGGGGCGACACGCCGCCAAAAGCGCCTGCCTCGATTTCGTCGGGCTCCGTGCCTGGAATTGTCTTTGCCATGGCCTCGGCGTTCTTCGCGCCCACCAGTTCCGGAGGACTTCTCGTGGCATGGGAGATGGCAGCGATCACCTTCGCAACAGGCCCCGGACCGGGGGGGCCGAGGACCAGCACGCCCGCCACCTGCTTCCTGGCCACCGCCTGGCCAATTTCATCCAGCGACAGGAACTGTCTGCCTACCTGTTGAGGGGAAAGACTGTGAAAGGCCAGCACGGCATCCAGCAAGCGCTCGAGGCTCTCGTCCTGCTCCACGGACGCCTCCTTGAACAAAGCGACCTTCTTGCCAGCCAGACCCTGGAAATTCTCGATGCGGGATTTTGCGGGAACGATCAGCACCAGGTTGTCGCGACGAAAGATGGCGATGGTCGATCCGTTTTTTGGCATCGCAATATCGCTGCGCACCACCGCCAGATCGCTCCTCCCGTCCTCCAGCGCCTTGGCACTGGCCGCCATGCTTTCGGTCTTGATCCGTTCCAGCTGAACGAGCGGGCGCTCTTCAGCAAGGATTTGCGTGATGGTGGCCAGAAACTTCCCCACCCCCTCCAAAGCCGGCCCGGTGGCAACCTTGAGGGGCAGTCGAACATGCCCCCCCTTGAAAACCATGATGGACAGACCACCAATCGCCAGAGCCAGAATGAGGACCGGAAAAACATAGCGTGCCCGCGCTGACAGAAAAATGAACAGCCGCCGAATTGACCTGATCATGAGCAAATTCCGGAAAGGGCTTTCATCTGATAGCGGAGCATGGCTCGAATCAACATAGTGTCCACGATCTTCACGACTCATGCCATGGCTGTCGATCAGTGGTGCTGTTTGCAGCGGCAGCATGTTCGCCATGCCCGGCCCGGGCGTGTGCCGCGATAGAATGCGGCCCTGCTCTTGCTCTTTCGGTCCCGCTCAACACAGACACCGGGGCACTGTCACTTGCGGCACTTTGTGATGTGAGCCATTCCGCCCATGCGACAATCGGCAAGAGACTGAAAACCAACGCTTATGAGGAATACATGGCACAGTACGTAATGAGTATGCTGCGCGTCAGCAAGGTTGTCCCGCCCAAGCGGCAGATCATTAAAGACATCTCCCTGTCCTTCTTCCCCGGCGCCAAGATCGGTCTGCTCGGCCTCAACGGTTCCGGCAAGTCCACCGTGCTGCGCATCATGGCCGGCGTCGAAAAGGAATACGACGGCGAAGTGCAATGGCAGCCCAACATGTCCATCGGCTACCTGCCCCAGGAGCCGCAGCTCGACGCCGAAAAAACCGTTCGCGAAGAAGTTGAATCCGGCCTCGGCGAAGTGATGCAGGCCAAGCAGAAGCTCGAAGAGGTGTACGCCGCCTACGCCGAGCCCGATGCCGACTTCGACAAGCTGGCCGAACTCCAGGCCAGGTACGAAAACATCATCGCCACCAGTGGCGCCGACGTGGAAACCCAGCTTGAAATCGCCGCCGACGCCCTGCGCCTGCCGCCCTGGGACGCCAAGATCGGCCCCCTGTCCGGTGGTGAAAAGCGCCGCGTTGCGCTGTGCAAGCTGCTGCTGTCGCGCCCCGACATGCTGCTGCTCGACGAACCCACCAACCACCTCGACGCCGAATCCGTCGAATGGCTGGAGCAATTCCTGGTGCGCTTCCCGGGCACCGTGGTGGCCGTCACCCACGACCGCTACTTCCTCGACAACGCCGCCGAGTGGATTCTTGAACTCGACCGCGGTCACGGCATCCCCTGGAAGGGCAACTATTCCAGCTGGCTCGAGCAGAAGGAAGCCCGCCTGGAGCAGGAATCCAAGCAGGAAGGCGCCCGCATGAAGGCCATGAAGCAGGAACTCGAATGGGTGCGTTCCAACCCCAAGGCCCGCCAGGCCAAGAGCAAATCCCGCCTGGCCCGCTACGAGGAAATGGCCAGCGTCGAATACCAGAAGCGCAACGAAACCCAGGAAATCTTCATCCCCGTGGGCGAGCGCCTGGGCGACAAGGTGATCGAGTTTACCGACGTCTCCAAGGGCTTCGGCGACAAGCTGCTGATGGACAAGGTCAACTTCAGCATTCCGGCCGGCGCCATCGTCGGCATCATCGGCCCCAACGGCGCCGGTAAATCCACGCTGTTCAAGATGATCACCGGCCAGGACAAGCCGGACACGGGCGACGTGGTGATCGGACCCACGGTCAAGATCGCCTATGTGGACCAGTCCCGCGACTGCCTCGACGGCAGCAAGACCGTGTTCGAAGAGCTTGCCGGCGGCGCCGACATCCTCACCATCGGCAAGTACGAAATGCCCAGCCGCGCCTACATCGGCCGCTTCAACTTCAAGGGCGGCGACCAGCAGAAGCTCGTCGGCAACCTCTCCGGTGGCGAACGCGGCCGTCTGCACCTGGCCAAGACGCTGATGGATGGCGGCAACGTGCTGCTGCTCGACGAACCGTCAAACGACCTGGACGTGGAAACCCTCCGCGCCCTCGAAGACGCTCTCCTGGAGTTCGCCGGCTGTGCGCTGATCATCTCCCATGATCGCTGGTTCCTCGACCGCATCTGTACCCACATCCTGGCTGCCGAAGGCGACTCGCAATGGACCTTCTTTGCGGGTAACTACCAAGAGTACGAGGACGACAAGAAAAAACGTCTGGGTGAAGAAGGCGCCAAGCCGAAGCGCATCCGCTACCGGCCAATCGCCCGCTGATCCAGCAGTTGAAATAGCAAAGACAAAGCCCCCGATTCGCACCGGGGGCTTTTTTCTGACACGTCGCTAAACCCTTACGGCAGCGCGACGATGTAAGTTGCTCCAAGGTAAGTGACGTTCTGGCGCGGATTCAGATAGACCGAGGTATTGTCGGAATACGCAAAGGGCGTTCCGTTGTAGCCCCAGGTCCATTCGTTCATCTTGGTATGTTGATGGATCAGATCAAGACGCACGGCCGAATTTTTCTGCAAGGCGTACTTGCCGAACATCTTGACCGTGAATTGCCGGAAGGTGACGTCCGGCAAGCCGCCAGAAGTGGCCAGCAGCGTTTTGTTGGCTGTCGATGCGGAGGCGTCCAGACCCTGGTTGTACTCGTTCTTGTCGTCGGTGAGCATGATATCCGCACCGACATCCAGGCGACTGGTGGGCTTGCCGACCAGACCGAGCCCGTACGTGTCGCTGAGATTGCGCAAGGCCGCCATGTAACCGGTGGAATGGTCCACATGCGTGGTCTGGTCGCCACGTGACCAGTAACCCGTAAGCTTCCAGGCGTCCGACAGGACATACACCGCATCGACCCCGTAGAACCCCATGTGGCTGCTGCGCAACCCCTTTGTTGTTGGCGCCGAGAACTGATCCTCGCCCCATTCGAGCATGAACTGCACGGACAGCTGTTCGGTCGCCGCCCAATCGGCCGATGCTTTTACCTTGTCACGCTGACGATCCACCATGGACATCGGGAAGATCGCCGTGCGGCTGTAAATTGCCGCATTCGAGGTTTCGGTTACGCCAAGGCCGGGGTTTGGCTTGAGCCAGCCGGAGCCGGTGCGATTGCTGCTCTGGTAGCCGATGGCGCCGGTGAGGGTTTCACTCATGGAGCGACGCAGTTCCATGCGGTAACCGCTCTCTTCGCTCTTCTGACGCAGGCCGCTCAGCCCTGCAACAGAGTTCGACGGGAGGAAGGAGCTTCGATCCAGCGACTCATAATCCGCTCCGACAGTGGCACGATAGCCTGCCGGCAACTGGTAGGTCGCCTCGATCTTGCCATTGAGACGCTTGGGCGAATAGTTGCCGTTGGTGAAGACCTTCGTGCCCTCGATGTTGTAGGCGGCAATCGGCGTCTTGTCGTTGCGATCTTCGTAACGGACATTCGCCAGCAGGGACAGTTTGGAAATCGGCCGCGACGTCAGGCCAAACTGATAGAGGCTGGTATCGATGGCGCCGCCGAGATTGGTTCTCCCGTTGGGCGCATTGCCGAAACTCGCAAAGTTATCCGTCTGCGAAGCGTGGGAATAGGCGTACTTGAAATTCGCCCGGGTCGTCGAGGTGAAGGCATAGTTGCCCGACAAGAAGACCTGATGAGCCTGATTATCCGGCGGCAAGGCGGTGGGGAGCTGGAGGATGTTGCGCAGCCCCGAAGACAGCCCCGCTCCCCCCATCGGGTTGCCGAGGGGGTTATTGAGGTTGCCATCGATGGTCGCCGACATCGAGGTGTACTCGTTGTTGTAGAACGAGCCGTAGTAGCCGCCCGACAGCATCAGCTTGTCGTTCGAGTAGTTGAGGCGGGCATCGAACTGCTTGGTCGTCGAGTTTATCGGCTCGGGCAACATCAGCAGTGCCCACTGATTGACGCCTGTAGCAAGGGTCGTGCAGGTGGGCGTCGGCGCGGCACCGGAGGGGCAGTTGAAACCCGTGCCAAACAGGCGTGCGCCGTTCTTGTCCTCATTTTTGAAGCTGGCTTCGAACTGGAGGGATTTGCTCAGCCACTTCTCGACGGCAACGGTAACGTTCTTGCGCTTGAGATTCAGGTTGAGCTCGTCTCCGGCCCCAATCGTAGCCAGCCGCGAAACCACTGGCGAGGTGGAGCCGGCGCCAAGCAGGCTGGTGTTGATGGTGCGCGGGTCGTAGCGGACCATCTCGTCATACTCGAACGAGTATTTCCAGTCGCCCTGCTTTTGCTGGCCGAAACGGACTTCCCGCGTATTCAGCCCCAGGTCGCGGCCCTGGATGGTTGTCCAGGTTCCGGTGGCGTCATCGCGCTTGATGTAATCCAGATCAAGCAGCAGGTTGGTATCGTTCTTGCGCAGACCGTTGTACTGGCCAAAGAAGCTGCGGTCGTTGGCGGAGCCACTCATGCCGGCAACACCAACGGCAACGGAACTGTCCGGGCGGGTCAGTGCGGCGATTTCGTCATCGTCTGCATGGGCTTCGCCAAATGCGGCAATCAGGGCCAGCGCAAGGAGCTTCAGGCTGAAACCCGGGAGTGCTTTCGAGGTTCTCATGATGGTTCTCCCACTATCAACGCAGGTTGAACTGCGGAGTCGGATTGGTCGCGCTCGGATTGTTGCTGCCGTGCACCTGCGTATGGCAATTGAGACAACCGCGCGCCTGGGTGTAGTTGATGCCCGACTTGCCGCTCGAGGTGGCTGTCGGCTGATTCGGCAGTTGCCCCCTCAACTGGGCCAGCTGTCCGCCGTGGGGCGTATGGCACTGGTGGCACAGGAAGGGCGTGCGGGCCTTGAGCAGGCTCTCGGCGACGGTGCCGTGGGGGTTGTGGCAGTTGCCGCAATCCTCGGTCACCGGTTGATGGCTATGCACAAAGGGGCCGCGCTTTTCCATGTGGCAGGTGTAGCAGGTCTCGACCACGCTATCGCGCTTGACCAGCTTCGGACCAACAGAGCCGTGGGCATTGTGGCAGTCCGAGCAGGCAACCTTTCCTTCCAGTACCGGATGGTGGGAGGGCTTGCTGACCTGGGCGCGCTGTTCTTTATGGCAGGTGAAGCACACTTCGGGCTGGGTGCGCTTGTCGGCAACCTTATCCTTGGCCGTATGCAGCTGATGGCACGAGGTGCAGGCCACATCGGCACGCTGGTGGGCGCTGCCTTCCCAGTGGGAACGCTTGGCATCCTTGCGGTGGCAGGAGACACACGCCTCGTTGCGGGCTTCCACCGGGGTGGTCGTACCCTTCTTGAAGCTGCGATCAGTGGGCGGACGCTCTTTGAGCTTGGCCGGGTTGTTGGTGTGCAGATCGCTGTCGCCGTGACAGTTGGAGCAACTGGGCGTACGGCCGTCGGCCACGGTGCCGTGCTTGGTCTTGCCGATGTGCAGGAGCTTGGGCTCGTCTGCCTCGTCGTGGCAGGTGGTGCACTTGGCATCCCCCTTCAGGACCAGGTCTTTCGCTGGTGGCTTGGCGCCGGTGTTTGCGGGGGCATCAGCAGCAATCGCAACTGAAGTGCCGGCAAGGGCCCCGAGCAACACGCACGAGGCGAACAACTGTCGCAAGAATTTCATTTTTTATCTCCCTGATACAACCTTCGGTATCGGGGACGACCGGCAAGACGGACGCCCCCTTCGACCCGTTTACTTGCCGAGCGACAGAATCCAGTCCGTCATGTTCTTGATCGCGGCCTTGTCCTTGGTCTTGATGATCTTGTGTTCCTCTTCCTTGCCGTCTTCAAACTTGACCTTCTCACCCGAAGTAAGGTGATGCAAGAGCTTGGTTTCAGCATCCGGCTTTTTATTCAGTGACTTCGCGATTTCGGTGAGGGACTTGGCTTCCTTCTTCTTGTCCACTGCGTGGCACTTGAGACAGCCTTCCTTCTTGGCCAGGGCCTGGGCTTCATCGGCGTCGAAGGCAAAGGCCTCGGCCGACATGAACAGTCCTGCAGCGCAGGCACCGGAAATCATTGCGGTAATTACTTTGGCTTTCATATCAACTCTCCTGGAGGTTTTCTGGTTTTTGGGGACGAAATCAGTGCTCGTACCAGCCGGTGATCATCATCTTGAACAGGCTGGAAACCTTGGGCCCCATGGTGCCCAGGTAGATGTGGCTGACGGCGAACAGCAGGATCACGGCCGCACCGATGTAATGCACAAGGGCGATGGGCAGCAGGCCGTCAAGGCCGAACAGGTGGTCCGGCGCGAACTGGGGATAGAGGAAGACCAGCCCGGTGAGAATCACTACCGGCATCACCAGATACATGATCGACCAGTAAGTCACGGCCTGAAGGGCGTTGAAGTTAACTTCCGGCGTCGGCGGGAAAGGTTCGGCCTCGCCCTTGAAGATGCCGATGCCGTAGAACTGCATCTGCTTGATGCAACGGCCAATGATGCCGGGCGGTTTGGGGACGTACTGCCACCAGTTGCCGCTCAGGATATTGCCGATCACGAACACCGCATACAGCACCGCCAGACAGACGCCGGCCACGTTGTGGATGCGCGCGGCCAGTGAGAACTCCACCAACGGCAAATTGGGATCGGAAAAGTGCAGGCTGATCCCGGTGACCGACAGAATGATGATCGCCAGGGCGTTGCTCCAGTGCCACAGACGGATCCACAGGGGCAGCATGAAAATGCGCTTAGTCATGGTTTTTGCTCCTGCGCAGACGAGTCGTAATGATGCGGACGAGACCGTGGCCAATCACACCAACGACAGTGGCGAGAAACAGACCGATCAGGATCAGGTCGAGAGACGGGTTGCGGGTTGCCCCCACCACGTAGGAATTACTCAGGATCACGCTGTTGAGGAAGCCGTACTTGTTCTGCTCCTCGGTCTGCAGGTGACGGTACAGGCGCGCGTTCAGCGAGCTGTTGGCGGTGTGGCAGGTGGCGCACTTTTTCTCGGCCTTGTCCTTGTTCTGGATCTCGTGGGACAGGGAGAGCTTGTCTTCGCTCGGCGTGTGGCATTCGACGCAGCGCACGGCCTTCCAGTGCAGGCGGGTATTGGGCAGCCAGCTGTGGATGTCGTCGATGGCGGGCCGCTTCTTCTTCTCGGGTGCCATCTTGGCAAAGGCGATGTCGGAGTCGTGGCAATCCAGGCAGATCTTGTTGTCCTGGGCGACGATCTTGTGCGGGTCGCGCAGCTTTTCCGCGACAGTCATTACGTGAGGGTCGTGACAGGTGGCGCAGGTAAAGGTGTCGCTGAGGTTCTCGGCATGCACTGACTTGTCGAACTGGCGTTCGATGCGCATGGCCTTGCGGGCATGGCAGTCCTGACATTCGCTGAGGCCTTCCTTCGCCTTGGCGGCGTGGGGATGGTCGTCGTAGCCGTCGCCGTGACATTTGGTACAGGCCATCTGGCCGTGATCGGATGCGGTGAAGGTATCCAGATGAACCAGGTGCTCGCGCAGCTTCTTGAGGTCCAGCCCTTCCTTGGGTGGCTTCTTGAGCCCTGCTTCAGAGTGACACTTCAGACACTCGCCATTGGCGGCCCGAATCTTGACCAGCTCTTCGGGTGTCGGGGGGGGATCGTCGGCCAAGACCGGCGCTGCGACCGCAAGGGCCAACAGAAGCAGGATCCCGCCCAGACGTTTTTGTAGTTTTTCTAACACGTGAATTCCTCGGATTTCCAACCCGAGGAATTATCGGCCTGCGTCATTTCAGCAGGAAATTTCACTACCCCTAATCGGTCCTCATTTGATCGAGATCAAGAGAGGACGGGCTTTGGGAGGCCGATTTGCGACACCAGTCCAACAGGGTTTTTGAATATAAGAGTTACATGATTAACAGAAGCTAATTCAAAACCTGCGTCACGCGGGGATCGTTCGATCACTGCTACGCCCTATTCCAGCACCTCAACGGCCATCCCCACCACCAGCTCGGTCGCCCCTTCAGCAATCACGTTCTGACCAAAGATGACCCCGGCCGGGGTCTTGCGGTATTTGGCCAGCGTGCGCAGCGGCTCCTGGTCCAGCCCCTTGCGACCGGTGTCGGGATCGACCGTCGTGAATACGCAGCGCTCACAGGGCTTTGCAATGCGAAAGCTGGATTCACCGATGCGAATCCGCGTCCAGCCATCTTCGGCAAAAGCTTCGGCGCCAGACACGACCAGATTGGGACGGAAGCGCTCCATGGCCAGCGGTCGTCCAACTCGTGCGGAAAGATCATCCAGCGAAGCCTGGCCGATGATCAACAGCGGGTAGCCATCGGCAAAGGACAGGGGCACAGCAGGATCAACCCTGACCCGACGGGCGGTTTCAGCGCCGGTCCACAGGAAGCTGAGGCGGGCGCCAATGTAGTCGGAGATCCAGTCATCGGCCTCGGTAGCGCCCTCCCAGGCCGAAAAACTGTCGCCCCAAACGGTGACCGGAATCGGACGACTGAAGGCTTCGTTGGGAACAAAAAGTTCGGGCCGACCGGGCGTGGAGAGCGTCACACCCCGATCCGTCGGAATGGCGTCAATCAGCACCAGCTCGGGATACTCCCGCCCGGTAACAAAGCGCCCGCTCGGGTCGGCCACCATCCACATGCGGTCGAAAGGCAGACCCAGCGGGCCAACCGGGCTGGCGGTGAGAGACTGGCCCCGCATGGATTTGACGGGGTAGCGATAGAGGGCGGACAGGACGGGCTGGAGGGCGCTCATGACGGATCTCGGCTGGTGAATGCTCTGGCGGGCAGAAGAAGCGATTATCCTTGCCCCTCGCCTCCCCCTCAACAGCGCATGAATGATGAATGACGGCAATCCCCTTTTCCCCGACACGCCCGGGACTGAACTGGCGCAGCTCACGGCGGTGACCATCGGCCACTATGAGCGGGAGGCGGCGTCTTACCGGGAGGGCACCTGGAATCACGATGTAAGCCAGAACCGTGCAGCGCTGCTGGCTGCGATGGAGGGCAAGCCACCCTTCCACATTCTGGATTTCGGCTGCGGACCGGGGCGCGATCTCGTCTATTTTCGCTCCCTGGGCCATCGACTTACCGGGCTCGACGGTTCTGCAACCTTTGTCGAGATGGCCCGTGCCCACGCGGGCTGCGAGGTGCTGCACCAGGATTTCGTTGCACTGGATCTGCCCGCAAATTGCTTCGATGGTGTCTTCGCCAACGCCAGCCTGTTCCATGTGCCGCGGGCGCTGCTGCCCGAAGTGCTGGCCCGGCTCCACGCCAGTCTGCGGCCACGGGGGGTGCTGTTCTGCTCCAATCCCCGCGGAGAGAACCAGGAGGGTTTCAACGGCGATCGTTACGGCGTTTTCTACAACCTGGCGGCCTGGCGCACGCTCCTGACCGCCGCCGGCTTCGCGGAAATAGACCATTACTACCGCCCGCCCGGCCTGCCGCGCCACCAGCAACCCTGGCTGGCGACGGTGTGGCGCAGACCCTGAGCCCGGCAGCCGTTACAATGTGCAATCCATTATCAGACTGCGGCCTTTCGGTCCCGCCCCCATGAGCGCATCCACGACCTACGAAAAACACCTCGACGAAGTCGCCACCCTTCTCTTCGAGCGCTTCAAGCTCAGTGAACACGCGGCCATCCAGCTCGTCATGAAGGCCCAGGCCGACGGCTACTTCAGCGATCACGACGACGATCCGACGCTCTGTACCCAATTGCGGGCCGAACAGGACGCCAAGCGGGTATTCAAGCAATACGGAACGCCGAAGAGCTGAAAGCATGCTCCGGCTCGGAGCTGTGCTGCGCGTTTGGCTACTCTTTCCGCTCCTGCTGGCGGCCAACGGCTTCGTCCGTGCCGAGCAGGCAGACACGCTGGAAATCGGCGTTCTGCCCAATCTGAGCAGTCGCATTCTGCTCAGTCAGTACCAGCCTATGCGGGAATACCTGGAGCGGGTTCTCAAGCGGCCGGTCCAGGTGTCCACGGCGCCCGACTGGCAATCCTTCTACACCCGGGCCCGCAAGGGCGAATACGCGGTCACGATTACCGCCGCCCATCTTGCCCGGCTGCACCAGCTCGAATCCGGTCATGTGCCGCTGGTCTTGTTCACTCCGGGCATCAAGGCGCTGCTCGTCGTGGACAAGGATAAACCGATCAGCAAGATCAGCGATCTGCGCGGTACCACCCTGGCCCTTTCCAACCCCAAATCCCTGGTGACCCTGCAAGGGATACAGTGGCTGGCCGATCAGGGTCTGCGCCGGGGCGAGAATTACCGCACCCTCAATACGCCCACCGACGACAGTGTCGGCAACCTCGTGCTCAACGGCGACTGCGTGGCCGCGCTGATCAGCGGTGGTGAATTCAAGGCCATTCCGGACGCTCTCCGCCAGCGCCTGCAGATCTTCCAGCAAATTGCCGAAGTGCCGGGCTTTATCGCCCTCGCCTCCCCCGGGCTGCCCGCCACCGAAGCCGCCCGGATCCGGCGGGCCCTCCTCGACTTCAAGAGCACCCCGGAAGAAAGCAGCCGCTTCTTTACCGCCACCGGTTTCCAGGGCTTTGTCGATGCCACCGATGTGCAGATGAAGCCGCTCGACATCTACCTTCGGGAAACCCGCCGCATCGTCTCGGAATAATGCGTCTCCCGGGCTGGCCTTCCTCCCTGCGCGTCCGCCTGCTGCTGGCGAGCCTCCTGGTGGAAAGTCTCATGCTGGCCCTGCTGGTGGCCAACAGCGCCCGCCTCATCGAGCAGGGCCTGCTCGAACAGATGGCCGTGCGCCTCCGGCAGACCAGTCCGCTGCTCAACGCCGCCCTCAATGCCCCGCTGGCCCAGCGCGACTACGCGACGATCCAGCAGATCCTGCGCGAAAGCCGGCAGGAGGATGGCCTCAAATACCTGGTGCTCTTCGATCACCGGGGCAAGCTCATTGCCGCCGAAGGCCGACCGGCCGACAAGCCACTGCCGCCGCCCGACCACATCGCCACCCTCGACCCATCCCGCGCCGACCAGTGCCTGCATGCCGTCACCGAGATCAGTCTGGCCGGGCAAAAACTCGGCACCCTGCACTTCGGCATGTCCACGGCTTTTCTCGGCACCGAGCGGAATCGCCTGGTGCGCGAAAGCCTTGAACTGGGTGCCGGCGTGCTCGTGTTTACCCTTCTCGTGCTGGCATCCATCGGCCTGTGGATCACTCACAGCCTGACCCGCCTGACCGATGCCAGCAAACAGCTGTCTGCCGGCAATTACGACGTAGACCTGCCGACGGCCGGATGGGATGAGGTCGACCAGTTGAGTGCGGCTTTTGGGCAGATGGCGACGACGATCAAGGGACGCGTGGAAGCCCTCACCCGCAGCGAAGCCCTCCAGCGCCGCTATTTTGAACGGGCGCGGGATGAAAGAGCCCGCCTTGCGTCCCTGCTGGCGGCCCTCAAGACCGGGATCGTTTTCGTCAATACCGAAGGCGTCGTGGTCTATTACAACGCCACTTTCGGACATATCTGGCTGATCCCTCCCGAGGCGGCCCTCATCGGCAACCCGGTGGCCCGGCTGCAGCCCTTCGCCGCACGCCTGCTTGCCGGGCCGCAGGGCTTCATGAGCGCCCCGGCGGGCAGCGAGCAAGAAATACGCGAGTCCACAGAATTCCGCCTTCTCGACCGGCGCATCGTCACCCAGACCACCTACCCCGTGCTCAGCGAAACCGGCGAGCAGACTGGCCGCATCTGGCTCTACGAGGATGTCACCCGCCAGCGCCAGACCGCCGAACTGGCCAACCAGGCAGAACGGGACTCCCTCACCGGGCTCTACAACCGGCGTGGCTTCGAGCTGGAACTGGAGCGCATGACCCGGGCCGCTGACGAAAGTCAAGGCAGCATCGCCCTCTACTTCATCGACCTGGACGGCTTCAAGGGTATCAACGACACCTATGGTCACCGGGCCGGCGACGCCATCCTCGTGCAGGTCGCCAGCGAATTCCAGGCCCAGATCCGTCGCCGGGAGTTTCTGGCCCGGCTCGGAGGCGATGAATTCGCAGTACTGGTACCGAACCTGGGCAGGGATGAACTGACCGAGCTCGCCGACCGTATCGTCAAGGCGATCGCCAACATGCCTGTCCGCTACACCGGGCGGGACATCGGAATTGGCTGCAGCCTCGGCATTGCCATTTACCCCGATAACGCTGCCACCCCTGACGAATTGCTCGCCCGCGCCGATGACGCCATGTACCGGGCCAAGCAGGCCGGCAAGAACCGGTGGTACCTGCTGCCCCCCGCCTGACCTGGCCAGACAGGCTGCTGTCACGATCAGATGCTACAGTTCGGATATATGTCCAAGCCATTTTTTTCGCCTTTGCGCAGCCTGCGCCCGATCCTCCTCTGCGCCGTCCTGCCGGTAGCCGTTGCCTGTGCCGAAACCCCGGTGTGGCCCGGCGCGCAACGGCAAGTCATCATCGGCTTTACCGCCCCCACCGATGGCAAGGCACGCCCAACGCTGGACGCCATCGAGAAGGCCGCCGGCATCCGGGTCCGTTACGTGAGCGCCCTGTCGGACCGGAGCTGCGCCTACCTGCTGAACTGTCCGGCCAGCGATGCCGCCTGTGAGGCGGTCATCCAGACCCTTCGGCACACCCCCGGCATCGATTACATCCAGGCTGACCAAACCAGGAATCTCCCATGAAGCTACGCGCCATCCTGCTGGCCCTCACCGGCCTGCCCACATTGTTCTCTGCTAACGTGCAGGCCCAGGCCGAAGCGCCGGAGGCACGGGTCATCGTCAAACTCAAGGCGGGCTCTGCGCTCAAGCAGATCCAGGCTGGCAGCCGTATCCAGAGTCTCGGCGCACGCCTTGGCCTGAGCGCCCAAATGATCGGCCAGCCCGGCCAGGACGTGCACGTGATGCACGCCACCGGCCTGACGTCCGCTGCCCTTGCCGCCCGTCTGACAAAAGAATCCGACGTCGAATACGCCGTGCCCGACCGGATCAAGAAGATCAGCGCCCTTCCCAACGACCCCCTGCTCGCCTTCCAGTGGTATCTGCAGACACCGGACGTCACCCGGCTGTCGGCCATCGACGCCGTGCGGGCGTGGGATCTCACCAGTGGCAGTAACAAGGTGGTGGTTGCCGTGGTCGATACCGGCGTACGCTTCGATCACGAAGATCTGGCCCCACGACTCCTGGCGGGCTACGACTTCGTCTCCGACAATCTCAATGCCGGTGATGCCCAGTCCGGACGCGACGCCGATGCCTCCGACCCGGGCGATTACGCCAGCACCAGCGAGCTTGCCAATGCCACCCTGCGCAACATGTGTGGCAGCGCGGTGGCCCATGCCAGTTCGTGGCACGGCACCCAGGTGGCGGGCATCGTGGCAGCAGAAAGCAACAACTCCCGGGGGATTGCCGGAGTGGGGGGCAGTACTCGCATCCTGCCGGTGCGCGTCCTCGGCAAGTGCGGCGGCTTCGACTCCGACATCATCGCCGGCATGCGCTGGGCGGCCGGTTTGGCTGTCCCCGGCGTCCCCGCCAACCCGAATCCGGCACAGATCATCAACCTTAGCCTGGCGGGCAGCGGCACCTGCAGCGCAGCCTATATGTCGGCCATCGCCGAAATCCGGGCGGCCGGGGCGCTCGTCGTCGCCGCCGCCGGCAATGAAACCGGTGCCGTCGAAGAGCCCGCCAACTGCTCGGGGGTACTGGCTGTCGCGGGTATCCGCCATGCCGGCACCAAGGTCGGGTATTCCAGCTACGGCAGCGAAGTGGGCGTCAGCGCCCCTGCCGGAAACTGCGTGAATACCGTCACAGGGCTGCCCTGCCTCTTCCCCCTCATCAACACAATCAATCTGGGCGCCACCGCACCCGCCGGCAACGGCTACACCGGCACCAGCGACCAAACCGTGGGAACCAGCTTTGCGACACCACTGGTCGCCGGGACGGCAGCCCTGATGCTGGCTGCCAATCCCGCCCTTTCAGAAGCCGGCCTGGCCCGTTACATCAAACAGGGCGCCACCCCCTTCCCCTTCGACGCGACCCTTCCCGTCTGCCCCGCGGTCAGCAGCGACGGACAATGCAACTGCACCACCACCACCTGCGGTGCCGGCATGCTCAACGCGGCGGCGGCTGTGTCTGCCGCCCTTGCCGCTGCGGCAGCCAGTCCGCTGGCCAGCATCACCGCCCCTGCCGAACCGGAAGCCGGCAAGGCCGCCACCTTCAGTGCCTCCGCCAGCACCGCCGCAACGGGCGCCACCCTGGTCGGCTGGAAATGGACGCAGACCAGCGGACCGGCAACCGGCACCTTCGGCTCGGGCAGTGCAGCCAGCACCACCTTCAAGGCCCCCTCGGCCGGCAGCTACACAATTCGCCTCACCGTCACGGACGACGCCGGGCGGACGGGAACAGCAGAGACGAGCATCCAGGTCAAGGCCGCAGCGAAGTCCTCGGGCGGCGGCGGGGTGACCGACCTTCCCAGCCTGCTCGGACTCCTTGGCCTGGTCGCCCTCGCGCTACACCAGCGCCGGAAGGCCTGAAGAATGAGCACATTCGCGAGGGGATGAGGGAAATGGAGGATTTCGGGACTTGATCAAAAGACTGTTTATTTATACAGTTCACGCATGCCCGAATCCCCCCCGCAGTTCGCCGAGCTTTACTGCCGCTCCAACTTCAGCTTTCTCACCGGCGCCTCCCACCCGGAAGAGCTGGTCGAGCAGGCCGACACCCTCGGCTACACGGCGCTGGCCATCACCGACGAATGCACCCTGGCCGGGGTGGTGCGGGCTTACTCGGTGTGCCGACAGAACCCGAACGCACTCCAGCTGATCATCGGCTCCAGCATCCAGCTGGCAGATGGCCCCCTGGTGGTTCTGCTGGCCACCGACCGTGCAGCCTACGGGTGCCTGTCGGCCCTGATCAGCCGGGGTCGCCGGGCAGCGCCCAAAGGGGAATACCTTCTGAGCCGGGCCGACCTGGAGGGCGGCGTGTCCGGCTGTCTTGCCTTGCTGGTGCCACCCGACACCATCGACAACGACACGCAAGCACTGGCCGCCGACGCCTGCTGGCTGGCCAGGCATTTTCCCGGCGACAGCTGGATTGCCGCCCCGCTCCACCTGGGGCCCGATGATGCCGGACAGCGCTGGTGGATCGCCGATGCCGCGCGAACCGCCGGCATCCCGGTCGTCAGCACCTGTGCGCCGCTGATGCACGCCCCTTCGCGCCGCCGCCTGGCCGACGTGCTCACCGCCCTGCGCCACCGCACCAGCCTCGACGAAGCGGGCTATCTGCTCGCCACCAACGCCGAACGCCGGCTCCACACGCGCAGTGTCCTGGCGCACCGCCATCCACCCGAATGGCTGGCCGAAACCCTGATCATCGCCGCTCGCTGCCGGTTTTCCCTGGGAGAGCTGCGTTACGAGTACCCGCAGGAAATCGTGCCCCCCGGTGCCACCGCGGCATCCCACCTGCGCATGCTGGTCGATGATGGGCTGCAGCGGCGCTATCCGCCCGGACCGGATGGCATCAGCCCGGTACCCGTCGCCATACGGGAGCAGGTGGTGAAGGAGCTGGCCCTCATTGCCGAGCTGCACTACGAAGCCTTCTTCCTCACCGTCGAGGACATCGTCCGCTTTGCCCGCAGCCAGAACATCCTGTGCCAGGGACGTGGCTCAGCGGCCAATTCGGTGGTGTGCTACGCGCTGGGGGTAACGGAGGTCGACCCGACCGATGCCACCCTGCTCTTTGAGCGCTTCATCTCGCGGGAGCGCAACGAGCCGCCGGACATCGATGTGGATTTCGAGCATGACCGGCGCGAAGAGGTCATTCAGTACATCTACCAGAAATATGGCCGCGACCGGGCTGCGCTGGCCGCCACGGTGATTCGCTACCGCCCCAAAAGCGCCCTGCGCGACGTAGGCCGGGCGCTGGGCTTCGATATCGGCCAACTGGAACAACTCACCCGTCGCCTGGCTTGGTGGGACGGCCGCGAGGTTGCGCCGGAGCGCATCCGCGAAGCCGGTCTCGACCCGACCAGCCCCCGGGTACAGTTGCTGCTCGAGCTGGCCAACGAGATCACCGGCTTCCCGCGCCACCTGTCGCAACACGTGGGCGGCTTCGTGATCTCCCGTGGGCCGCTGGCCGAGCTGGTCCCGGTCGAAAACGCCGCCATGGAAGGACGCACCGTCATCCAATGGGACAAGGATGATCTGGAGACCCTCGGCCTCCTCAAAGTGGACGTGCTGGCGCTCGGCATGCTGTCGGCCATCCGGCGCAGCCTGGAAATGATTTCCCGCTGGCGGGGCGAGCCCTTCGCCATGACCGACATTCCGCGGGAAGAAGCCGAGGTGTACGACATGCTGTGCGAGGCCGATGCGATGGGTGTGTTCCAAGTGGAGTCCCGCGCCCAGATGAGCATGCTGCCGCGCCTCAGGCCGCGGACTTACTACGACCTGGTGGTGGAAGTCGCCATCGTGCGACCGGGGCCGATCCAGGGCGGCATGGTCCATCCCTACCTGGCCGCCCGCGACAGGATCGCCCTCCACGAACCCATCCACTACCCCAAACCGGAAATCGAACCGGTGCTGAGCCGCACCTATGGCATCCCCATTTTTCAGGAGCAGGTGATGCAGCTTGCCATGGTGGCCGCCAAATTCACGGCCGGCGAAGCCGACCAGTTGCGCCGCTCCATGGGCGCCTGGGGGCGCAAAGGCGAACTCACCCGCTACCAGGAACAACTCACCCGTGGCATGCAGGACCAGGGCTACGAAAAGGACTTTGCCGACGCCCTGTGCCGGCAAATCGAGGGCTTCGGCAGCTACGGTTTTCCCGAGTCCCACGCTGCCAGCTTCGCGCTGCTGGTGTATGTCTCGGCATGGATCAAGCGCTTCGAGCCGGCAGCCTTTCTGTGCGGGCTGCTCAACAGCCAGCCGATGGGCTTCTACGGCCCTTCCCAACTTATCCAGGATGCCCGGCGGCATCAGGTGGAAATTCTGCCCGCCGACGTGGGCGCCAGCGACTGGGAATGCACACTGACGCCCTCGCAGGCCGATCCATCGCGCCCTGCCGCCCGCCTCGGCCTGTGCCTTGTGAAGGGCTTCACCCCCGCAGCGGCCGAACGCATCTCCAGCGCCCGCCGGGCCGGCCCCTTCCTCAGCGTGAATGCGCTGGCCCGCCGGGCCGCGCTATCCACCGCCGAACTGCGCAGCCTGGCCTCCGCCGGCGCGCTGGCCAGTCTGGCCGGCCATCGGCGCCAGGCATGGTGGGCGGCGTCCGGCAGCCAGGCTGCGCCGGGCCTGCTCCACGGCGCGCCGATACCCGACCAGCCCCTCGTCCTGCCAGCCCCCGCCGAAACCCAGGACATCATCGCCGACTATGCCCGCCTCGGCTTCAGCCTCGGCCGCCACCCCCTCAGCTTCCTGCGCGGCCTATTGAGCGCGGAACGCTTTCTCACCGCTGCCGAGATCGCCGACTGCCCCGACCGCAAGCTGGCCCGGGCCGCCGGCATCGTCACCTGCCGCCAGCGCCCGGGCACCGCAAAAGGCACCCTGTTCGTCACCATCGAGGACGAAACCGGCTGGGTCAACGTCATCGTCCGGCCAGAGCTTCTCGAAGCCGAACGACGCATTCTGCTGAGTGCAGCCCTGATCGGCGTGTACGGTCAAATAACCCGCCAAGGCAACGTGGTGCATCTGCACGCCAAACGGGTAGTGGATCGCTCCGCGCAACTCGGCCAGCTGGCCCCTCGAAGTCGCGATTTTCATTGAATCCGGGGTTAGTCTTGCGGTCTCACCCCACAGCAAGCCCGCCTTAACGCTCCGGAGCCCCGTCATGACATTCCGTTCCTTCGCCGCCCCGCTCCTGCTCGCCGCAGTCGCTTCCCTGCTGGCCGGCTGTGCCACGACCACGATCAAATCCACCTGGCGGGACGAAGCCGACACGGCCGGAGCACCACGCAAAATGGTTGTCTTCGTCGCGGTGAAAGACGAGAACCTGCGCAAAATGGCAGAAAACCGCATCGTCCAGAGCCTGCCAGCCGGCACAGCGCCCGTCGCCGGCCATCAGCTCGACCTGACCCCGGAACTGGAGATCGACACCGTCCGCGAACGGCTGGTCAAGGGCGGTTTCGACGCCGCCCTCGTCTCACGCCTGGTGTCGGTGGATAAATCCCAAACCCTCGTCCCGGCCCAAACCCAATTCATGACCGACCCCATGTTCTGGAACGTCGGTCCTCGCTACCGCTCCTTCTACACCTATTACCCCTACGTTTACACCACCCCGTCCTACACCGTGGAAAACACTCGGGTCATCGTGGAAACCCTGCTTTACCGCCTTCCTGAAGGCAAGCCGGTATGGACAGCGGTCAGTGAATCCCTCAACCCGCAATCCTCCCTGCAGGTAGTGGAAGAACTCATCAAACTGATCGGCAAGAAGCTGAAGACCGAAGGCCTCCTGCCGCCGGACTAGCCGGGAATCACAAGCGCTGGTGACATACTTTTGAGTCTGCACGGCGATCAGCGAACCATCCGAGAAACTCTCCACGTGAGTCGAGGTATCCGGAATACTGCCAGCCACGGAGCACAGCCAGGAGACACCAGACCATGTACGCAGACATAGCAGGGCCATCACAACCTAGCCTGCCCCTGCCCGTTCCCGGCGCCGGTAGTGAATAACAGCCGGCGCCACGATCAACACGCCAAACAGCACTACGAAAATCATCGGCCACAACACCGGCCGATTCCACTCGGCACGCTTCTGTTCGCGCACAGCCACGTCGACGCGCTGATACTTGAGCGTGTTGCGGATGATCTTGCCTGGCTTCCTGTTGTGTAGCCAGCCGTGCTGCAGGGCGTAAGCCTTCTCGTAGAACCCCCACACCCATGGCGCATCGTGCTGAAGGATGGCCAGCATCCGCTCGATGATGGCCTGGCGCTCAGGGCTGTCGGGCATCGCCTTCATGCGTTCAAACAGGCGGTCGTACTCGGCATTCTCGTAGTTCGCCGCATTCTCGCCCTGGCTCTTCACCTTGCCTTGCGCCCCGTAAAGCAGGAAGAGAAAGTTCTCCGGATCCGGGTAATCCGCATTCCAGCCCCAGTAAAAGAGCTGCGCATTGCCCTTGCGGATCTTGTCCTGGAAGCGGTTGTAGTCGGTGGCTCGCACCACCAGTTGCACATCAAGCTTGCGGAACTGCTTGGTCAGCCAGTCGACGGTGGATTTGTCGCCCATGCCACTGCCCGTGGTGTCCAGGTTGACTACCAGCGGTTCGCCGGACTTGGCATCGCGCCCGCCTGGATAGCCGGCCTCGGCCAGCAGGCGCCGCGCCTCCTCGACGGATTTGCGCTGGGGCTTGCCATCCAGCCAGTCGTAAACTTGGGGATTGATCCCGGCCTGGTCGGCCCGGTAGCCAAAGATTCCCGGCGGAATCGGATGCATGGCCGGCACACCGCGCCCATTCTGGAAAACCGAGATGAACTCTTCCTGATCGATGGCAATGGAGATTGCCAGCCGCAGCTTGCGGGCCCGCTCACCGCTACCGCCCACCGTCGGGTCGAGCATGTTGAAGCCCATGTACATCACCGACGGCGCCACCGAGGTGTTCAGGCGGATGTCCTTGGCGACCATCTCGTCACTCAGGCTGACATCTCCTTGACCGCCCATCTGCACGGCCTGGTCGAAGTTGTCGGAGGACACGCCCGAAGCGTCGTAATAGCCCTGCAGAAACTTGTTCCAGTAAGGAATGCTCTCCTTCTCGCGCGTGAACACAACCTTGTCGATAAAGGGAATCGCCTTGTTGCAGTCGGCCAGCAGACCGGCCGCCTGGTCTTCCGGCTCACCCTCGCAGGGATAGGTTTCGCCGCGAAAGTTGGGGTTGCGAACGAGGACCATGCGCGCATTCGGATTGTTCTCGGCCAGCATGAAAGGGCCGGTACCGATCGGCCACCAGTCGAGGGTCAGGTTGCGCTCGGCCATGCCCGGCTGGGCAAAGAAACGCTCGGCCTCGAAAGGCACCGGAGCAAAAAAGGGCATCGCCAACCAGTAGGGAAACTGGGGGTAAGCGCCCTTGATGTGCACCCGGTAGGTGTAGCGGTCCACCAGTTCAACGCCGCTCATAGGATACTTGCGCAGATCGATCCAGCCCCCCGGATCCTTGCCGGCTTTCTCGTCGGCCATCAGGCGCGCATGCAGATCTTTCAGGCCGATGATGTAGTCACCCATCAACTCCAGCACCGGTGAATGCAGGCGAGGGTGAGCCAAACGCTTGATCTGATACACGTAATCCTCGGCGGTCAGCTCCCGGGTGCCGGTGCGGGGGAAGTTGGCCAGGGTGCTTTTCCCGGTCAAATCCTTTGCGGTGAGCCCCAGATAAACAGCTTGCCCCTTCTCGTCGACGGCAAAGGCCGGGTGTGGCTGGTAACGGATGCCCGGCTGGATGCGAATCTCGTATTCGCTGCGGGCGATTTTCGCCGGATCGACACCTGCCGGCAGCAAGCGGCCGGCCTCGTCATACTGTTTCAGGGCCGGCATGACCTGTGCTACGGCCAGACTCAGCTGGAACGGCCGCTTGAGGTAGTGATACTGCAGCGGCGGCTCATAGATCTGGTACAGGAAGGTCGCTTCATCCTCACTGTAGGACTGGACAGGGTCCAGATGCTTGGGTCGCTGGGTGAACGCAGAGTAGAGAATGTTCTTGCCCCGCTCCGCCGCCGGATAGGGGTCGTTCCAGACCTGGCCGCATCCGGCCGTCAGGGCCGCGAGCAGGATTATCGATAGGTGTCGGATCATCGCGCGCATGAGATGTAGTCTACCGGAAGCACCCAGCTCCGCGGCAGCACACGCCCCGGAAGCATCCGCTATAATCTTGTGGTTATTCACTGGAGACACCTTACATGGGCTTTCTCGCCGGCAAACGCATTCTCATCACCGGATTGCTGTCCAATCGCTCGATCTCTTACGGGATCGCCAAAGCCATGCACCGGGAAGGTGCCGAACTTGCGTTCACCTACCAGAACGAGCGTTTCGTGGAGCGCATCTCCAAGATGGCTGCCGAATTCGACAGCAAGCTGATCTACGCCTGTGACGTGCAGAGCGATGACGAGATCGCCAGCCTCTTCGAAAAGCTTGGCAAGGAATGGGATGGTCTGGATGGTCTGGTGCACTCCATCGCCTTCGCTCCGAGCGAAGCGCTGGAAGGTGACTTCCTCGAAAGCGCCTCCCGCGAAGCCTTCCGCATTTCCCAGGAAGTCAGCGCCTACAGCTTCCCGGCCCTCGCCAAGGCAGCGCGCCCGATGATGAAGGGCCGTAACGGCGCCATGCTCACCATGTCCTACCTGGGCGCGGTGCGCACAATGCCCAACTACAACATCATGGGCCTGGCCAAGGCCAGCCTTGAAGCTGCAGTGCGTTACATGGCTGTCAGCCTCGGCCCGGAAGGTACCCGCGTGAACGCCATCTCCGCAGGCCCCATCAAGACGCTGGCAGCCTCCGGGATCGGCAGTTTCGGCAAGCTGCTGTCCTTCAACGAACGCAACGCGCCCCTGCGCCGCAACGTGACCATTGATGAAGTCGGCAACGTGGCGGCCTTCCTGTGCTCCGACATGGCCAGCGGTGTTACCGGCGAGATCATGTACGTAGACGGCGGCTTCAATACGACAGCGCTGGGAAATCCTGACCAGGGCTGATTTCCCGTACTTGGCGCAAACAAAAAGGCCCTTGGAAATCCAAGGGCCTTTTTTTGCGGCAGCGAGCTTACCTATCCTTCGGCACTTCCAGAGCCGCAGCGTTCACCTTGACCTCGTAGCGCTTGCGCAGAGAGGCGATATAAGCACCGAAATCCTGCTCAGCCAGCACGCGCGCGTATTGCTGCTTGATGGCTTTGAGACGGGGGTCCGCTTCGTTCGCGGTCGGACGGCTCACCTTCTCGATGCGGAAAATCACAAAACCGGCACCGGGAATCTGCGCTCCGGCATATGCAGGCAGCTTGGTGCTAGGGGCACGGAAGACTGCACGCGCCACTGCCGGCGACAAGCCCTGATCGGCGCGCTGCATGGTCCGGGAAGCACTCCAGTTCAGCTCAAGGGCATCCCCCTTGTTCAGTCCGGCCAGTTTGGCTTCACCATCCTTCTCAGCCAGCTTGACGGCCTCATCGATAGTCAGCGACTTTTCGATCTCGGCCTTGACCTCTTCAAAGGGTCGTACCGTTGCCGGCTTGAATTCGACGACCCGTGCAGAAACCAGCATGCCGTTACCTACATCGACCGCGTCGGTATTGCGTTTGTTCTTTACCGCGTCATCGGAGAACAGCGCAGCGACGAGTTTCTCGTTATTGAGCGGGGAAGGCGCCTTGCCATCGCGACCGATCCATGCGGACGTCTGCGTCTGCAACTTGAACTTGTCGGCGGCCGGCTTGAGGCTGTCTGCCTGCTCATAAACAGTATTGGTAAAGCCTTCGACCAACTCCGCAAATTTCTTGGCAGACTCCGTGCGCTTGAGTTCTGCCGCAATCTCGGACTTCACCTCGTCCAGGGGACGAACCTTCTCGGCCTTCACGCCAGTCAGGCGGATGATGTGGAAGCCAAAATCGGACTGCACCACATCGGAAATATCACCCTCCTTGGCCAAGCTGAACGCAGTGTCCTCAAACTGCTTGACCATCGCACCACGAGCAAAGAAACCGAGGTCTCCCCCCTTCTCTGCCGACCCAGGGTCCTGGGAGTTCTCCTTGGCCAGCTTCGCGAAATCAGCCGGGTTTGCCTTCACCAGCTTCAGCAGACCCTCGACCTTCTCGCGGGCGGCTTTGATGGCCGCGTCAGGAGCACCCTTGTCGGCTTGAATGAGGATATGACTGGCACGACGCTCCTCGCCCTGGCGAAAACGTTCCGGATGGGCATCGTATTCCTTGTGAATTTCCGCATCACTCACGACCAGTTGCGAAGCCACCCCCTCCTGGCTCAGGACCAGATATTCAGCGCGCAGTTGGGCAGGCAACTCGAATTGCTTGCGGTTCGTTTCGTAGAACTTCTTCGCTGCATCTTCGGCAAGCTTGACCTCCGCTACATATTGCGGGGCCGCAAGCCGAACTTCGCTGACAGTGCGCTCTTCCAGTTGCACCGAATAAACACGTTCAGCCGATGCACTTGAAACAATGACGCCCTCGGCAACAGCACCAAGCACCTGCTGCAGAGCCAGATCATGTCGCAGACGGCTCTCGAATACCGCCTGGGTCATGCCTTGAGCCTTGAGAACAGCCTCGTAGCGAGGCAAGGAGAATTGCCCGTTCTCCTGGAATGCCTGAATACCGGCAATTGTGTCCCGCACGCGTTGATCAGATACGCTGAGCCGCATCTTGCTGGCATCAAGCGCAAGCAAGCGCTGATTCACCAGATTGTCGAGCACAGCCTTGCGAGCCTCGTTTGTATTCATCATGGCAGGATTGAAATTGCTTCCCAGGGCGGCTCGCATCCGTTCCTGTTGCTCGTTCAATGCCTGCAAAAACTCGGCCTGCTTGATGGGTGTCCCGCCAACAGAGGCCAGTGCGCCTCCATCCCCCGCGTTCTTGACGTAGGAATCAACGCCCCAGAATGCGAAAGGAAGCGTGATCAAGAGCAGGAAAACCTGAACGATCTTCTTGTTGTTGCGTACGGCGTCGAACATGCTGAATCCTCAGTTACTACTAACGACAACTGCTCTTCGGGTTGGAAAAAGCAAAAAGGCGAACTCTCGTTCGCCTCTGACAATGAGTTGCGGCATCGCGACATGATGCCTTGTCGAGAACGCAAGGCCGACTCATCTGCGCTGCACTTTTGCGTGGAGGGAATTTCGGTATCATCAACTACAGATACGTCTTGAGTCTACCTGCTGGAGAGGCATGGAACAAGCTCCAGGGAGCAGCCGACCGTCAAGCAGAGGAAGAAAATAAAAAAGGCCACGAAAGTGGCCTTTTTTACATCCGAAAACATGGTTTTCGGACAGTTTTATTGGCGGAGTGGACGGGACTCGAACCCGCGACCCCCGGCGTGACAGGCCGG
>JAOAUC010000036.1 GCA_030157785.1 Zoogloea oleivorans
CCATCTTCCACCAGGCCAGGTTGTCGAGCGCGGTGCCCCACAGCACGGCCTTCTTCCCGCCGGCGTTCATGGCAATGTTGCCGCCGATGCACGAGGCGCTGGCCGAAGTCGGGTCCACGGCAAACACGCGGCCGGCCGCCGAAGCAGCTTCGGAAACGCGGTCGGTGACCACGCCGGCACCGGTGCGGATGGTGGCGTAAGGCTGGGAATGGCCGGGCAGCACGACCTCCTCGACCGGGCCCATCGAAATCAGCTTTTCGGTGTTGATCACCACCGAATTGGCGTCGAGCGGAATGGCGCCGCCGGTGTAACCCGTGCCGCCCCCCCGCGGAATGATGGTCATGCCAAGCTCGATGCAGCTCTTCACCAGCGGCGCCATTTCTTCTTCGGTGTCCGGGTAGAGGACCACGAAGGGGTATTCCACGCGCCAGTCGGTAGCATCGGTCACGTGGGAAACGCGGGCGTGGCCGTCGAAGCAGATGTTGTCCTTGCGGGTGTGGCGGACGAGTTCGCGCTGCACGCGCTTGCGCAAATCGTAGGTGCTCTCGAAGAACTTCTCGAAGCGGTCGACCGCACCGTGGGCGGCAGCCACCAGGCTCGCCACCTTGGCGCTGCGCCCGGCATCGTCGGCACCGGCGTCCTCGCGGCGCTTTTCGACTTCGCGCAGGCGGTGCCGCAGGGCTTCGATCAGCGCACCGCGGCGGTCGCGGTTGCCGAGCAGGTCGTCCTGCAGGTAGGGGTTGCGCTGGACAACCCACACATCCCCCAGCACCTCGTAGAGCATCCGCGCAGAACGGCCGGTCACGCGCTCGGAACGCAGGGCGTCCAGCGTTTGCCAGGCATCCGGGCCAAGCAGGCGGATGACGATCTCGCGGTCGGAGAACGAGGTGTAGTTATAGGGGATTTCGCGCAGGCGTTGGGTCATTGCGGTACCTGGATCTTTGCAGCGGAGAACGGAGCATTTTAACGGACCGCCCCGCCTTCTGTCGAAAAACAAAGCCTTACGGAGCGAAGGGACAAGGGGAGCAGGAGCTGGAAAGCACGGGTTCGACCCGCTTCCGGCCCTGCGGTTCCTGCCTCAGACCGCCGCCTGCACCGCGATTTCCACCTTCCAGCCCGGCTTCGCCAGACGTACCACCTGCACGCAGGCGCGGCTCGGTGCCGTACCGGCGGGCAACCAGGCGTCCCATACCGCATTCATCGCGTCGTAGTCGGCCATGTCGGTCAGGTACAGGGTGGCCAGCAACAGGCGATCCTTGCCACTGCCGGCCTGGGTCAGCAGGGTTTCCAGGCTGGCCAGCATGGCGGCCGTCTGTTCGGCGATGCCGGCATTTTCGTCGGGTGGCACCTCGACGCAGTACACGACACCGTTGTGAATCGTGAAGTCGGAATAGCGCGGCGTGGTGCCGGCTCGCTGGATATCGCTCATGGAAGGCTCCGCCCGGAAAAGCCCGTATGTTGCAGCGCGGCCGCTCCGGCTGCTACCCTTCAATGCTCCCTCAGCCGACACACAGGTTCAGCCATGAGCGCGCAGCACCCCGACTACCTCCAGAAGATCCTCACTGCCCAGGTCTACGACGTGGCGATCGAAACGCCCCTCGACCTCGCTCCCAACCTGTCGGCACGCATTCACAACAAGATCTTCCTGAAGCGCGAGGACATGCAGCCGGTGTTCAGCTTCAAGCTGCGCGGCGCCTACAACAAGATGGCCAACCTGAGCCCGGCGGCCCTGAAGCGCGGCGTGATCTGCGCCTCGGCAGGCAACCACGCCCAGGGCGTCGCCCTGTCGGCGAAGGTGCTGGGTGTGCGGGCCGTCATCGTCATGCCCACCACCACCCCGGCCATCAAGATCGACGCCGTGAAGCGCAACGGTGGCGAAGTGGTGCTGGCCGGCGAATCCTTCTCCGATGCCTACGTTCACGCGGTCGAACTCGAAAAGACCGAAAAGCTGACCTTCGTGCACCCCTACGACGATCCGGACGTGATCGCCGGCCAGGGCACCATCGGCATGGAAATCCTGCGCCAGCACGGCAAGCCCATCCACGCGATCTTCTGCTGCGTGGGCGGTGGCGGGCTGCTCGCCGGCGTGGCGGCCTACGTGAAGCGCGTGCGCCCCGAGATCAAGGTGATCGGCGTGCAGAGCGTCGACTCCGACGCCATGATGCAGTCGCTGGCCGCCGGCAGGCGCATCGAGCTGCCCAGCGTCGGGCTTTTTGCCGACGGCGCGGCGGTCAAGCTGGTGGGCGAGGAAACCTTCCGGGTGTGCCAGGAATACGTGGATGAAATGATCTCGGTGGACAACGACGCCATCTGCGCCGCCATCAAGGATGTGTTCGAGGACACCCGCTCGATCCTCGAGCCGGCCGGCGCCCTGTCGCTGGCCGGTGCCAAGGAATACGCCAAGCGTCACAACCTGCGGGACAAGACCCTGGTTGCCATCGCCTCGGGCGCCAACATGAATTTCGACCGCCTGCGCTTTGTTGCCGAGCGTGCCGAAGTGGGCGAGCAGCGCGAAGCCGTGCTGGCCGTCACCATCCCCGAGAAGCCCGGATCCTTCAAGAAGTTCTGCGACCTGCTCGGCAACCGCAACATCACCGAGTTCAACTACCGCTACGCGGATGCCGACAAGGCCCACATCTTCGTCGGCGTGGGGGTGCACAACCGGGCCGAGGGCGTGCGCATCACCGAACTGCTGCAGCGCCACGAATTACCCTGTCTCGACCTCACCGACGACGAGATGGCCAAGAGCCACATCCGCTACATGGTTGGCGGCCACGCGCCCCAGGCCGAAAACGAAGTGCTGTACCGCTTTGTTTTCCCCGAGCGCCCGGGTGCGCTGCTCAATTTCCTCGACACCCTGCGCTCCGACTGGAACATCAGCCTGTTCCACTATCGCAACCACGGCGCCGACTTCGGCCGGGTGCTGGTCGGCATGCAGGTCAAGCCGGCCGACCGCGAAGCCTTCCAGGGCTTCCTGGCACGGCTGGGCTACGAGTACGTGGATGAAACCGCCAACCCGGCCTACAAGATGTTCCTCGGCTGAAAATCAACAGTCCGGGTGCTTCTCGAGCACCATCCGGTCAAGCAGGGTCATCACCTCCCGGCTGCCGGCCTCCATGTCGTTGAGTGCCGCCACGATGGAAGTCTGCACCGTGGCGTCGCTCTCCCAGTCCAGCCCGATCTGCTCGAGCACCCGGTGCGCACCGTCGTGCACCCGGGCATGGGGAGTGTCGAGCAAGCGGTAGGCGGGCAGAGCACCGAACAGGCTGCGGCCTTCGTCCTGGTACCAGCGGCCGAGGCGACAATTCCGGTGATTCACCTGGACCGGCGCGATGTGCTGCCCGTCGCCATCGCTGTTGAGCGACAGGTAGGTGCGCTGCTTGTAGATCATGTGGTCCAGCTTGACCAGGGTCGCGAAGCTCCTGTCATGGACCCGCACCGACTGGCGCTCGGTCTCCCGGGCGGCCCGGGCGAAACGGCCGAAAGTGTCGGTCAGCTGGCTGACCACTACCGCCGAACTGGCCGTCATGTCCTTCATTTCCAGGGAATTGGCCTCCATGCGCGCCCCATCGCGAATCAGGCCGCCCATGATTTCACCGATCAAGCCCGATGCACTGCGGGTCTTCTCGGCCAGCTTGCGCACTTCGTCCGCCACCACCGCAAAACCCCGCCCGGATTCGCCGGCACGGGCCGCCTCGATGGCCGCGTTGAGGGCCAGCAGGTTGGTCTGATCCGAAATTTCGGTAATCAGCGCCACTGACCGACTGACTTCCTGGGTGCGGGAATTCAGCCCGGAAACCGCCTCCGCCACCTCGACGATCCGCGCACTGATACCCGACAGCCGGCTGACCACCTCGGCCACCGCCTGCTGGTTCTCACCCGCCTCGCTTGCCGTCGCGGTCGCCGCGGCGGCGGCAATGCGCATCTGCTCGGTGATGCCCATCAGGTCGCTCTGGTTGCCGGTCAGGTTGGCAATCAGGTTACCCGCATTGAGGATCCCGGCATTGCTCAGCAGGGTCATCTTTCTCTGGGTGCGCAGGTGCTCGGCCATGCCGGCCAGCAGGGTATTGTGGGCTTCCACGGCATCGTGGAGGCTGCCGTGCAGACCCGCCACCTGGGCGGTACGCCCGTAGCGTCCGTCCATCTGGGCCCGGAAGGAACTATCGGCTTCACGGAAGTAGGCTTCGAGCTGGTCCAGCATGTCGTTGAGGGCCCAGCTCAGGCGGCCGATCTCGTCCTGGTCCTGCACGCCGGTGATGCGCGAGCGGAAATCCCCCTGTCCGATCCGCGTGGCCAAGTCGACCGCTGACTGCAGTGGTGCCAGGGACTGCCGCAAACGGCGCTGCCCCCACCAGGACAAGCCCACCCCGAGCAGCAGGAAGACCGGCAAAAAGGGGTGAAACCCCATGCTCAGGAACACCGTCACGAGAGTCGCCAGCAACAGTAGCGAATGCCCCAGGCACAACTGCGCCAGCCTAGAGTGCAAGGATGAACTGCTCATAGCGCCTCCCGTTCAAAGCCTGCTCGAGCACGGCTGTGCCGGCGGCAATTGCGTCCCGGGCGCCCACCCGGCCTTCGGCAGCCAGCATTTCCCGGTACAGGCCGGCAGCGGCAGCAATCGCCTCCGCCCGCGGCTTGCGACGCACCGAGGTGTAGCCGCAGATCTCGCGCCGGGTGTCGCGGTCCGGCGTCACCGTCGCCAACACCCAGTAAAAACTGCCGTCGCGGGCCATGTTCTTCACATAGCCGATGAACTCCTGCCCGGCGGCAATGTGATCCCACAGCAGCTTGAAAACGCTGCGCGGCATGTCCGGGTGACGAATGATGTTGTGCTGGACGCCGAGCAGTTCGGCCTCCCGGTAGCCGGACAGATCGATGAAGATCCGGTTGGCGTAAACGATGCGACCCTTCGCGTCGGTCTTGCTGACGATGAAGTCCTGGTCGCCCAGCGAGCGTTCGACGCTGGTTGGCGTGATTCCTGGTTTCATGGCTCCCCTCCACACGGTCCTGCCATTCCGGAATTCCGCCTTGCCGGGCACGGCTGCCAGCCCCTGACAGGACCGGCAGCCAGCCTCTTGTTATTGGCGTGAAATTCGGCGCGCACCGCAGATGGCCGCGCAGGACTCGCTACAGCCTGCTATTGCGGCACATTCAGTGCTCAACTGAAGAGCCGGGAGACCAAGAACCGGGGGGGGTGGCTCAGGCCGGCTTCTTCCAGCCGGGCCGGCAGGCTTCGTGCAGATAGGTCAGGGCGTGGGCCTGGATGTCGTCGTCAAGTTTCACGCCGGCTTCCGGGCCGAGATCTTCCTGCCACAGGCGCAGGACGTCGGTCTGGTATTCGAAGGGCACCACGGTTTCGATGAAGCCTTCGACGGCCTTGTCATCGAAACCGGAATCGCGGAAGTGCTTCCAGATCTCGACGGCATCCTTCTTGCGCAGCACCGGAGTGGGCTCGAGGCCGGTCGCAACCATCAGCAGCACCGTGCATTGCACATCGGTGTGATCGCCATGGCCGCCGGTAATGTGGCGCCACTGCTCTTCCATGGCCTTGTCGTGGTGGGTGACTTCATCCACATCGCTGGCATCGAAGAAAAACAGGCCGGAAAAACGTTCCTGCCGGCGATACAGGTCGATGGCGTCATGGCCGCGGACAAGCGCCAGCACGTCGCTGAGGAAATGCCCGCGGGCCTGATCGAGCAAGACCTGTAGCGCCGGCGAGACTTCTGCGCGCCATGCGTCGAGCAGGGCGAAATCGTGCTTGCGCTTCTTGCGCGCCGCTTCGTGCAGCTTGGTGAAACGCTCGCCGCTAAAAAAGCCCTTAGGGTTCTTTTCGACGAACAACACCAGCAGGACGCTATTGACGACCGAATCGCAGGACACGTGCCAGCCCTGCACCTCGTCGCGGCTGACACCGAACTTGCCCGCCAGGAAGTAGCTCAGTTCATGCAGGTTGTGGTTCTTCTCGCGGCTCTTGCGCTCCAGCAGGTAGCGCGCAAACGTCATCGGCTCGTCGAAGGTCCACCGCGACAGGAACACTTTTTCGTCCTCGTTGAGGGCGTTGGGGGGCTCCAGAAAGCTGTCGGTGGGCAACTTGAGCAAACCGCGCAAACGCTCGGCGCCGGCCTTCGACAGGGCCAGCAGGCTCTTGTCGCGCAGCAGGCGGGCCGCCGCATCGAGTTGCCCGCCGGCTTCGGCCTCAAGGGCCAGGCCGACCAGTGTCACCAGTCGCGTGCGCGCGGCTTCGAGTTCGGGACGCAGATTGGCCGTACCGAAAAAGCCCGCCAGTTGCACGATCCCCTTAGCCCCTTCGCGTTTCACCGACGCAAAACGCGCCTCGTCGACCAGCCCCTCTTTCAGGGCGTGGCACAGCACCCGTTCGAAATAGGGACGCGCGTCAACGCGGGCAACGGCGGTTTCACTGAACATGATCAGATCGCGGATTCGTCGTCGTCTTCGTCGAGCTTGGGCACGCCGGGCTCGCCGGATTCGGCCAGCGCCGGCATGTGGGCGGCTTCATTGGCGCGCGCGATACGGTCGCGGATCTCGATGATCAGCAGTTCGAAGGTATCGGTGAATTCGTGGCGCAGCACCCAGGCCGTTTCCATCCAGTCGGAATCGGCCACTTCCGAGCGCGACATGCGCACCCGGACCATTTCGATGGCGTCACCGATCTCGAGGCCCTGGTCGAGGTCGTCGCGCTGCTCGGCGTCCCAGGTGGACACGCGCTTGGGCGCAAAGGCACGCTCGGCGTCCGAATCCTTCTCGAAAACCCCGTGGTAGGCTAGGGTTTGCAGGGCGTCGTACTCGTCGGTGAAATAATCGGCCAGCAGGCGCACGCCTTCGTCGTTCTCGGCCAGGCATTCGAGCACTTCGGCACAGGCCGGGCCGGTGCGATGCATGACCGAATTCATCGTGTTGCGCAGGCGCGGCACGTATTTCTCGATCGGCTCTCCGTACTTGCGCTCAAGCAGGATCGCCTCGACAAACTGCTCGGGGCTGACCACCAGGTTGATCACCGATTCCTTGCTCGCGTCGAATTCGCGCATCAGCGCCAGTACGTCCTTCGGCGCCATTTCGTCGAGGACGCTGACCAGCGCATGATCGCCTTCCTTCTCGGCGATGGCCACGAGAAAGGACTCGGCCTCCTCGATTTCACCGGACAGGATGAGGGCTTTCGCCTGCTGGATGACGGGATGGGTCATGGACAATCTCGCTTATCGGTCAATGGCATCGAAACCCTGTTCGGACATCCAGCCTTCGCCGGACTCACTCAGGTCTTCGCTATCGTCTTCATCTTCTTCGTCGGCGGCGGACGCAGCCTGCGGACGGCGCAGGTCTTCGGTCAGCAACCATTCGAGGACCACGGTGGTGACGAGGAAGGCATCGCCATCGGCTTCATCGGCGTGCAGGCAGGCATCGATCAGCGGCAGCGCCCACGGGGCAATCTCGAGGGTCTTGGCGAGTTCCTTCCAGCGCGGAAACCCCGGCATGCCCGGCGTGCTGCGGGACGCCTTGTCGAGCATCTTGCGGTCGTTGAGCTTGAAAGCGCCGTGGAAGGCCGGGGCGACCATTTCGGGCGCCTCTTCGAGCATCGGCATCAGGTATTCAAAGGATTGACGCTTTTCCTGCAGACGCTTCTTGAGCACATCCTTGCCTTCCGAATCGGAACGCAGGTCGTCAATTTCGCTGGAATAGCGCTCGGCCAGATCTTCAAAATAAATAGAGGTCACGAAATAACTTTTTCAATGTAGGAGTTCCAGAGGGAGGCGGCTTCCTCCAGCGGATCGTCGATCAGATTGCGACGACGCTGCAAATCGTGTTCCTGCCGTTTGCCTTCGTCGGAAAGAAGGTCGTAGGCCATCTGCGCTTCCCGGAAGCGGGCTTCTGCATTGGGCGACGGATTCTTGTCCGGGTGGTACAGCCGCGCCGCCTTGCGGTATGCCGTTTTGATGGCATCGAGCGGCGCGGTCGGCGAAACACCCAGAATATCGTAGGGATCTCTCATTCAATGTCCACGGAGCACGGCAGATCGACAGCCGGCGATTTTAACACGCTGACGCAGCGCGACTTTCTTGCTTCAGTCGGGAGGGTTGCCGGCCAGCACGCGGTAACACGGGTTGTATTGCTTGCCGGGCAGCTTCATGCGGCCCTGGGCCACGAAGGACGCCAGCAGCGCGTCCATCGGCCCCATGATCGCCGGCTCGCCGTAGATCTCGAAACTGCCGTGCTTTTCGATCTCGCGGATGCCCTCGTTCTTCACGTTGCCCGCCACCACGCCTGAAAAAGCACGCCGCAGGTTGGCCGCCAGCAGGTGGGTCGGCTGGTTCTTGTGCAGCTTGAGCGTGCGCATTTTTTCGTGGGTCGGCCGGAAAGGCTTCTGGAATTCGTGCTCGATGCGCAGCAGCCAGTTGAAGTAATAGGCGTCGCGCTTTTCCTTGCGGAAGGCGCGCACCTCTTCGATGCCGGCCTGCATGACCCGCGCCACCTCGGCCGGATCGTCGACGATGATCTTGTAGCGCTTTTGCGCCTCGGCGCCGAGGGTTTCGCCAATGAAGCGGTCGATCTGCACGAAATACTCGGCAGCGCTCTTCGGGCCGGTGAATACCAGCGGAAAGGGCAGCTCGACGTTGTCCGGGTGGAGCAGGATGCCGAGGATGTAGAGGATTTCCTCCGCCGTGCCCGCACCGCCCGGAAACACCACGATGCCGTGCGCAGTGCGCACAAAGGCCTCCAGGCGCTTTTCCACATCAGGAAAAATCACCAGTTCGCTGACGATGGGGTTGGGTGCCTCGGCAGCGATGATGCCCGGCTCGGTAAAGCCCAGATAGCGGCCACTCTTGATGCGCTGCTTGGCGTGGGCAAGGGCGGCGCCCTTCATCGGCCCCTTCATGGCGCCCGGCCCGCAGCCGGTGCAGATATCGAGGCCGCGCAAGCCCAGCTGGTGGCCGACCACCTTGGTGTAATCGTATTCCTCGCGACTGATCGAATGCCCGCCCCAGCACACCACCAGGTTCGGCTGCTCCATCGGCTGCAGGATGCCGGCGTTGCGCAGGATGTGAAAGACCGCGTCGGTAAGGCCTTCCGAGCTGCCGAAATCGAACTTCGGATTGCCGCCGATCTCGTTGTTCACATAAACGATGTCGCGCAATACGGTAACCAGGTGCTCCTGGATGCCCTTGATCATCTTGCCGTCCACAAACGCGCTGGCCGGCGCTGCAGTGATGTCGAGCTTGATGCCGCGCTCGCGCTGCAGGATGCGGATATCGAAGGATTTGTAGCGCTCCAGCAGTTCCTTGCCGTCATCCAGCTCGTTGCCGCAGTTGAGCACCGCCAGCGAACAGTTGCGGTACAGCTCGTGCAGGCTGCCATGGCCCTTGTGGGACAACTTGGCCGCCTCGCTCCTGGACAGCACTTCCAGACGACCGGTGGGGGAGACTTGTGCGTCGACGACTTCGTATTCCATGGCGGGGCTCTCGTGGTCGTGGGATCGTTAGCAGGCGCCAATCGTAGCGCGATTCGCGGAGAAAGGCAGAGCCTGCCGACTACACCGTTTGGCAGATAAATCCGGTGTTTCCCGTTGCTGCCGTTTCATTGGGTGATAATCGGAAGTGCTGGCGATTTCGCCGGCAAGACGAAGCAAAGGAAATCACAAGTATGAAAAGCACCGACCTGGAGAAAAACAAAGGTTTGAAAATCAATGGAAAAATGGGCGCAGCCGGCGTTCCCAACCGCTTCGGCACTGGCGCAGCCAGCGCTTCCGACAAGCGTGAACAACGCCAGCAGGAACGGGCCCTCGGCCAGGTTCCCTTTGCCTGCAAGCTGCCGATGGATCTGGTGAAACAACTCCAGGAACGTGGCGCTGCCCACGAAGGCGGAATGAACGCCCTCATGACCGAACTGATCACCAAGGCACTCGCCAGCGCCTAAGCGCGTCGGCGGGTCATCCTCAAGCGGCGGCCCGCCGCAGCCACGCACTCGCCCCATCCACCGCAATTGCCATCGCCAGCATGGCCAGGATCACCGTGCTCGCCTGGGCTTCGTGGAACAGGGACAGGCTGTAGTAGAGCAGGGCGCCGAGGCCACCGGCGCCGACAAAGCCGAGGATCGCCGCCATCCGGATGTTCATCTCCCAGCGATACAGGCCGTAGGCCAGCCATTGCGATGCCACCAGCGGCAGGGTGCCATAGAAGAAGCTCGCCAGCGCCGGCGCGCCGCCACCAACCAAGGCTTCGGCCGGGGCCGGCGGGGTGTTTTCGAGGGCTTCGGCAAACAGGCGGCCAAGCACGCCTGTGGTGTGCAGCGCCAGTGCCAGGGTGCCGGCAAAGGGCCCGAGACCGGCGGCCAGCACCATCAGCGTGGCCCACACCAGTTCCGGCACCGAACGCAGCAGGTTGAGGATGAAGCGGGCGCCCACCCGCCCCGCAACGCCATGCCGTCCAGCCGCCGGCAAGGCCAGCAATGCGCCGGCCAGCGCGGCCAGCAAGGTGCTGAGCAGCGAGATGGCCAGCGTTTCCAGCGTCGCAAAACCCACCTTGGCAAGAAAATCCGGCGACAGATCAGGCGGGAAGAAGCGCTTCACGAAACTCACCGCCTCATCCACCGCCGAGCCCGAGAACAACGCCCCGAGCGGCATGTCGAGGTAGGCAAAGCTCGCCCCCACCGCTGCCAGCACCAGGACGACGGCGAACAGCGCGCCGGCCGAAATCCCGGCCCGCCTCACGCCAGCCTCCGGCGCAGCAATTCACTGAGGGCGTCCGCTGCCAGCACCAGCACCAGGAAGGTCGCCAGAATGCTCGCCGCCTCGCCGCCGTTGAGCATCTTCATCGACTGGTCCATCAACTGGCCAAGCCCGCCGGCGCCGACGAAGCCCATCACCACCGAGGCCCGCACCGCGCATTCCCAGCGATACACGGTGTAGGACACCAGCTCCCGAGCCGCATTGGGCAACAAGCCGTAGCACAGCGCAGCCAGACGGCCGCTGCCGGCTTCGAGCAGGGTGCGCACCGGGCGGGCGTCGCCGGATTCGAGGATTTCGCCGTACACCTTGCCGAGCATGCCGCCGTAGGTGATGCCCAGGGCCAGCACGCCGGCCGCTGCACCCAGGCCGAAGACCCGCACGAAGAGCAGCGCCCACACCAGCTCCGGCACGCCGCGCAGCACGGCCAGAACACCCCGGGCCAGCGCCCGGATCAGCGTGCCCTGCCAGCCGCCGCGCCCCGGCCCGAGGCGGGCGATGGACAGGCTGCGGGTCAGGATCAGGCCCAGAGGCACCGCCAGCAACACAGCCAGCGCAATGCCGGCGGTCGCCATGGCAAGGGTTTCGACAGTGGCCTTGCCAAGCAGGGCGAGAAAATCCGGCGCGGTTTCGGGCGGCAGGAAACCGGCCACGAAATGGCCCATCGCATTGAGATTGCCGGCCTCGAACAGCGCCGCCGGCTTGAACTCGGCCAGCTGCAGCAGCGGCCACAGCAGCACCAGCGCGGCGAGGGTCCAGCCCAGGCGGGGCAGGGCGGCGGGATCGCGGGGGCTTGCGCTCATGCGCAGCGCAGCGGCGGCAGATCCGGCGTCGTCGGCGCCTCATCCGGCGCCACCGATCCAGCCAGCGGCAAACCGCCCTCCGCCGCGTACAGCTCGCGCAGCAGGGCTTCGGTGACGGACGCAGCAGGCAGATCGAAGAGAATGGCCCCATCCTTCACCCCGACCACCCGGGGAAAGTGGCGCAGGGCCAGGTCCACCGCGTGCAGGCTGGCCACCAGGGTCACGCCGCGGCGGACAGCCTCTTCGTTGAGCAAGGCCACGGTGAGCTCGGAAAGGGCCGGGTCCATGGCCGACACCGGCTCGTCGGCAAGCAGCAGGTCGGGCTTCTGGTACAGCACCCGGGCCAGCGCCACGCGCTGGAGCTGGCCGCCGGACAGACGGTCGCAGCGCTCATACAGCCGGTCCGCCAGGTCGAGGCGGGCCAGTTCGGCCTGGGCGCCCTGGGGGTCGGCGGGCAGCACCAGCGAGGCCAGGGATTTCCACAGCGGCCACTGGCCGAGCCGGCCAGCCAGCACGGCGGTCACCACGCGCTGGCGCGGCGGGATCGGCGGCGACTGGTGCACCAGCCCGATGCGCGCCCGCAAGCGGCGCAGGTTTCCCGGCGAGCAGGCCCACGGTTCCCCGTCGAGCAGGCGGACCCGCCCTTCGCCGGGGCGCAGGGACGCGGCAATGACGCGCAGCAGGGTCGTCTTGCCGGCCCCCGAGGCGCCGATCAGGGCCAGCCGTTCGCCCGGCGCCACCTGCAGGTCAACGCCACGCAGCGCCCGAAAGCCGTTGGCGTGGATCAGCCCGACGCCTTCGAGGGTGAAACCCATGATGACCCCGGGTCGGCTTACTTCAGCAGGCCGGCCGCGTGGGCAGCCGCTTCGATGCCCTTGTAGTTCTCCGCCTTGGTGGGGATGAACTTGCTGGCCCGTTGCAGGGCCATGATTTCCTTGTGGGCCGGGTTGGCCGGGTCGAGCTTGAGGAAGGCCTGGGTGATCTTGGCCTGGATCTTCGGGTCCAGATCGCCGCGCACCGTCCAGTTGTAGTCGAAGTAGGGCGGCGTGGTTGAAAAGACGCGCACCTTGCTCGTATCCACCTTCTTCTGCTCGACCAGCTTGTCCCACACCGAGGCGTTAAGCACGCCGGCGTCCACCTTGCCGGCCTGCACGAAGGCGACGGTAGCGTCATGGGCGCCGGAGAAAGCCACGGTCTTGAAATCCTTGTCCGGATTCAGGCTTTCGAGGCTCAGGAAGTAACGCGGCATCAGGTGGCCGGAAGTGGAGGACGGCGCGCCAAAGGCGAAAGTCTTGCCCTTCAGGTCGGCCAGGCTGTGGATGCTGTCGTTGGCGGTGATGAACTTAGAGGTGAATTTCGAATCCTCGACGCGCTGGACCAGCGGCACGGCGGTGCCATTGGTGCGGATCTTGGCCTGCACGAAGGTGAAGCCGCCAAACCAGGCCAGGTCGATCTTGCGGGTTGCCAGCGCTTCGACCACGGCGGCGTAGTCGGTCACCGGCACGAAGCTGACCTTCATCCCGGTTTCCGCTTCCAGGTAGGCGCCGAGGGGGGCGAATTTGCGCTGCAGTTCGGTGGGCGCTTCGTCGGGAATCGCGGAAACCCGCAGCACGTCCTCGGCCTGGGCGGCGAGGGGCAGGCCGGCAACGGCGGCAAGAACGGAAACAGCACAGGCACGCAGCAGCGCGCGCCGCGGGAAGGGCACGGAATTCATGGAAAGCTCCTCAAGGGGTGCGCACTGAAGCGGCACCAGCCGCCGGGACGGGCAGGAGATCGGCCCCGGCTTACATTTCGGGGGAAGCCCCCCGCGGATGAATCAAAGCGGTATCACAGACCGCGGGGCGGACTATAGCGGCGGCGACCGGCGCTGTACAGGCGCGCCGGACCGCCGGCTCGCCATCCACCCGAACAGGGACAGCAGCGCGAGCCCGCCACCGATCAGCAGGATGCCGGCAATCTCGCTGGTCTTGAAGTCCTCCCCCAGCGTCAGTCGCGACGAGAGAATCGCCACCACCGGTGTCCCGAGCACCGACAGACTGGCTTCCCAGGCCGGCACCCGGTCGAGGATCCAGATCCACAACCACCAGCACAGGGCCACGCTGGCCACCGACAAGAAGCTGATGATGGCGATGTAGTGGGGCGACCAGTCGGTGGCACGCTCGGGCACCAGCGCCGCCAGCACAACCAGCGGTACCGCGCCGACGATCATCTGCCAGGTGGTCAGCACCAGCAGGTCCACCGGCTGGCGGCTGCGCAGGCGCTTGATGAGGATGGTGCCGACGCCCCAGCACAGGGCCGCACTGAGGCCGAGGAACTTGCTGAACAGGCTGGCGTGCATGTCCCACGGGGCGATGATCAGCAACAGGCCGGCCAGCGTGCTGCCGGCAGCGATCCACTGCTTGCCGCGCACCCGTTCGCCAAGAATCGGCCAGGCCAGCAGCAAGGTCCAGATCGGCATCGTGAAGATCAGTACTGCCGTTTTGCCCGGCCCGCCTTCCACCAGCGCCCAGGTCTGGAAGGCCACGAAGCCGGTAACCTGCACCAGCCCGATCGCCAGGGTCGGCCCCGGCGCCACCATCCGCAGCGAGCGCCCGGTGAGCTTCACCGCCAGCACCAGCGCCAGCGCTCCGCCGACGCAGCGCTGGGCCGCCAGCGCAAAGGGCGAGGCGTAAGCCAGGCCCTGCTTGAGCAGCACCCAGGTGTAGCCCCAGGTAAAGGACAGGACGATCAGGGCCAGCGCCGGCAACCAGCGCTTCAGGGAAGAAGGCGAGGACAACAAACTATTCGGTGAAGACCCGGTAAGCCTCGATCCTGGCCATCAGCCGGGCCGCCAGCACTTCGTCGGCATCCTTCAGCGCCGCATGAATCTGCACCGCCTCATCCCGATACCTGGCGGCCTTTTCCTTCGTCCAGTAGGCCGGCGGAGGCTGCAGGTTGGTGATGCGGTCGGCCAGCTTGACCATCCAGACGGCCTTCGGCTGCAAGCGGATGCGGCGCAGGCTGTCGGCCATCTGCAGCGGCTTGTCGAGGGATGCATCCTTGGTCAGCGCCAATACCCCCTTCGCCACAGCGGCCCCGAACACGTCCAGAACCTGCTCGTAGGTGATGGCCGTATCTTCAATCGTGTCGTGCAGCCAGGCGCATTGCACCGCCAGGTCGGCATCGGGACACTGAGCATCACTCAACGCGGCCACCACTTCCATGCTGACCATGCTCAGATGCACCAGATAGGGCAGCTCGGTGCCCGGAACGCACTGCCCCTGGTGTGCTGCGGCGGCAAATCGACAAGCCTTGATGTAGTTGTCCTGCGACCAGTTTTTCATCGATCTGCCTCCTCCGGAATCACTCTTCAGTCTTGCGCGGACGCCGGCTGCGGGCGGCCGGCTTGCGGGCCGGCTTGGCTTCAGCGTCAACGGATGCCACCGCTTCTGCAGGTGCGGGCGCCGCAGCAGATTCCGCCTTCGCTTCGGTCGTCTTGCGTCCACCACGGCTACTGCGGCGGGGTGCAGGCTTCGCCGGCGCTTCGGCAGATGGCTCGGTGGGCACTTCCGGTGCCGGTGTCAGGTCGACCTTCGGCTCGGCGGCCTTGCGGTTTCCACGCCCCTTGCGACGGGAGTCCTTGGCGACTGCCGGGGCGGACACTTCCGCTTCGGCAGCAGGCTCGGATTGAGCCGGCATTTCGCTGGCCTCAACCACCGGCGCGGCTTGCTCGACGGCCGTCTTGCGACCCCCACGGCCGTTACGGCGCGACGGGCGACGCGCTTCAACCGCCTCGACCGGCCCGGCCTGCTCGACGGGAGCGCTGGAAACAGCAGGCTCGGCGGCCTCCTCGCGGGCCGCAAACTCGGATTGGGCGACGTGCTCGGCATAAGCGGCTTCGAGTTCACTCTGAGCCGTTGCCACGTTGTCGACAACGCTCTTGCGCCCGCCACGTCCGCTGCGGCGTGCCGGGCGACGGCTCTCGGCCTCGCCGACCGGAGCTGCTTCAGGCGCACCCTCTGCCGTCACCGCCGGTTCGAGCCCCGGCTCGCTGCGCACAGCGGCACCGGAACGATAGACGTAGGTTCCCGATTTCTCGTCGCGGCCGAATTCCAGCAGACCGCGGGCCTGGGCTTCTTCGAGCAGGTTGCCGAAGGCCCGGAAACCGTAGCGCCCCTCGCTGAAATCGGGCTTGCGGCGCTTGATCGCTTCCTTCAGCACCGACGCCCAGATCTTGCCGCTGTCGCCGCGTTCGGCCATCAGGGCCTCGAAGGTGGACACGGCCAGTTCGATGCCGCGGGTACGACGCCCCTCCAGCTCATCCTTGCGGCCCTTCTCTTCGGCCGGGGAGCGCCGTGCGCTGGGCTGGACTTCGCGCGGCTCGCGCTTGGCCGAAGCGCGCTGCATCTCGCGCACCAGGTCGTCGTAGAAGATGAATTCATCGCAGTTGGCGATCAGCAGATCGGAGGTGGATTGCTTCACACCCACGCCAATCACCTGCTTGTTGTTCTCGCGCAGCTTGGACACCAGCGGCGAGAAGTCGGAATCGCCACTGATGATGACGAAAGTATTGACGTGGGACTTGGTGTAGCACAGGTCGAGGGCATCCACGACGAGGCGGATGTCGGCCGAATTCTTGCCGGACTGGCGGACATGGGGAATTTCGATGAGCTCGAAATTGGCCTCGTGCATGGTGGCCTTGAAACCCTTGTAGCGTTCCCAGTCGCAATAGGCTTTTTTGACGACGATGCTGCCCTTGAGGAGCAGGCGCTCGAGAATCGGCTTGATGTCGAACTTCTCGTAGTTGGCGTCGCGAACGCCGAGCGCCACATTTTCGAAGTCGCAGAACAACGCCATGCTGACGTTTTCAGAAGATGAGGCCATGCTGTTCTCCAGTGAAATGCCGGACTGTTTGGTCACGCGGAAGCGAGGGTACCCGCAAATCAGCGCCCCGACTCATGTTCTGCAGGCGGTGCCACCTTGACCACCTCGGCCAGGGTGGTGATTCCCGCTGCCACTTTGAGCGCGCCGGACAGGCGCAGGGGCTTCATGCCTTCGCGCACGGCCAGGTCGCGAACCCGGGCGATGTCCACATCGCCGCTCACCGCCTTCCTCACATCCGGCGACATGAGCAGGATTTCGTACAGGCCGATGCGCCCCATGTAGCCGGTCATGCGGCATTCGATGCAGCCGATGGCCCGGTGGATGCGGGCCGGCCGGGTCGCTTTCCAGGGCATCACCAGGTGATCCCAGATCGCTTCCTCCTCGGGTGTCATCGGATGGGCCTGCTTGCAGTGCGGGCACAGGATGCGCACCAGGCGCTGAGCCATGATGCCAAGCAAGGTGGCGTTGAGCAGGTAGGCCGGCACGCCCAGGTCGAGCATGCGGGTGACCGCCGACGGGGCGTCGTTGGTGTGCAGGGTGGACAGCACCAGGTGACCGGTGAGCGCGGCCTGAATGGCCATCTCGGCGGTTTCCAGGTCGCGGATTTCGCCCACCATGATGATGTCCGGATCCTGCCGCATCAACGCCCGCACGCCCTCGGCAAAACCCAGCTCGATGGCCTGATGCACCTGCATCTGGTTGAAGGCCGGCTCCACCATCTCGATCGGGTCTTCGATGGTGCACACATTCACTTCGGGCGTGGCCAGCTGCTTGAGGGTCGAATACAGCGTGGTGGTCTTTCCCGAACCGGTCGGGCCGGTGACCAGGATGATGCCGTTGGGGCGCCCGGAAATGGAATTCCAGCGCGTCTCGTCCTGCTCCGAAAAGCCCAGCTCGGTGAGGTTGCGCACCAGCACCTCGGGGTCGAAGATGCGCATCACCAGCTTTTCGCCAAAGGCGGTGGGCAGTGTGGACAGACGCAGCTCGACTTCCTTGCCGCTGGTCACCCGGGTCTTGATGCGGCCATCCTGGGGGCGGCGCTTCTCCACCACGTCCATGCGCCCGAGGATCTTGATGCGGCTGGTCATGGCCGTCATCACGCTCATGGGCATCTGGTACACCTGATGCAGCACTCCGTCGATGCGAAAGCGCACCAGACCCATGTCGCGCCGCGGCTCGATGTGGATGTCGCTGGCGCGCTGCTCGAAGGCGTACTGCCACAGCCAGTCGACAATATTGACGATGTGCCGGTCATTGGCGTCGAACTGGCGATTGACCTGGCCCAGTTCCACCAGTTGCTCGAAGGACGAAGCGCCACCGTGGCCACCGCTCGCCGCCGCGTTCTTCACCGAACGGGCCAGGTTGTAGAACTCCACCAGGTAGCGCGCCACGTCGGCCGGGTTGGCCAGCACGCGGCGGATGTCCTTTTTGAGGATGCCGGCAACTTCGGCTTCCCACTCGCGCAGGTAGGGCTGGGTGGTGGCCACCACCACTTCGCGCAGGCCGACCTGCACCGGCAGCACGCCAAAGCGGGTGGCGTAGGCAGAGGACATCACCGCGGTGACGGCGGCAAAATCGATTTTCAGGGGGTCGATGCGCAGGTAATCCAGCTCCACCTTGCCGGCCAGCCATTCGGTCAGGTCCTCGAGGGTGAGCACCCGGTGGGGCGGCAGCTTCGAGGGCCACTTCTGGCCGGCGATGAGAATCAGCGGGTGAATATCGGCGGCGCGCTGAGCCTGGCCCACGCGCAACGCGTCGGCATCGGCCCGGTCGACAAGGCGATCGGCCACCAGCAGCTCGAGCACCTCGAGCAGCGTGAGGCGGTGTTCAGGGGCGGCATTCCCCGTTTTTCGGGACGTGGACGGCATCGGCAGGCTTCGGCAACGGACACGCCACCAGGAAGTGTCCGGGTAGCTGGAGGGAGTCTACCCATCTGCCCGGGATTTTCCCATTTTTACCAGCCTCTGTTGCCCCGGTCGTAACCACGCTCATAGCCCCGCTCGTAGGCGCGAGGCATCGGCCGCGCCTGCGGCACCACCATCACGGGTGCGTCGGCATAACGGTGGTGACGATGCCCATAGCCGGGGCCGGCAGGCAAAACAACACAGCCGCCAAGGAGAGCGGTAAGCAGGGCAATGCACACGAGACGTTTCATGACGGACTCCGGGAAAGGATGTCTCCCTTCAACGCGCAAAGCGCCCATCGGTTAGTACGAAACAATCTCGAAATGTTGCCATAACCGGCCTTCACCTCTTGCCAATGCCATATGGATTGACGGTAAAATGACAACGTCACTCAACCGGAGAAAACCATGAAGCGCATCCTGTCCCTCATCGGCCTCACCCTGGCCAGCATCAACCTGGCATTTGCAGCAGTGAACATCAACACCGCCACCCCGGCCGACCTCGACGGCGTGAAAGGCATCGGCCCGTCCAAGGCCCAGGCCATCGTCGACTACCGGACCAAGAACGGCCCCTTCAAGAGCCTCGACGACCTGAAGAACGTGAAGGGCTTCGGTGACAAGAGCATCGCCAAGCTGAAGGGCGAACTGAGCATTGCCGGCAGCAGCGAACCCGCAAAGAAGTAAACCGCCCGGGCCCGACCTCGCGTCGGGCCAAATCGATTACCGTTGCGCTATCAGGCCCGCCTGTTTCCCGCACCGGAGAAAACCATGCCCCGCCTCGCCCTCACTACCCTGTCCCTTCTCCTCGTTACCCTTCTGGCCGGCTGTGGCATTGATGCCGCCACCAGCGCCGCCACCGCTGCCAAGCTCAAGGCCCGCGAAGCCGAACAGGCCCAGGCCATCAAGCAAAATATCGAGCAGCAGCTCGACGTCGCCCGGCAGCAGGAAGAACAGCGCCGCAAGGAAATGGACGCCGCCACGCGCTAGGGCCTGCCGCGACACCTTCCCGCCACGCCGCCCCTCGGGTAGATTGGCGGTCGAATCTCCCCGTCATGCAGGCGCCCCCTGAGTCGCGCCGGCCGTCAAAGGAAGTCGCCCGTGATCGCCTCCACCCGCCGGGGCTTTGCCCTGATTCCCGTCCTGATGGCACTGGCCATCGCGCTGGCTGCCGGGCTGTACTTCTTCACCCGCTCCACTGCGCCGGACGCTGATTCCCCTTCCGACGACGGCCCCTTCCGTCTGGTCGAGCTGGCCAATCGGGATTTCGACGGTTCCCCGGCCCTCGCCCTGACCTTCAGCCTGCCCCTCGACCCCCGCCACGCCTACGACAGCGAAATCGAGGTCTTCGAAATGCCGCCGCGGGACGGTGAGGTGACCGGCACCGGCACTGACGGCGACAACGATGGCGAAGGTGACGACAGCCAGACAGCCAACGCCCAGGCCGCAGCCCCGGTCAGTACCAATCCCGAAGACGTAGCCACCGACGGCGGCAAGCGGGTCAAGGGCGCCTGGACAGTCGGCGACAACCCCCGCCTGCTGTTCTTCCCGCACATCAAGCCCCAGGCCCGCTACGTCGTGAAGGTGGCTGCCGGCCTGCCGGCTCGCGGCAACAGCAAGCTGGACGCCGAATCCCGCCTGTCGATCCGCACCGCCGCCGTTTCGCCGGCCTACTACTTCGCCAGCCGTGGCATGGTCCTGCCGGCCAAACAGAACGGTGGCCTGCCGGTCGTTACAGTGAATGTGCCCGAGGTGGACATCCAGTTCCTGCGCGTCCGGCCCGACCAGTTGCCACGCTTCCTCGACCGGGTCATCAGCCAGGCCAAGGCGCCCAAGCCCGCGCCGGGCAGCGAAGCCGAAGGGGAAGAGGAGGGCGAAGGGTACGACTACGAAAACCGTCGCCTGAACCTGCGCGGCGCTGTCGGAAACTGGGAACTCGACAGCCTCCACAGCCTTACCGACAGCGTTTATTCCGGCCGTTTCGTCACCGAACAGCAGACCAACCGGCGCAGCGTCACCTTCATCCCGGTCGAGGACATCAAGGAGCTCAAGGAGCCTGGGGTCTACATCGCCGTGATGAGCCAGCCCAACCGCTTCCGCTACGACTACCAAGTGAGCTACTTCTACGTCAGCGACCTGGGCCTGCACGTGCGCCTGTTCGACAAGGGCGCCGACGCGGTGGTCAGTTCCCTGAGCGACGGCAAGGGCCTGCGCAATGTCGAAATCCAGTGGCTCGATCAGGCTGGCAAGGTGCTGGCCCGTGGCGAAACCGACGGCGACGGCCGCGCCAGCTTCGCCGAACGCCCGAAGGACGCCCGCGTGATCCTCGCCCGCCAGGGCCAGCAGGTATCGCTGATCGCCACCCGCGAGCCGGCGCTGGACCTGTCCGAATTCGACATCGCCGGCTTGCCCGGGCGGGCCGTACGCCTGTTTCCGTGGTCCGGCCGCAACCTCTACCGCCCCGGCGAGCGCTTCGAGCTGTCCGTCCTCGCCCGCGACGCCGACGGCCGCCCGGTGCCACCTCAGCCGGTGCAGGCCATCCTCAAGCGCCCCGACGGCAAGAGCCAGTTCACCGCCAGCTGGCAGCCGGATGCCGGTTTCGGCGGCTACTACCGCCGCCCCATCGAGCTCCCGGCCGACGCCCCGACCGGTGCCTGGGTGCTCGAACTGCGCGCCGACCCGGCCGACAAGCTGCCCACCAACACCTATCGCTTCGGCGTTGAGGAATTCCTGCCCGAGCGCATGAAGCTCGAGCTCAACCCGGTCCACCCCAGCCTCGACGCGAAACAACCCTTCGCACTGGCCGTGCAGGGCAGCTACCTATACGGGGCGCCCGCCGCCGGCAACCGCCTGCTTGGCATCGTCCAGTACGAACGCCAGAAGAACCCGCTGGCCCAGAAGCTCCCCGGCTTCGAATTCGGCGATGCCAACGAAGACAGCGCCAGAAGCCGCGCCGAACTCGACGAATCCAGCCTCGACGAGGCCGGCAAGGGCAGTTTCGACATCGACCTGGCACCGGTTGCCGAACGCCAGTCACCCTTCACCGTGCGCGCCACCCTCAGCCTGCTGGAAAGCGGCGGCCGCCCGGTGATCCGCTCGGTCGAACGCGTCTATTGGCCGGCGCCGGTGATGGTCGGCGTGCGCCCGCTGTTCCAGGGCGATTACGCGCGGGAAGGCACTCAGGCCCCCTTTGAGGTGATCCGCGCCGACCGCGACGGCGCCCTCAAGGGCGCAACGCTGCCGACCCGCCTGTTCCGCGAGAACCGTGACTACTACTGGCGCTTCGACGACCAGCGCGGCTGGCATTCCGGCTTCACCGAAACCGAGGAGCTGGTCGCCACCAGCAGCGTAACCCTTCCCGCCGGCGGCCGCGGCAAGCTGCAGGTGCCGGTCAAATACGGCCGCTATCGCCTCGAAATCAGTGACCCGGAAACCGGCAAGACCCTCAAATACCGTTTCTACGCCGGCTGGAGCGCCCGCAACGACGAAGACCAGGGCATCCGTCCCGACCGGGTCGCCCTCAAGCTCGACAAGCCGGCCTACAAGGACGGCGACACAGCCAAGCTCACCATCACGCCGCCCCACGGCGGCCAGGCCCTGATCAGTGTCGAAGGCGACCGGACCCTGTGGAGCAAGCGCATGGCCTTGCCCGATGCCGGCCTCACCGTGGACATCCCGCTCGACAAGGAATGGCGCCGCCATGACCTCTACGTGTCGGTAATGGTGCTGCGCCCCGGCAGCGAAGGCGAGAAGGTCACCCCGGCGCGCGCCCTCGGCCTGGCCCACCTGCCGCTTGAACGCGGCGAGCGCAAACTGGCGGTGAGCCTCGACGCACCGAAAAAAATGCTCCCCGAAACGCCCCTCAAGGTGAAGGTGAAAGTGCCTGGCGCCAAAGGCCAGAAAGCCGTGCTGACCCTGTCGGCGGTGGATGTGGGCATCCTCAACATCACCCGCTTCCAGAGCCCCGACCCCCACGGCCACTTCTTCGGCAAGCTGCGCTACGGGGCCGACCAGTACGACGTGTATGGCCGTCTCATCGAGAAGATGACCGGCAAGAAGGGCAAGCTCAAATACGGCGGCGACGCGGCGCCCAAGCCCACCAACAGCCTGCCCAAAAAGGTCAAGCTGATCGACCTGTTCTCCGGCCCGGTCAGCCTCAACGAACAAGGCGAGGCAGAAGTCACCCTGCAGGTACCCGATTTCAACGGCAGCCTGCGCCTGATGGCGGTGGTCGCCACGCCGGAGCAGTTCGGCAGCGCCGACACCGAGGTGGTGGTGGCCGCCCCGCTGGTGGCCGAGTTATCCACACCGCGCTTCCTCACCGTAGGCGACAGCGCGGTGATCGCCCTCGACCTGCACAACCTGTCCGGCGCCGAGCAGAAGCTGAAGGTGGACATCAGCTCCCCCGACGGCCTGCGCATCCACAACGCCGGCACCAGCCTCACGTTGCCCGACCAGCGCCGGCAAACCCTGCGCTTTCCGGTGGAAGCCGGCAGTGCCTTCGGCTTGGCCAGCGTGCAGGTGAATGTCAGCGGCGGGCCGCTCAAGCTGAACCGCCAGTTCGCGCTGCAGGTGCAGGCTCCCACACCGCGCCAGCAAGTCAGCCGCCGTTTCACCATCGCCCCCGGCGAAACCCTCAACCTGAAGGACGCCGAAACCGGCGGCTTCCTGAAGAGCTCGGTCGAAGCCCACCTCGCCCTGTCGGACCAGCCGCCCATCGACGTGCGCAGCGCCATCCGCGGCCTGCTGGTCTATCCCTACGGCTGCACCGAGCAAACCACCAGCACCGCCTACCCCCACGTGTTCGTCGATGAAGACGCCGCCCGCCGCTTCGGCCTCAAGCCCTTCACCCGCGAACAGCGCGCCGAAATGCTCGAAAAAGCCATCGCCCGCCTCGGTGCCATGCAGGCGCCCAACGGCGGTTTCAGCCTGTGGGGCGATGTCTCCGAGTACGAATACTGGCTGTCGTCCTACGTCACCCACTTCCTGCTCGACGCCCGTGAGCAGGGCTTCACGGTGCCGGTCCAGATGCAGCAGAAGGCCACCGACTTCCTGCTCCGCGCGCTGCAGGAAGGCGTCTCCGGCCTGCCCTCCGCCAAGCCGGTTTACAACGAAAACGCCATCTGGCAAGACCGCCACTACGCCGGCAATGGCCGCTTCGGCGTGCTCGCCTATGGCGCCTACGTGCTGGCGCGGGAATCGAAGGCCCCGCTGGCCACCCTGCGCCAGCTCTACGAACTGCGCGCCCAGGCCCATTCCGGCCTGGCCCTGGTCCAGCTGGGCATCGCCCTCAAACTGATGGGCGACGAAGGCCGCGCCAACACGGCCATCGCCGAAGGTATCGCCAAGCCCCGCGACAGCGGCTACTGGTGGGGTGACTACGGAAGCCCGCTGCGCGACGCGGCCTTGTCCTACACCCTGCTGCAGCGTCACAAGATCAACGCTGCCGGCGCCGCCAACCTGATCGCCATCACCGCCGCCGAACTGGAGAAAAACAGCTGGACCAGCACCCAGGAAAAACTCGCCCTGTTTCTCATCGGCCGCGAACTGGGCACCCGCGACAAGGGCATCGCCTGGAGCGCCGAAATCGGCAGCGCCAAGCCCGAAACCGTAAGTGGCCCCGGCAGCCAGATCCGCGCGGTCGATGCCTCCAGCCTCGCCAACGGTCTGGCCATCCGCAACACCCACAAGGACAAGCTCTTCCTCGAACTGTCCATCGGCGGCAACCCGGCGAAGATGCCTGCCGCCCGCAGCGACGCCATCGCCCTCAGTCGCGAGCTCTACGACGGCGACGGCAAGCCCATCGGCAAGCGCCCGCTGAAAGTCGGCGAAAGCGTGCTGGTGCGCATCCAGGTCAAGCCGAAGATCCTCGTCGGCAACGGCCTGGTCGTCGATCGCATCCCGGCCGGGCTGGAAATCGAAAACCTCAACATCGTGCAGGGCGAAAAAATGGGCGCGGTCAGCATCGCCGGCATCGACCCGGCCGATGCCATGGCCGACCGGCGCATCCAGCACGTGGAATTCCGTGACGACCGCTTCGTCGCCGCGGTGCGCCTGCAGGGCGAGATCAACCTGTTCTACCGCGCCCGCGTGGTAACGCCCGGCAAGTTCGTCTTTCCGCCGCTGTACGCCGAAGACATGTACCGGCCCGACACCTACGGGCTGGCAGAAGGGGAGAGCAGTCTGACGGTCATCGACGGCAAGGAGAAAACCGCGCCCTGACCTGAACGCCCATGTCACTCAGCCTTGCCCCGCGCTTTCGCCTCCTCCGCTACGGTCTGGCCGCGCTGTTGCTGGCGCTGCTGATCGCCGACCGGCTCTTCCCGCCGCCGCTGCCCGGCCGCGATTCGCCCCGCGCGCTGCTCATCGTCGCCCGCGACGGCACGCCGCTACGCGCCTTCCCCGACCGCAACCACGTGTGGCGTCACCCGGTCACGCTGGACGAGGTCTCGCCCCTCTACCGCGAAGCCCTGCTGCGCTACGAAGACCGCTACTTCCGCTGGCATCCGGGGGTCAATCCCTTCTCCCTGCTGCGTGCTGCCGGTCAGTGGGCGACAAGCGGCCGCGTCGTCTCCGGTGGCTCGACCCTCACCATGCAGGTCGCCCGCGTGCTGGAACCCACACCGCGCACCCTCGCCGGCAAAACACGCCAGATCCTGCGCGCCCTGCAGCTCGAAGCGCGCCTGTCGAAAGACGAAATCCTCACCCTGTACCTGAACTATGCCCCGATGGGCGGTGTACTCGAAGGCGTCGAAGCCGCCAGCCGCGCCTACCTTGGCAAGCCGGCCCGCCGTCTGACCCACGCCGAAGCGGCGCTGCTGGTGGTGCTGCCCCAGGCGCCGTCGCTGCTGCGGCCCGATCGTCACCCCGTCGCCGCCCGCACGGCCCGCAACAAGGTCATCCAGCGCATGCACGGCAGCTGGTCCGGGGCCGACATCACCGACGCCCTGCAGGAACCTGCCTACGCCCAAACCCTGCGCGAACCACTGCTCGCCCCGCTGCTCGCCGAACGCCTGAAAAAGACCGCCGCCGGCCGCCCGCGCATCGACACCACCCTCGATCCGCAAGCCCAGCAAACCGTCGAACTACTGCTCGCCGACCGCCTCGGCGCGCTGCCGCCGCGGGTCTCGATGGCGGCACTGGTGGTCGATAACGCGACCCTCGAAGTGCGTGCCTACGCCGGCTCTGCGGATTTCACCGACAAGGAACGCTTCAGCCACGTGGACATGGTGCGGGCCCAGCGCTCGCCCGGCTCCACGCTCAAACCCTTCCTCTACGGCCTGGCCCTCGACGAGGGCCTGATCCATTCCGAATCCCTGCTGGCCGACGTACCCCAATCCTTCGCCGGCTACCAGCCGGGCAACTTCCAGCAGTCCTTCCACGGCCCGGTCAGCGTTTCCGAAGCCCTCACCAAGTCCCTCAACGTGCCGGCGGTGGAAGTGCTTGACCACCTCGACCCGGTACGCTTCGTGTCGCTGCTGCGACGGGGCGGGCTGAAGCTGGAATTTCCGAAGGGTGGCGAGCCCAATCTGGCGGTGATCCTCGGCGGCGCCAGCACCAGCCTCGAACAGCTGGTTGGCGCCTACACCGCCTTCGCCCGTCAGGGCCTCGCCGGCAAACCCCGCTACACGCCGGACGCCCCCCTGGAAGAGCAGCGCATGCTCTCTGCCGGGGCGGCCTTCATCATTCGCGACTTGCTGGAATCCGGCGGCCCGATGGGGCGGGCGGTGGAAAGCGGCGCCGGCATCCGCCGCGGCATTGCCTGGAAGACCGGCACCAGCTTCGGTTTCCGGGATGCGTGGTCGGTGGGCGTATCCGACCGCTTCACCATCGGGGTATGGATCGGACGGCCGGACGGCACGCCGAATCCGGGCTTCTTCGGCGCCAATATCGCCGCGCCACTGCTGGTCGATTTGTTCAATTCCCTCGACGCCGGCCCTCCGGGCCGGCGGACACCCCCGCCAAACGTGAAACAGGAACGCATCTGCTGGCCCCTCGGCACCCGCGCCAGCCACGAGGACATCAGCTTGTGCCAGCAAAGCCGGCTGGCGTGGACCCTCAACGACGCAGCTCCGCCCACCTTTCCCGACCGTCTGCGCGGCGGCGAGCCCCGCTACGAAATCCAGATCGCCACCGACAGCCACCTGCGCGCCCGCGCCGACTGCCATGCCGGCCCCCTCGCCACGCGGTCAATGGCGCGCTGGCCGGCAGTGCTGGAGCCCTGGCTCGGCGAGGATTTGCACCAGCACGCACTACCGCCAGCCTGGGTCGCATCCTGTGCCGGACAGGCCCGCCCGGAGAGCGGCCTGAAAATCGTTGGCGCCAGCAATGGAGAAATCCTCCGTCGCCCCGCAGGCGGCGATGCCCCCCTGCTGCACCTGGAGGTGCGTGGCCAGGCTGGCGGGCCTGGTCCGGGGGGGGAGGTGGTGTGGCTGCTCAACGGACGCCCCAGCGCCCGTCTGGCGGCCGGCAAGGGCTTCACGCAACGCCTCGCCGAGCCCGGACGCTACGACATCACGGTGCTCGACGATAGCGGCCGCTACGACCGCATCAGCCTCAGCGTGCGCTGATTACCGTCTTCAGCGCCGCCAGGCACAGGGCAATATTGGCCTGCCGACTCGAATGGCCCATCAGGCCGATACGCCACACCTTGCCAGCCAGAACACCCAGTCCGGCACCGATTTCCAGACCGAATTCCTGCAGCAGGCGCGTACGCGCCGCCGCTTCGTCAATGCCTTCCGGCACCCACACGGTATTGAGCTGGGGCAGACGGGCATCTTCGCGCACCACGAAATTCAGGCCGAGGGCTTCCAGACCGGCACGCAATTGCAGGTGGTTGTCGCGATGGCGCTGCCAGGCGGCTTCGAGGCCTTCTTCGGCAAGCATCACCAGGGATTCGTGCAGGCCGTACAGCGGATTGACCGGCGCCGTGTGGTGATAGGTACGCTTGGCGCCGCTCCAGTAGCCAAGCACCAGGCTCAAATCCTGAAACCAGCTCGGGCAGGGCGTCTTGCGGGCGCGGATGCGTTCGACGGCGGCCGGCGAAAAGCTTACCGGTGACAGGCCGGGGGTGCTCGACAGGCACTTCTGACTGCCCGAATAGGCCGCATCGATACCCCACGCGTCGAGCAAAACCGGCACGCCGCCGAGGGAAGTCACGCAGTCCATGATCGTCAATGCGCCGTAACGACGGGCGATCGCCGCCAGCGTGGCTGCATCGGACAGGGCGCCGGTGGAGGTTTCGGCGTGCACGAAGGCAAACAAGGCAGCATCCAGATTGGCGGCAAAGGCTTCTTCGACCTTGGCCGGATCGACCGGCGCGCCCCACGGATCTTCGACGATCACCGGCACACCGCCAGCACGACGCACGTTCTCGGCCATGCGCTGGCCAAACACGCCGTTGATGCACACGATGACCTTGTCGCCGGGGCTGACGAGGTTCACAAAACAGGTTTCCATGCCCACCGAGCCGGGTGCGGACACCGGGAAAGTCAGCTCGTTTTCAGTCTGGAAAGCGTAGCGGAGCAGGCTTTTCAGCTCGTCCATCATGCCGACAAAGGCCGGATCGAGATGGCCGACGGTGGGCCGCGCCATGGCGGACAGCACCCGCGGCGGCACATCGGACGGGCCGGGCCCCATCAGGGTACGGACCGGCGGCTGGAACGAACGGATCTCGGGGCGTGCGACCTTCATGGTATCTCCTTGTTTTTTTGGCTATTGCGGGCGGCCGTTGGCCGCGATCGTGCGGATGATGCGGACCGTATCCACGTCCGATTCCCGGTACGCCGCCTTGACGAATTCCGACACCTGGAGCCCTTCGCCAGCAGTCATGCCGTCGGGCAGGGACGTTGAGTACGTGAAGCGCAGGTAGAGGCTGTGCGGGTCGGGCTGCTCGATGCGGATGGTGAGCTTGCCGCCGGCGTGCTCGGCATTGGCCGCCGACTCGAAACACACCCACTCGTGACGCACGAAGCTGACCGTGTCGCGGATATGCGCACTGCCGAAATGGAGCGCGCGCTCCACGCGCTCGTGGCTGCGCGACAGAATTTCGCAACGTTCCAGCCCGGGCAGGAACACGCAGGGCTCCTCCACCCGGTACATCAGGCCGTCCCAAACCTGCTCCAGCGTCAGGGGCTCGATGAAGGCGTTGAGCGGATCGTTGATCGCAATCAGGTGTTCGAAGTGCAAGGGCGGCTCCGGAAGTCAGGCGCGGAGTTTAGCGGTTCTTGAAACCCGTCGTCAGCCAGATACCGGCAAGAATCAGCGCGATTCCCGAAAAATGATAGAGCCGCGGCACCTCGCCGAGGAACAGCGTGGCCAGGATCGTGCTGAAAGCCGGCATCAGATGGATGAACAGCCCGGCCTTCGAGGCACCGACTTCGGCCACTGCCCGGTTGTAGAAAACATAGCCGAGAAAGGCCGGAAAGATCCCGGTGTAAGCCACTCCGGCCAGCGCTGCCGGACTCAGATGCAGCTGCGCACCACCGGCCAGTTCCAGCCAGCTGAGAGGCGCCAGTACTGCCAGACCGATCACGGTCAGGGTTGCCAGCAGGGCCATCGGGTGCACGCCCGCCGGACGCCACTTGAGGCCAAGGGTGTACAGCGCCCACGACAGCACCGCCGCCAGCATCCACAAATCGCCCACATTCAGGCTCAAACCAGCCAGGACGGCCGGATCGCCGCGGCTGACGATGGTCATGACGCCGATGAAGGACACCGCTACGCCGACCGACTCCACCCGCGTAGCCCGGTGCCCGAGGCACCAGGAGATGGCAATGATCGCAATCGGAATGAAGGAGTTCAGCAGTGCCGCATTCGTTGCCGTGGTGTGAACCAGCGCCAGGTAGGCCAGCGTGTTGTAAGCGCCTACGCCCAGCACACCGAGGACCAGCAGGATGCCCCACTTGCCGGCATCAAGCCCGCGCAGGGTATGCCGGTGCGGCCAGGCAAAGGGCAGCGTCAGCAGCAGCGCCAGGGTCCAGCGACCGAAAGCCAGGCTCATGGGTGGCACCGCTTCACGCAGTCCGCGTCCCACCACCATGTTGCCGGACCAGAACAGAACGGTGAGGGTCAGCAGCAGGTAAGGGTGGGTCAGTACCCGGGGAAATCGACGGTCGGACATGAAGTGACATGCCTGCAGACAGGACGGATCCGGATTATGGGGGAGGTCTGTGGAGTCTGGTCTAGGGATGAACCCTTACGGTTTGGTCTTTCCTGCTGAAGACTGCTTTTGGGGAAAAGTGGTGAGGAGGTTTGTTCTTATGTTTTTGTTTATATATATAAGACTATGTTAACTGTGTACAGGCCTTTTCTGTGGATAAGCCTGTAAACCCCATTTTTTTCAATGATATGAGGGCAGGAAAAAGCTCTGGACAGAGGGGGGATCAAGAGGGGGACAGATTGGGGAGCGATTCTGGCTCTTCCCTGTTTACCTGCTTTGTCCACAATTTCTGCGGAAGTTAACAGCCCTGTTGTGCACAGGTGGGCGTCAAAACCGGGTTTTAGAGGGGGCTTCATTCACCACTTCAATCGCTTCCGATTGAGGCCGATGAAGTTGGGCAGATCGGTTTCTCGAGGGGTTCAAGTCTTGGCAGGTACTGCTGTTTTCCGTTTCCAAGCATGTAGGGGTTTGTTTACTGTTTTTTCTTTATATATAAATACTGTTAACGTTTACGCTCGGCTGTTTTCTGTGGATAAGTACTTAAAACCTATTTTTTTCAAAAAGTTATCCGGTTCATAAAGCTGTCTGCAAGACCCTGCATCCAGTGTGGAGGGATTGTTGAGCAATTTTTGCCTCGCTTCATCGAAGCGCTTTGTGCACAATCCGTTCGCCTTCTTTTCCCGGTTTATCCCCAAGTTTTGTCCGCTCCTCCGCAGACCTCAGACGTTTCCGTTCCTGTGCCGTCCCGGTGGGACCTTTTTTGCGTTGTAGTGGATAACTTTGGCGATATCGGCGTGTGCTGGCGTCTGGCGCGGCAACTGGCGGTAGAGCACGGAATAGCCGTCCGTCTGTGGGTGGATGACCTGAAAAGCACGCGCCGCCTGATCCCGTCCCTGGATCCGGGGAAGGCCTGCCAACACATCGATGGCGTGGAGATCCGCCAGTGGAGCGACCCCTTGCCGGCGGTGGCGCCTGGGGAGGTCGTGATTGCCGCCTTTGCGTGCCCCCTGCCGGAGTCTTTCCTGGCGGCCATGGCTGGGCCGAAGCCGCTGTGGATCAATCTCGAATACCTGAGTGCCGAAGACTGGGTGAGCGGCTGCCACCGCATGCCGTCCCCCCATCCGCGTCTGCCGCTGACCCAGCATTTTTTCTTTCCCGGGCTGGATGCCAGCACTGGCGGTCTGATCCGTGAGGCCGACTACGCCACGCGTCGGGCGGCCTTTGTGCCGGAAGTCTTTTGGGAGGCCCTCGATCTGGCGTCGCCCGAACCCGGCGAATTGCGGATTTCACTGTTTTCCTACGAAAACCCTGGTTTGCCGGAGCTCCTCAAAGCGTGGTGGGAGAGCCCATTTCCGGTTACCTGCCTGGTCCCGGAAGGGCGGGTGCTGCCCGGGCTGGCAGCGGAATTCGGGGTCAGCGGACTGCGTGCGGGAGATCGCCTGATCCGCGACAGCCTTACCGTGCGGGTGCTGCCCTTCGTCGAGCAGGCCCGTTACGACGAGCTGTTGTGGGCCTGCAATCTCAATTTCGTTCGCGGGGAGGATTCCTTCGTCCGCGCCCAGTGGGCCGAACAGCCCTTCGTATGGCACATCTACGTCCAGCAGGAAGACGCTCACCTGGAAAAACTGGAGGCTTTCCTCGGCCGTTACCGGATCGGTCTTGGCCCGGATGTGGCCCGTGCGCTGACGGATTTCTGGCTGGCCTGGAACCGGGGCGAGGGGGTTGGCGCTGCCTGGCCGGCCTTCCTGGAGGCCTTGCCCTTCCTTGCAGCCCATGGACCGGACTGGTCGGCGCACCTGCAGCAAGTCGATGACCTTGCCGCACAGCTGGTGCAGTTTGGTAAAGTTGAGATAGAATAATAAGTTACCTATTGTCCGTGGCACGTGCCGCGCAAACTTCAGCAAGCAGGAAACAGCATGAAAACCGCAATGGAACTCCGCTCCGGCAACGTGATCATGGTGGGCGCCGACGCCCTCGTGGTTCAGAAGGCCGAGTACAACAAGTCCGGCCGCAATGCCGCCGTCGTCAAGATGAAGCTCAAGAACCTGCTCACGGGCGCACCGTCCGAGTCGGTTTACAAGGCTGACGACAAGTTCGAAGTCGTCGTTCTCGACAAGAAGGAAGTGACCTTCTCCTACTTTGCCGATCCGATGTATGTGTTCATGGACGCCGACTACGAGCAATACGAAGTCGAAGCCGAAAACATGACCGACGCGCTCAAGTACCTGATCGACGGCATGCCCTGCGAAGTCGTGTTCTACAACGGCAAGGCAATCTCCGTGGATCTGCCCACCGCTGTCGTACGCGAAGTCGAATACACCGAGCCGGCTGTCAAGGGCGACACTTCCGGCAAGGTTCTGAAGCCGGCCCGCATCCTTCCCAGCGGCTTCGAACTGTCCGTTCCGGCCTTTGTGGAAATCGGCGACAAGATCGAAATCGACACCCGTACCGACGAATACCGCGCCCGGGTGAAGTGATTCCGTAGCGTCAGATTTCAAGGAAAGGCCCCCTGGGGCCTTTTTCTTTTTCAGTACCGGTCATCCTTCTGCGCCTCTGGTGCGTTAGGATGGCGCGCGCATACCGCATGCGGACGGATTTTCGTCCGGTTGAATCCCTTGTTTGAACAAACCCCCGCTGGAGACTTTCCGATGAATACCCGTTCCCTCGCTATTGCTGCCCTGATCGCCCTTTCCCTTGCTGCCTGCTCCAAGAAGGAAGAAGTTGCTGCTCCGGCCCCGACTCCCGTGGTAGATGCCGCCAAGGAAGCCGCCGACAAGGCTGCCGAAGCTGCCAAGCAAGCTGCCGAAGCCACCAAGGATGCCGCCAAGGACGCTGCTACCGCGACCAAGGATGCAGCCAAGGATGCCGCTGATGCGACCAAGGACGCTGCCAAGGATGCCGTGGCTGCCGCCAAGGACGCTGCCGCCGCAACGAAGGAAGCTGGCAAGGAAGCTGTTGCCAACACCGCCGATGCCGCCAAGGAAGCTGCCGACAAGGCCAAGGCTGCTGTCGGCAAGTAATCCGGCCAGTCTGCTTTCCGAACCGGGCCTTGTGCCCGGTTTTTTGTTTTTCAGCCCGACAATCGCCATGGCTCTCAAATCCACCATTTTCCGCGCCAACCTCACTGTTTCCGACCTGGACCGGGGGCATTTCGCCGAGCACATCCTGACCCTGGCCCGGCATCCCTCCGAGACCGACGAGCGGATGATGGTGCGTGTCCTCGCCTTTGCGCTGAATGCCGACGAGCGCCTGCAGTTCGGGCGCGGTATCTCCACCGTGGATGAGCCGGCCCTGTGGTTACGCGATGACACCGGTCGCGAGATCGAGTGGATCGAGGTTGGTCTGCCTGACGAACGCCTGCTGCGCCGCGCCTGTGGCCGGGCCGATCAGGTGATCGTCTTCGCCTATGGCGGCCGGGTAGTGGATATCTGGTGGCAGAAAGATGCCGCCACGCTCGGCAAGCTGGGAAATCTCAAGGTGTTTTCCCTTGCGCCGGAAGATTCCAAGGCTCTTGCCGCGCTGGCCGAGCGCAACATGGATCTGAGCTGCACCATCCAGGACGGTCAGATCTGGTTTTCCAGCGGCGACACCACGCTCACCCTGACTTTGCGGACGGTTCACCCGCAGACGTAATTTCCGCTTACACGGATCGATGACAAAAGCCTGCCGTACTGGCTAATAATGGCGGACCGGATCCTCATTACGAAATCCGGACTCATCGATTCCCAACCGGAGATATCGTATGCATTCCTTACCGTTTTCTGATTCGTCAGCCAGCTTCAGCCGCCGTCATTTTCTGGGTGCTTCCGTGGGCGCGCTTGCCCTTGCATCCCTGGGTGGCCTGCCCGCCATTGCCCGGGCCGCCAGCCCTATCGTGCTGCCGCCGCTGCCTTATGCGGACAGCGCACTGAGCCCGGTGATTTCCGCCAACACCCTGGGTTTCCACTATGGCAAGCATCACAAGGCCTATGTGGATAACCTGAACAAGCTCATCGCCGGTTCGGATCTGGCTGACTTGTCCCTCGAGAAGATCATCGCTGCAGTGGCCGGCAAGGCTGACAAAGCCGCGATCTTCAACAACGCCGCCCAGACCTGGAATCACACTTTCTACTGGAAGAGCCTGCGCCCGAATGGCGGTGGCGAACCGCCGGCAGCCCTCAAGCAGAAGATCGAAGCCTCTTTTGGCAGCGTCGATGCCCTGAAGAAGGAACTCGCCACGGCGGCCATGGGCCAGTTCGGCAGTGGCTGGGCCTGGCTGGTGGCCGACGGCGACAAGCTCAGGGTCGTCAAGACTGCCAATGCCGACTTGCCCCTCACGGCCGGCCTGAAGCCTCTGCTCACCATCGATGTGTGGGAGCACGCCTACTACCTGGACTACCAGAATCGCCGGGCCGACTACGTTAACGCGGTGATCGACAAGCTCATCAACTGGGAATTCGCCCTGCAGAACCTGGGCTGACCGCCCGCAGCCGGTCGTCGGCAAGCGCGTCGGCGACCGGTTCTTGAAGGAGATTCAGCATGGATCGTCGCGTTACCTTTTTCCATTCTCCCAATACCCGCTCCTCCGGAATCCTCGCCTTGCTGCGTGAACTGGGGGCCGATTACGAGTTGAAGGTGCTCAACATGAAGGCCGGCGAGCAGCGCGAGCCGGCCTACCTGGCCATCAACCCAATGGGCAAGGTGCCGGCCATCGTACACGGCGAAACCCTGGTAACCGAACAGCCGGCCATCGTCATCTATCTGGGCGATCTCTACCCGGAAAGCGGCCTGGCACCGCAAATGGGCGACCCTTTGAGGGGTGCCTATCTGCGTTGGCTGGTTTTCTACGGTTCCAGCTACGAACCGGCCTTGGTCGATCGGGCCATGAAACACGAGGCCTCGTCCAAGGGTTTGTCGCCCTACGGCGACTTCGACACCATGCTGGCGACCCTGGTGGCCCAGCTCGAAAAAGGCCCCTGGTTGCTCGGCGAGCGTTTTACCGCGGCCGATGTGCTGTGGGGAAGCGCCCTGGGATGGACGCTGAAGTTTGGTCTGGTGCCCGATCTGCCGGTGCTCCGAGCCTACGCCGAGCGGGTCAATGCCCGGCCGGCGCTGGGATGGGCGCGGGAGCAGGATGCCGAGCTGGCAGCGGCCCAGGTCGGCTGAGTTATCCACAGCGTCAACCGAGGTGTTTTCATGTCGATCCCGTCCTTGCTGGCTGCCCTGCCTTTTGTCGTTCTTGTCCAGGCCTGTAGCGGCGCAGGCGTCAAGCCTGTGGTGCCGCTGGAGGATATTCCCTGGAACCTGGTCAGCCAGGACGGGCTGGTGCTTGAACCCGGCAGTCGTGCCCGTCCGCCGGAGATCCTGCTCAGCGGCAAGGACAAGCGCTTGGGCGGCAGCGGGGGGTGCAACCGCCTGATGGGGAGTTACGAGCTGGACGGGGACAAACTCAAGTTCGGCCAGCTTGCTTCAACAAGAATGGCCTGCGTGGCGGGCATGGCTGAGGAGGCTGCATTTACGAACCTGTTGCAGGGGGTCGTGCGCTGGCAGGTCGAAGGCCGCCAGCTGGAGCTGTTCGACGGGGCGGGGAGGGCGGTATTGCGTTTCGAGGCGCGCAAGGCGCTGTAGATACGGCTTCAGCCCCTCCGCGCTCGCGTGTCGGCGAGGATTTCGCCGCGGATGGTTTCCAGTAGTTTCGCCTGATCGTCCCGGTAAAAGAGGTTGAAGGCCTCGAAGGGAATCATCCGGCCGTCCGGCTGCACCATGTGCACGCAGGATTTTTTCAGGGCGCGCATGTCCAGGTTGGCTGCGTCCATGAACTGCACGATCAGTACCCGGAAGACATTCTCGTAGCCGAGCTGCGGGGCGTCGATTTTCGGCAGGCAGCACAGCAGTTCAGACAGGCAGCGGGCGCCCGACTCCGGTGAGTGGTTGGTGGAGAACAGCTTGAGCAATGCGTGCTTGATGGCCGGGTCGCGTTCGAAGACGATGGTATTCGACGGTCCGGCGAGCAGGGCATCCGGGCCCATGAAGCGGGTCAGAGGCTGGATCTGGTCGCCCAGCTTCAGCGCGTAGCCCATCGCCAGGGTGTCCGGGTTGCAGGGCACCGGGACGATGTCGTCGAGGCTGAAGATGCCGGATTGTTCGGCGATGCGACGGCGGATTTCGGTGAGGGTCAGGCGGTGTTCGCTGGCGGCGAAATTCTCGTTGCGGCCGGCGTCCTGGATGGGTTGCAGAGTGACGCCGCGCACGCAGGGGCGGGTCAGTGCGTACTGGATGAGGTCGCCGATCTCGTCGTCGTTGACGCCCTTCTTCAGGGTCATCACCAGCGTGGTCGAGATGTTGTGGCGGTCGAGGGCGTCAAGGGCCTGTTCGCGGATGCGCCGCAGATCTGCGCCGCGGAGTTCCTTCAGTACCTCGCCGCGTAGGGAGTCGAACTGCAGGTAGATCTCGATGCCCGGTTTGTATTCGGCCAGCCGGGCGACGAAGTCGGGTTCCTGGGCCAGGCGGATGCCGTTGGTGTTCACCATCAGGTGGCGGATCGGCCGGGCCTTGGCGGCGTCGAGGATGGCGAAGAAGTCCGGGTGAAGGGTCGGTTCGCCGCCGGAGAGTTGCACCACGTCGGGCTCGCCTTCGTTCTTCACCACTGCGTCGAGCATTTTCTCGATGACGGCCAGCGGCCGGTGGCTCAGCCGTTCCGGGCCGGAGCCGGCGTAGCACACCGGGCAGCGCAGGTTGCAGTGGTCGGTGACTTCCAGCACCGTCAGGCAGGAGTGCTGCATGTGGTCGGGGCACAGGCCACAGTCGTAGGGGCAGCCGAATTCCATCCGGGTCGAGAAGTCTTCCGGCATTTCCGGCGCCTTCACGTACACCTCGCGGCCGAGGCGATAGTAGGCCGCGTCGTCGGCAATCAGGATCCGTTCGGTGCCGTGGGCCGGGCACCATTTTTCCAGGTAGACCTTCTCGTCCTTGATCAGGATCTTGGCTTCGACCCGGCGCAGGCAGGTGGTGCACACCGAGCTGGTGGTGTCATGAAACAGGTAGGGACGATTCTTTCGGGACATGAAGGCGGCGCCACTGGCGCACCGTGGGGGGAAGGTAGAAGGCGAGGGCCGCCAGGCACACCCACTGGATGCCGGACAGGCCGCCGGGCCAGGTAAAGGGCACCGGCTTGAGTCCGTCGATGGCCAGCCGCCACAGCAGGTACGCCGACAGCATCAGTTTGAAGCGCAGTCCGGGTTCGGGGGCGAGCGCGGGTGTGGCCCGCTGCAGTGTCCAGGCCAGCAAGCCGGCAAAGACGATTTCGTAGAGCTGGGTTGGGTGGCGGGAGATGCCGTCACCGAAGTCGATACCCCAGGGCAGGCCGGTTTCGACGCCGAAAGTGCCGTCGTTGAGGCCGGCGAGGAAGCAGCCGACTCGCCCGATGACGAGTCCGGACAGGATCGGCAGCACGTAGTGGTCGCCGGTCGAGGCTGTTACGCCGGCCAGCTTCTTGGCGATCTCGGTGCCGATCAGCCCGCCCAGCACGCCACCGACCATCGATTGACCGGCCATCAGAAGACGCCAGCCATCTGCCTGGGCCAGCAGATGGGGCATTTCGGCCCAGAACACCGCCTTGTTGCCGATGGCAGCACCGAGCAGGCAGCCGCATAAAACCGCGAACTGGCGACCATGAAATGCGTCCGGGGTGTTCTGGTTGCGGCGCAGGAAGAAAAAAAGCTGGGCGCCACCGAACAGACCGAGGGCCTCGAAGGCCGCGTGGACGACGTGGGCGGTGGCCGGGTCGGTGATCATTCGGCGGGCGGCTCGTTGTCCTCTTCAGGCTTTGAGCCGAAGGATTTGAGGATCAGCCAGGCCGGCCAGCCGAACACCAGCATGACGACGAAGCAGATGACTGTTATGCCGGCATCGTTGGGGCTCATCGTCATGCACAGGCCACCGGCGAAGACCAGCAACAGCAGTATCGACAACACCATCAGCTTGATCACATTCACAATGATCCTCATGGCTTGTTCCAGTCCATTTATTTCCAGTCGCCGCGCAGTTCTGCGATCTGTACCTGAAGGCCCGGGATGCTCACTGTTTCCGGCGCCAGCGCTTCGCCGGCGATCAGTTCGATCTTGCTGAACAGCCCGCGTCGCAAGGGCCGGCTCAGCGCCGGGCCGTCCTTGCGGGAGAACATGCTGCCCCACAGCCCGCGCAGGGCAAGGGGGATGACCGGAACCGGGTTGGCGTCGAGAATGCGGGCAATGCCCGGGCGGAATGGGCATAGCTCACCGTCGGCGGTGATTTTTCCCTCCGGGAAGAGGCCGATCAGCTCGCCGGCGGCCAGCGCAGCCGACACTTCGGCAAAGGCGGCATCCATCATCGCCGGGTCTTCTTTTGCCGGCGCGATAGGAATCGCCCGGCTGTGGCGGAACACGAAGGACAGCACTGGCCAGCGGAAGATGCGGTGATCCATCACGAAGCGGATCGGACGCCGGCAGGCGGCCGAGATCACCAGTGCATCGACAAAACTCACGTGGTTGCAGACGATGACCGCCGGGCCGCTTTCCGGAATGTGTTCGAGGCCTTCGGTACGCAGGCGGTACACGCTGTGGATAAGAAGCCAGACGATGAAGCGCAGCAGGAATTCCGGCACCAGCCGGAAGATGTAAAGCGCCACCGCGGCGTTCATCAGCGCCGCCACACCGAACAGCATCGGAATGCTCAGGCCGGCGCCGAGCAAGGCGCCGGCAGCCAGTGCCCCGGTGACCATGAACAGCGCATTGAGGATGTTGTTGGCAGCGATCACCCGGGCCCGGTGGCCGGCGGCGGAGCGGCTTTGCATCATCGCGTAGAGCGGCACGATGAAAAATCCGCCGAACACCCCGAGCATCAGCAGGGCCAGCAGCACCCGGAACATGCCCGGCTGGCCCAGCACGGCGCCGATGGCCAGCGGTGCGCCGGCCGGCAGTACGGCTGGCGAGGCGAAGGCCAGATCGAGCCCGAAAAGAGTCAGGCCGATGGAGCCGAAGGGCACCAAGCCGATTTCCACGTGGCCGCCGGAGAGCTTTTCGCACAGCAGTGAGCCGAGCCCGATGCCCACCGTGAAGGTGGCCAGCAGCAGCGTCACCGTGCCTTCGCCGCCGCCCAGAACGCCCTTGGCGTAGGCCGGAAACTGAGCGAGGAACAGCGCACCGTACAGCCAGAACCATGAGATGCCCATGATGGCCAGGAAGACCGGCCGGTTCTCGCGGGCAAAGCCGATGTTGCGCCAGGTTTCGGTGAAGGGGTTCGGATTGACCTTCAGGCCGGGTTCCGGTGCGGGCGCCGGCGGTACGCCGCGGCTGGTGAAATAACCGGTGATGGCGACCAGGATGCCGCCGCCGGCAATCCACAGGTCGCCATGCTCGGCAGCGGCGAGCAGGCCGCCGACCAGGGTGCCGATGAGGATGGCGACGAAAGTGCCGGCTTCCACCAGCGCGTTGCCGCCAACAAGTTCTTCCTCGTGAAGGTGCTGGGGCAGCAGGGCGTATTTCACCGGGCCGAAGAGGGTCGAGTGGCAGCCGAGCAGAAACAGGGCGCCGAACAGTGTCGCCAGGTTGTGGAGCAGGAAGCCGGCGAGGGCGACGACCATGATGGCAATTTCGAGAATCTTCACGAGCCGTGTCAGATAGGCCTTGTCGTACTTGTCGGCAAGCTGGCCAGCCGTTGCCGAGAACAGGAAGAAGGGCAGGATGAAGACGCCTGCAGCCAGGTTGGCGAGGAGCTCCGGCTTGATCGTCGTCCAGCTGGCGGCCTGGAAGGTGAGCAGCACGACCAGCGCATTCTTGAACAGATTGTCGTTGAAGGCGCCGAGAAACTGGGTCAGGAAAAAGGGCCGGAAACGTTGCTCGCGAAGGAGGCGAAACTGGGAACTCATGCAGGTTTCCGATCGAAGAAGGAGCGTGTTTCGAAGACGTTGGCAGAAAAACAATGCGTGCCCGAGCGCAGCTGGCGCTTGAGGACAAAGTCGAAGAGCAGCGGATTGTGCTCGCGGAGGGTTGCCAGCACCGGCACGGCGGCGGCGTCGAGGAGCTTTTCGGCGGCCAGCCGGTGGGGCGACACCAGCGGCAGGATGCCGGGCAGCGGGTAGTCGCTGCCGAAAAGCAGGCGGGGCTGCCAGTCGTCCCGCTCGAGGAGGGCCCGGATTGTGTCCAGCTGACGGTTGCGCAAGGCAATCGCCGAAATGTCGCCGAAGAGTCTGCCTTCGTAACGGGCTTCGCTCATCAGCCGGGCGAAAAGGCTGAAGCTGGAGACTTTCGTCCCGTGAGAGCCCTGATCTTCGTCGTGGTCTTCGCCAAGGCTGGCACAGTGCGCGACGACCACGCGTACCCCGTGATCCAGCGCCCGGCGCAGGCGCAGCGGGTTGCCCCAGGCGGGCTGGCCCGCTCCGTGGACGGCTTTTTCTTCGCCGGCATGGCTGATCAGCGGCAGGTCAAGGCGGGCGAGGGTGGCGTAGAAACGGTCGCAGGCCGGCGAGGCCGGATCGATGCCCATCGCCGGTGGCAGCCACTTGACGGCTCTCGCTCCGTCCCGCGCGGCGGCTTCGAGGGCGTCAACGCAGTCCGGCCGGTAGGGGTGGATCGAGCAGGCCCATTCGAAATATGCCGAATGGGCGCGGGCTACATCGCGGGCATAGGCATTGGGGACGTGGAAGGCGGTGAGTTCGGGTCGGGGTTTGCCGCTGCTGTCGTGGGTGCGCTCAAAGGCGAAGAGCAGCAGCTTGAAGCCCGGGGCCATGCCGTCCGCCAGGTTGTGCAGGCGTTCCACGTAGCTCTGGTCCACCTGGCCCGGCGCCTTGTGGGCGCAGCCAGCGTTGAGGTAGAAAAGGCGCTGAAAATATTCGGTGGGATGGAGCGGGCTGAGCATCCGCGGGCTCATCTCGATGCCTGTTCCCCCGTCGCCGGTGCCGGCCAGATGGGCGTGGCCGTCCCACACCTTGGCCGGATCAAGGCCCTCCCAGGCCGTGCGAACGATCTCGTGGTCGGCGATTGCCGGTGGCAGGCTGGCCCGACAGGGGTTCCACAGGCTGTGACGGGCCAGCGCGGTGCCGCCGGTGCCGAGCAGCACAGTAGTGCCCAGCGAACCAAGCAGAAAATGGCGTCGATTCATGAGCAGCAACGGTAGCGGGAATCGTGGAGCCGTAAGCCGGCGGCGGTGATCAGTCCCGCCAGCAGACCACCCAGATGGGCTTGCCAGCTGGTGACGATGCCTTCGGGCAGCAGGGGTGACGGGGTGCCGCTGAAAATATCGAAGCCGAGTTTGCCAATCCAGGCAATAGCAAGGATTCGCCCGACCGTACCGCCCTCTATCGCGGCGCCGACCACCAGCATCGCCACCAGACCGGACAGGCCCCGGTAGTGTTCGAGCTCCGGCGTGGTGGCCATCAGAAACAGCGACAGCAGCGGGGCCGCGACAGGTAACAGAACCAGCCAGCGGCGGATCGGCTTGCCGGCCACCAGGACCAGCCCGGCCACCGCCGCCAGGTTGCCGATCAGGTGGAGTGCCGACCAGTGGCAGAACTGGCCGGTCCACAGGCGCCACCACTGGCCGCTGGCGATGGCGTTGCGCGCGTATTCCACACTGCTTGCCGGCAGCAGATTGCTCACCAGGAGCAGGCCGATGGGCACGAGGAGCAGGCGCTGGTCAGCCGCCACGACGCTTGCGGGCGATGGTGAGTGCCGTGGCCAGTCCGATCAGGCCCAGCCCGGCGAGACCGCTGTCACCACCACTGTGGCCGCTGTAGCCGGGCTTTTCGACGACGCGGGCGACTTTCTCTTCCTTGACGCGGATCTTGAAGCTTTCCAGTTGTTGGTCGAGTTGGGGAATCAGGCTGTCGATGGCCTTGCGGAAACCTTCGCTGCGGGCTTCGCGGGAGACTTCGGAGAACTTCACCAGCGGCGAGCTGCCCTTGATCTGGCTGGTGCCGGGCGCGCGGAACAACAGCGTGCGGCTGCTTACGTCGAAGACGGAGGCGTCGACCAAGGTATTCACGTCGTACTGGTCACCATTCACCAGGTAGGCACCGACGATGGTCCAGTAGAGCAGGGACAGGCGGTTGCTGTCGTTGAACTGGACCTGATCATAGGACAGCAGGGTGATGACATCCACGTTGAACATGCGGGCTGCCTGCTGAAGGTTGTCGAAACCGCCGCCTGCCCGCAGGTAGGCGCTGGGAATGACTTCGATGGCGGAGATGTAGGGCCGGTTGGCGAAGGCCGCCTTGACCTTGTTGAGCAGCAGGTTGCGTTCGGCTTCACTCAGATCGCCGAAGCGCTCGCCGGGAACGAAAGCGATACCGACCCGCAGGGGCAGGCGCAGCTCGGGTACGGTGGGGGCGAGGGTCGGCTTGTCGCCCTTCGGGTAAAGGTATTCGACCACGGTACCGCGCTGGGTGCGGGAATTGTGATCGAACCAGGTGGCGCAGCCGGACAGGGCAAGCACCGAACACAGAACCAGGACGGATTTGCGGATCATGGCGAACTCCTTTGGTGGAACGCGCTCAGGCCTTTTCGGCCCATTGCTTGAGGGTGACGTAGTCGATCTTGCCGGTGCCGAGCAGGGGAAGCGCCTCGACGCCAATGATTCGGCGGGGTACCGCGATTTCCGGCCAGCCGCCGTCGCGGGCTGTGCCCTGGAGCTTCTCGCGGGCGAGCTGTTTGTCGGTGGTGAACAACAGAATGGTTTCGCCGCGGGCCGGATCCGGTTGGGTCGAGGCCGCATGGGCAGCGCCGGGTGAGGCGACCGCGGCCAGCTTTTCGACGGCTTCGAGGGACACCATTTCGCCGGCCACCTTGGCGAAGCGCTTGACCCGGCCGACGATTTTGACAAAGCCATCCTCGTCGATCTCGACCACGTCGCCGGTTTCGTACCAGCCCTCGCCGGCAGGCGAGGCGGGCGGCTGCAGCACGCCGGGCTGCTCGAAACGCAGGTAGCCGGACATCAGGTTGGGGCCCTTCACATGGAGCATGCCGCCCTTCGGAATGCCGGGGACAGGCACCAACTGGTGTTGCAGGCCCGGCAAAAACTGGCCGACGGTGCCGCTGCGAAACGCCATTGGGGTATTGACGGCCAGTACCGGCGCGGTTTCGGTGGCGCCGTAGCCTTCAAAAATACGGATGCCGAACTTCTCGAACCACAGGTCGCGGACCGGCGTGGCGAGCTTCTCGGCACCGGCGATTACGTAGCGTAGACGGTAGAAATCGTAGGGATGGGCGAACTTGGCGTAGTTTCCGAGAAAGGTGCTGGTGCCGAGCAACACCGTGCAGTTGCGGTCGTAGGCCAGTTCAGGTAGCCTACCCCCTAAAAAAGCAACTATTTTATTTTTAAGCTTGTTTGAAAACGGTTTATAACAAGTTATACAACTACTCAAAAAAGACAGGGTTTCAGAGAGCATTGTTTTCGTGCCCCGGGGCCGGCAGTGCTGCCGCTCCGAGAAGGCTCTTGGGCGCCCGAATAAGCGCAAGCAGCGCCTCAACGTCAGGTTTCTCAAGCAGCACTTTTTTCGTGGTGGTATGGCGAAGTCTCTCTCTATAGAGCTCCAGGCCAACCGAGGCAAGGTTGCTGTCAGTGAACAACCGTGACAGTGCTTCACGCACCTCGTTGCTTACAGCTGCCTCGTCTTTCTTGCAGGTGGTAACCTGCTTGAAGCCAGAAGCAATCAGGTCATCAATCGGAATACCAGGCAAACTCCGAAGGCCGGCAATCATGCGATTCTTGAGGCCTATCGCTTCGTCACGTTCAGTCCTGAGCAGAGTTACATAGGCCCGCACGGTCTCGTCGTGTATGACCGGCTCGAACGACTGCTTTTTTGCCGCGACGGGCAGGATTTGTTTAGCCATCCTTGTTTGAAGATAGCGGAACAGAGTGTCCTGAGAGTTCCGGATAGATTGTGTCTTAGGCCCCTTCCAGCGGTCTGTACAGTAGCTTCCAACCGCTGTTGGAGAGATAGCCACGTGAGACTTCTCAAGGAAGTCACAGGCATCCTTAACGCGCTCTAGTGACTGTTTAAGACGGGGGTTGTTGATTGAGGCCGCCATGGCCTCGAAGATGTCATCGGCGATTTGAGGTTTCGTCATATTAAGCCTCGGTGATTGGAACCATTTGCCGCGTATGCAACTGGCGAATGGAGTTTGTGGTCAATGCCGCCAACCCTTTGATGCCTTCATCAAGAGGTGAAATGCTTTCAAGCTTGATGTCACCAGCCAATACCCTTGGCAGGTCTTGTGCCTTGACGTACTGGAGAAGCATGGAGGACAGCAGATTTGCGGCTTCATCAGCCATGTCAGCATCTAGTTGCAACATAAATTGAGGCAAGTCGTTTGCCTCCAGCAGGCGCGCCAGAATGAGATGCTTCTCCTGCATAGCCTCCCGGTTCTTGAATCCAGGCTGGAAGTCCACCATCTGGGTAACGTGGTCAATTAGGACGAACTCGTTCGTCTCCTGCAATGTAACTTTCAACTCTTCGGCGGAACTGGCGGTGAGTAGCGGGGCAGGCAAGTTACGGTCGGCCGCCAGTTGCTGTCGTGCCTTCGCATACTCATCGAGGAGGTTTGACGACGCTGTGGCGAATGCATATCTGGACTGCCACTCTGTAATGTCCAAGGTGATTTCCCGCTCAAGCGCCTCGATGCGGTTTCGCGTATGCGCTGCCTTCGACTTCAAACCGGCATCGGTCTGGTCAATCAATTGGTCCCGTGCTTCACCAAGCTCTTGTCCTTTCCGGCGAACTTGGTAAATCAGGTTATTTGCCTCTGCAACCTGGCCAAGAATGAACGCAGGCCCAGTCAGCCAGAATCGACACAAGCCACATCTACGACCGCCAGGCACTGCACCATAACGCTCACCAGTTACATCGAGCTGGCCGCCCTCAGAACATGCGGTACCAGGGCAGATGCCGTCACTGGATATGGTCCACAAGCCAGAGTGCTCTTTCATCGCTGCAAAGGCAGCATCGCCATTTGCCGAGCGTCGGTCACTATCCTTCGACAGCAAGAACGAGGAGAACTGCTCAACATTTGCCAAGAAGTCGCTGCTGCCGACGAAGTCCTCCTCCGCTGCGGCCTTGTCATGTGCCTTGGCAATGAACTCCCGCATTTTCCCGGGCGAGCTCTTGAGGTACCACAATGTCATCAATAGCGATGCATGTCCCGCGACGAACTGGGAAACCACCTCGAGTGGGACACCGTTCTCAATCATGGCGCTGATGCCACTAATCCGCAGGGTATGCAGGTCGTACTTCCACGCCAAGCCCTTCCCGTTTGTTTTCGGCACAGTTAGCTGGATGTCCACCCCATACTTGTTTTTGACCTTTTTCTCCGTTTCGGCCAAGACGCGAACATAGGCGCGCGCAAGCCGACTGTAGGCCACGGGGGTCATTTTTTCGATAGTGGTGGGGTCACGGAACAGCGGTGCCACCAAGGGAACATGCTGAATGTTCGCCTCAGAATAGTCATGACGGCCAAGAGCTGTCTCCGCGTACAGAACCGGCTTGGCAAGCGGAGGGAGGTAGCGGAGGCTCCACTCCCGTACTCGCACAAGATGGTCGGCCAACTCTGGGGGCAAGTATGGGACCTCATAGCCGGGTTTGTCCGATTGATACATGGCAGTCTTGTTGGTGTTCACGAACAATCCACACCAAGTTTCCTGGCGCAATGTATCGTGCAACTGACGAAGACACCCTTCTCGGCGCCCAGCGATGGCACCGATATGGTCGTTTTTGACTAACTTTCCGGTTTTGTGGTCCAGCGTAAACTCATCGAGAAGGCCCGAATCCAACCATCGAGCTTGATGGCTACGCAAAGGCAATTCAAGCATCACCAGGAGGCAGACCGCGCTGCCAGGCCACCACTGTCGTACGGTTCTGCCCTGCTCGCGGTCGAAGACCGTTACCCAATCACGGGTCTGGTCCAAGCGGAAGAAAGCAAAATCGTCATCGGTGATTGTCTCGCGCAACTCCTTCAGCAACCACGAAGGCAATGCAGTTCGAAAGCTTTGGGCACTACGCTCCCCTGTATCGAAGTAGTCTTGGCTGGTTACGGGGTTCACATACGCATTAGCTTCGGTCGCCCGCCCTTCGGCATGCAACCAATCTCGCACCCAGTCGAAGAATTCCTTCAGGTAGCCCAGATAGAGGTTCTTTCGACGGGCATCTCTATCCCACGTGGCCAAGGCCTGCATAAGCGTGGCTTTATTGCGCAAGGTTACGTCATGAATATGCAGCCGACGCTCTACAAGCTCTGGCGACAAGGGTGGGGTTGGCAGCGCGGTTAGGAAATCGCAGAAGAAATTCAATCCAGCTATGAGGCCGGCCTTAGAGGCAGATGAGGTTCGCTGGCGCACAAAGCTTGCTAGGGTGGCTGTCCAAATATGAAACTCAGGTCTGGCAACAGCCAACCATTCGAAAGAACCATCCGTCTTCAGAATATCTTTCCGATTATGGTGTGGTTTCTGGGTTATAGGCTGGGTAGGGTGCGCATGGTTCCAGATATTCCGCAGTGCACGCCCTAGCTTTAACTCCCAGCGAGCATCACCAGCCAACTGACGGCCATCACGGCCGGCAGTTTCAGCCCACGTGGCGCACATGGCCTCGAGCTCCTCGATGAACGGTGCCGACATGTCACTAAGTTCAGTCATCGAACTGACCAAGATGGCCCCACAGCCGAATCTCTCAACCGGGCTCATGTGGTCCAGACGCTCATCATCAAGATGCCCCCTAAACTCATTCAAGAGGCCTGCCAGTTCGCCGGTGTAAGCTGGATTTAGCGCAGCGCTCCACTTGGTTTGATTAGACCAATTAACAAAGGTGGTGGCGAACAGCAGCCAACCTTTTGCTCGAAGCATAAGAAGCAACTCTGAATACCGGGAAACCACGCGCCGCTGCTCCACGGTTTTGGCAGCTAGTGGGTAGCCTGATATATGCCGCACAAACTCTCGGACATCCACTGCATTTAGGAAGTCCTGTCGTATGTTTTGACTATAGGTGTGAATTAACCCTGGTGCGCTAGCTATCTCAGTCAGTTCTTTGTAATTATTTGGCATTAACTGCCGAAGCCGCGCTCGCTGCTCTTCAATTGGCAGCTTGCGCAACTCTTCGCCAACACCTCGAACTCTCGAGTATTCGAGGCGACGTGCGACTGCGGATGTCGATAGGTTCCGGAGCGAGGAGTTAAGAGCGGGCCGGAATCCTTTTATCGAGGTTTCATCCAGAGGTGCGCACCACTCCTCCCAGACCTCCTGGATACGAATGCGTTCATGCTCAAGCAGCACAGCCTCAAACTCAGCATGCGAGGGAACATGCAGCCAGACGAATTCCGTGGGATGTGGGTTAAGCGAAATCTGACGCTTGGTCACAGGGGATTCGAAGACCTTCAGGTCAAACTCACTCATGTTCGCCACCTTCATCTGACAGCAAGCGCTGTTTGCTCTGTAAAAACGTCGGCATGCTCTCTGCCATCCGCTGATGGGCCTGAGTCAATTCTGAACGCATGACGGCGCTATCTATGGTGTAGTAAACCTCGGTTGAGGACAGCTGGGCATGGTGCATCATCTTCTGCACACGCTCCTTTGAAAGCCTCAGCCAAGTTGCCGTGTAGTAGCCGTAGAAATGCCTTCCTCCATGCGGATTAACACCATCCGATGGAATCGGAAGGCCTGCACGGTCTGCACAGCGGTAAAACTGCTTTGTCAGCCCGGAGAGCTTCAACGGTTCACCGAAGGCATCACCTCGTTGCGCCACGAAGTAATAAGGATGTTCGTCTGCCACCCCGAGCCGAACTGTGCGCATGTACTCTTTGTGCAGTTCCAGGAAGAGTCGTCCCATGCTTGGGTCACTCCAGTACACAATGCTTTCCGCCCGACGCGCGTCATCCATCAGCATTCCTTTCCATCCAGCGTGGAGCGGATGCCGGTGAGGCAACTGGGTACGGGGAATGGTGTTGTACTTATCAAAAAGAAAGGCTGCGCGATTACCGTTGCGACGGCTCCCAGTGGCGTCCGCCCAATCAATCCGCCCATCTTCCGGATGAGCAATAACTACGCGAGCTGTGCCATCGTCGGTATTTACCGAGATGTCCCGCGTGAAGATATGCATTAGTTCGGATATGCGTAGCCCACCAAAGAACAGCAGAAGCCAACACAACCGGTCGCGCATGGAGCGAGCGTGGGCAATGAAGTTAAGGACGTGCTCGGGCGGAAAATACTTAACCGACCTAGTCCGCTGAGCCTTACCCCGCTCCGGTCGGAAGGAAGGTTTCCGCGTTTTCCCGCGGCCTTCCTCGGTTGCACCATACGCGTGAAATAGCAGGTCCCACTTTTTTCTGGCTGAAGCCCGAGCCAGCCATAGGTTGAACTCTTTCCCAGATAGCTGGCCCAGCAGAATTTCTTCTTCTGGATTGGCTTCGACGTGCCCGAAGTTAGTGGCACAGAACGAGGAGAAATCGGTAACGTGCCTTAAATCATTATGAGCCGTGGTCACCTTGACAGGAGACCACCCAAGGCTCGGACAGCCATTGCGGCGCGCTTCATAGAACTGCTTAACCAAGAGTGCCATTCCCCGTTCATCAAGCGTTGGCCCCCCCTTCTCCAGCAGGTAATAGTCGTAGAACAGCCCGATTGATTTCGCATGCTTTATTAGCGTAGCCGGCTCAGTCCCGACGAACAGCAGATTGCGAAGGAACGATGCAGCAAGCACAGACACCTCCCCATCTGCAAGGAATAGCAATGGAAGCGCAACTCCTAGCCGCCCCTCAATCGGGACATCAACAATCGCATGAGCAGTGCGATGGGGAGAAGGAAATTTAGGCACGACGTGGGGAACGGGCTGCTTGTAATAGTTACAAGTATAGGGTAACGCTCAAAAATTGAAAACAAAAATTAGTCTCCTCTCGCCATTGAAGCCCAAGGGGAACGCGCTTGGTTCATTGATGTGAAGTCTCGCCAGCCTGGCCAGTCAATTTCATTGTTACTCGGCCAAGCGGCAGGAGACGACCCCAAGCTGTCATAGCTCATTTGCTTTACGAATGGCTGCTACTGATAGCAGAGGAGTTGTTCAGAAAAGCGGAGGGATTGGCTTCGGCGGTTCGTGTGTCCTTGTTGTACTGCAGCCGTCAATCCGCTCTTCCCTTTCGTTATGTGGCGCCAGACATTTCGCACATTCACAATATAGAAACATCATTTTTGCTACTCAAAGTCTGTAGCACCAAAGTCATCATGCAGAAGACAATCCTGGAACGTATAAACCGTTCCGATGATGTCTAATCCAAGTCCTTCCCTAAAAGCCATCCTGGCCGAAAACCTGCGCCAATTTCGCAAGATGCAGGGCTATTCCCAGGAGGAGCTGGCGAACCGTTGTGAGCTGCACCGAACCTACATTGGCTCAGTGGAGCGGGAAGAGCGCAATGTGTCATTAAGCACTCTTGAAGTGCTCGCCAAGGCCCTCGGCGTTAGCGTCCCGGAACTGCTAACCAAAAGGGCGGAAAATGACGGAAAAGCACCATACTGAATACAGACAGGCCATTTCTGCGTCAGGTAAAGACATCTACAGTCCCATCGAAATCGGTGACCCGGACCATTGGATACCATCTCTGCACATAGAGAACCTTCTGAACGAAGGTATGCGCGGGTTGTCGCTTGCGGGCTTACCGCTGCGCACCCGTTCCAAAGTCGTGAAGACGGCTGTGTGCGACGCCCTCGGTTATCCGGTGCCGAGTTCATTCAAGAAGACCCAGCCAAGGTTCTTTGGTCAGCAGTTGGACACCTATGCCCAGAAAGCCCTGAACCTACAGATTTGGAATGAAGAGCTGTCGCCTACTCGGCGGTACGCCATCATTCAGGTGCTAGAGGACGACACGGTAGGCAAGGTGCGCGTGGTCAATGGCCAACAACTGGCCATCCTGGACAAGACCGGCACTATCACTACTAAATATCAAGCTCGGCTCGACCTGGGCATTGAGCACCGTGAGCTTGTGGTGCCGGAAGATACGCCTGCGATGTTGCTTCACGTCAGGCCGGGTCTCGTGTTCGCCCCGACGACCAGCCCTGTCCAAGACCCACGGCCAGGGGAGTTGCGCCCCATCCTGGAGGTTTTTGACCGCCTATCACCCCTTGTCGGTCAGACATTCGTGGACCCTGGCATGGACCAGGAACGTAACCGTGGCGCTGCGCTGCATAGCCTGGTGTGTCACGCGTTGGGGTACTCACGGCACGAGGACACTGGACAGTTCCCCGACATCAAGCACCAACTCCTAGAGGTCAAGCTCCAAACGAGCCCAACCATCGACTTGGGGCTCGTGGAGCCCAGTAGCGAGGAGTTCCTGGATGTTCAGAAACTTGGAGACAATCAGCCACGCCATTGCGATACGCGCTATGCAATGTTCTACGCCGTCACCGATGGAAAGACGGTGACCTTGACGCACCTCTTCGTGACCACGGGGGAAAAGTTCTTCACCCGATTCAGGAAGTTCGGCGGCAAGGTCATCAACGGCAAAATACAGATACCGCTACCGCGCGACTTTTTCGCCTAAACCAAATACACCCCACACCAACTCATCCAACTTGGCGGCCAAGGTATCGGCCTCTCTGGAGGGTGTGGCGGCGTGGATTTGCTTGACCAAGGAAATTATGGCTTGCGTCTCCACGCGAGCGGGGTCCGGCAGCGGGAATTGCTCGACGTACTGAGTGATGAAACGCCGGCGACCGGCGTACAGTTTGTTGTTGAACTTATGGTCGTAGAACGTCTCGATGAACGTCGAGTTAGCTACCGCCAACGCCAGCCAGAGCAGGTCTTCTTCGCCCTCGTTTTCGCAGCATACCCAGTAGCACTCGCCATTCACGACGCCGCCGTCGGTGTCTATCCAGAATATTGGCTTGTCAGATATATCAGGGAACACCAGCTTGGGCATCGGCCAAGCGGACGGGTCCTGCGGCACCCAAATCTCAAACCAATTTCGCCCCGCCTCGATGACGTAGGTGCGCGCTTCCAGTGTCTCGCGATGTTGCTCAAGGTAGTGCTTTGCCTTCGGATAGAAGCTCAGGTCCACTGCGCATCGACGTCCATTTACGATTTCGTGTGGATACAGAATTTCTTTGATGTGCTTGGCTTTGGCAGGTATGTCAGCAAGGAACCGGCGGGCACAGTGGCGGGTTAGCAGGGGCCGTAATAGCTCAGGTCGGCCGCCAGGAATATCAGCCCAGTCGTTGCGAATGAAGACCTTGTCTGCAGTCGATTTGACGCCAACCCGGATTTTGCCAATGCGACGGAAGGCTTCCCAGGTGTTTGCTTCGACCGTGGCAAGCCAAGTATCCGTGGCGCCGGTGGCCACTCGCCAAAGTCCTTCGGGCTCACCGCCATTGTCCAGCGTGCCATGCCGCACGCGGAAGTGGCGACCATCGGCTATTGCAACAACTGTATTGTCCTTAACGTCCAGTGCAGCGAGGGCGTCAGCGGCTGCTTCCTGAGAGGGGTCTTTGGTCTCGTAAATGGTGGAGAACGCAATACCGGCGGTGTGCGGATGCTTCGAGTCGCTTGTACCCTTGGCCAGCAAGACAGCGGGCAGTACGGCAGCGTCGAAGAGCTTTGTATCCCCCAAGTCCCAGGTATGCACAATTTCAAACCGGGAAAGCAGGGCACGGCGCACCGCCTGTCCAGATTTCGTGGTCATGAAGCGGTTGGACGTGATTACACCAGTTACCCCGCCATCTGCCAGGACCTGCGAGATGCCTAAGAGGAACGGGTAATACAGGTCTACACGGCCCGTCAGACCAAAGCTCAGTGCCAGTTCTTGGGCCTGCGTTGCTCCCAGAATTTGGGTGCGGACGTATGGCGGATTGGCAATAACCAAATGGAACGGCTCTTGTTGCACCTGGGCGAACAAGTCGCCTCCCCTTTGAAGGGTCAAAACATGTTCCAGGAAGTCCTTTTGCTCAATATGGACCGGTAAGCCAGGAAAGTCTTCTGCGAGCCGAGCGGAGGCAATTCGGATGGCTTTGGGGTCTGTGTCATACCCCCACACTTCGACGCGTTTACGAGCGGCGGTGGGTAGGCACTTAATGAGAGCGTCCAGCAGAGCGCCATCACCTACGGCAGGGTCCAAGACGCGAATAGTGCCTCGCGCGGGTAGGTCAGCCACTTGCAACATTTGCTGGGCAACGAAGGTTGCGAACCCAAATGGCGTGTAGGTCGCACCAGAAATTTTCTGGGCGTCTTCGTTGCTGTATCGGGGACCATCGTCCACAGCAGTTATATTCAATTCGCTACTCATAGTCTACATTTTACAGCAAAGGCGGTTACCGAAAAAAAATTCGGAAGTCGAAGACGTAACTCAAAAACCGCTCGATAGGCTGCTTCTGAGAAGGTCAAATTTCCACTTCTGGCCGGTTGCCGTCTGATGACGTAGATGTATTTAGACAGATTCCTCCTGCTGGACGGGCGTGAATTCGGTCATTCGACTAACCCCACCGGACGCAACGGGGGTGGCTGAGGCGACATCACTTTGCACCTGCCGCGCTCCGCTACGCTCGCTTGCCTCCTGGCTCGTTCGGCTTCGCCGGCCTCAGCCCAGGTTAAGTTCATTTTGAAACCCGATTGAGATGCTAAGTGAAAAAAGACACTTCACTCACAAAGTCACCAAACTGTCCCTCAAGATACCGCCATGGATAGCTGGCCAGGAGTGAAACGACAGAAGGGGTTTACATCTCCCCATGCATGCTTTAATAGTTTAAATAGTTTAGGGGTAAGAACGGGGATGACCCGGTAATGGAGCGGCGAGGGGTAGAGGAAGACCTTGGCACCGGTGAGCACCGGCAGCAGCCCGCCGGCAGTGAGACCGAAGGAATGGAACAGCGGCAGGGCGTTGAGGATCTTGTCGTCGGTGGAAAAATCCACCACCGCGCGGATCTGCGCAATGTTGGCGAGCAGGGCCCGGTGCGATAGCACCACGCCCTTCGGCTTGCCTTCGGAGCCGGAGGTGAACATCACCACCGCCGCATCTTCGGGTGATCCGGCGGGCAGCGCGGCCCGCGGGAAAGGCTGCGCCCACAGCACCAGCCACAGCTTGTCGCCAAGGTTCATCGTTGCGCGCAGGTCCTCAAGGTAGAGCAGATGCACACCCTGCAGGGCAGCCAGCTTGTCGCCGAGCTTGGCCTGCTCCACAAAGCTGCGCGAGGTGATGATCGTACGCACCTGGGCGGCGGTACAGGCGGCTTGCATCCCGTCGACGCCCGCGGTGTAGTTGAGCATCGCGGCGGTGCGTCGATGGGCCGACAGGCCGAAGATAAGGCCGAGGGTGGGGGCCAGGTTGGGCAGCAGCAGACCGACCCGCTCGCCGGGCTGGCTTTCCTTTGCCACCAGACGTCCGAGGGCGAGGGCCATCTTGATGAGGTCGCGGTAGCTGTACTCGATCTGCTTGAGGTCTTCAATTTGCCGGCGATTGCTGCCGTGGATGTCCGCTGCATCGAGCAGGGCGCCGAAAAGGGTTTGTTCCGGGCGGGTCGCAAAAATCATTTCCTGCATCAGGCGGCGCATCGCTTCACCGGCCTTGCGGCGGCGCAGGCGGGCGGTGGCGGCATCCGGCATCGGGATGAGGGTGGTGGGCAGGATCGACAGGCTGATGCGCGGGAAGAGCTTGCGCGGCACGTGGGCGGCCAGCCGCGAGAAGTAGGTGCGGGCGGCACCGTCGATGCGCACCGGCAGGATCGTCGCGCCGGTCTTGGCGGCCACGAAGGCCGGGCCGTCGTAGGTCTTCATCAGGCTGCCGGTGGTGGTGATGCGTCCTTCCGGGAAGATCACCACCGGGCGCCCACCCTCGATGAGGCGAATGACCTTCTTCATCGCCATCGGACTGGTGGGATCGACCGCGAGGTAATCCACCAGTGCGAGGAGAAGCCGGAAGGCCGGGTTGCGCACCACGCCGGTATGCACCACGAAGACCGGATCGAGGGGCAGGAAGAGGCCGAGCAGCAGGCCGTCCAGAAAGGACTCGTGGTTGGCGACGATCAGCAGCCGGGATCGTTCTGCCGGCAGCAAGCCGCTGATGCGGACGCGGAACAGGATGGATGCAAGGCTGCGCAGGATGGCTTTGATGAGGGTTCGCATGATTCGGAGAGAGCCGACAGAGCGCCTAGAGATAAGTGTCGAGGTAGGTAGAGACCTTGCCGAAGGCCTCCTGCATGAAGATCTTGTTCACGCGGAAATAAATCTCCTTTCCCTCCCGTTCCGCGAGCAGCACGCCGGCCTCCCGAAGCACCTTGAGGTGGTGAGATACCGTCGAGCGGGCGAGCGTCGATATCTCGGCGATCTGGCCCACGTTCAGGCGCTCGCCGGGCTCGAAGGTAAGCAAAATGCGTTGTCGATGCTCGTCGCCAAGCGCAGCGAAAACCGCCGAAATGTCACGCCAGGTTTCCGGGATGGCCCGGGAGTAATCCTTGTTCATATCGACAATGATCGATATGTTTATCGGGTGTGTCAAGTCGCCGCCGTAGAATTCCTTGTCTGGCGGCTTGCCCCAGTCTGATTGTGGCGGTGCAGCAAGCATTGACTTTGCTGCGGTTAACCCCTACCATCCGCACGTTTTTCGTACGGCGGATGGCGCAACACCCGACGTGCCACGCAGAGAACCAATGTTAAAAGCGGTATACCTGCAAATAGGCGCGACAATACTGGCATCATTGATTGCCGGATTAGTAATGGGGTTGCCAGGTGCGCTGTCGGCGGCGTTGGGAGGCGCAGCCTGTGTTCTTCCCAATTTGTTGTTCGCCCTGCGCCTGAGCGCGGTAGCCAAGCGTCCAGATGCGTCGTATCCGCTAGAGTTTTTCGTTGGCGAGTTCGTTAAGATCGCGTCAACCGTAGGATTGTTGGCGACCGTTCAGCTCGTGTATGCAGACGTCCATTGGTTGACGCTGTTTATCGGGTTTGTTGTGGCGCTGAAGGCGAATTTATTTGCATTTTTGGTGAAGAACTAACCATGAGCACTGGCCACGAAGCGCACGCCCCGACCGCCGGGGAATACATTGTCCACCACTTGACCCACCTGAATTCGACTGGTCACGCCCAAAGCGCGATCATCGACTGGAGCGTCTGGAACCTGGACACCATCTTTTTCTCTATTGCCATGGGTGTCGTCACCTTGTTCATCCTGATCTCCGCCGCCAACAAGGCGACCTCAGGTGTTCCGGGGCGCTTCCAGGCAGCCATCGAAATTCTCTTTGAAATGGTGGCCGATCAGGCCAAGGGCATCGTGCATAGCGCGGAGTCCCGCAAGTTCGTTGCGCCGGTCGCCCTGACGGTGTTCTTCTGGATTTTCCTGATGAACTCCATGGACTTCCTGCCGGTCGATCTGCTGCCGAAGATCTGGGCGCTGATCACAGGTGACGAGCATGCCTACCTGCGCGTCGTGCCCACGGCCGACCTCAACGGCACTCTCGGCATGTCCATCGGCGTGCTGCTGATCTGTGTTTACTACAACATCAAGATCAAGGGCTTCGGCGGCTGGGTGCATGAACTCTTCACCGCCCCCTTCGGCTCCCATCCGCTGCTGTACCCGATCAACTTCCTGATGCAGATGATCGAATTCCTCGCCAAGACCGTTTCCCACGGCATGCGGTTGTTCGGCAACATGTACGCTGGCGAGCTGGTCTTCATGCTGATCGCGCTGATGGGTGGTACCGCTACAGTGTTTGGTTTCCTCGGTCATGTGGTTGCCGGTTCCATCTGGGCCGTCTTCCACATCCTGATCGTTGCGCTGCAAGCCTTCATCTTCATGATGCTGACCCTGGTGTATATCGGTCAGGCGCACGAAAGCCACTAAGTTTCAAAGTTTAAGTAGTCGTTTCGGTTTCAATTTAAATCATCTCAACTAAAGGAGTCGTCATGGAACACGTTCTTGGTTTTGTT